>NZ_CP119566.1:1809205-2128411 GCF_029277445.1 Pararhizobium qamdonense | reverse complement strand
GCCGGGATCGAAACTCTTCTGCTCGAACAGACGGATCGTCTTGACCGTCTTGTGCATCATGTCGATGGCATCATCCATCGACTGGATCAGGTCCTTGATATCGCCGCGATCGAACGGCGTGATGAAGCTGAGGCGCACCGCCTGCAGCACATCGCGGGTAATCGCGTCGGCCTGGTATTCGAGTGCGACGATGCGGTCGCAATGTGCGTCGAGATCGCCCTCTGCGGCAAGCAGCGCCTTCAATTCATCGGCCGCACCGACGACCGTGCGCGAATGCGCCTCGAAAAGCTCAAAGAACTTGTCTTCGCGCGGCAAAAGCTTGCGAAACCAACCCAGCATTGTTCATCCACCTATCTTCGCGTTGTCACGAAACTGTCACAAATCTGGCAGCCGTCATAGAGAAGACAGGGGAACGGGGAAAGCTTTTAAGGCGAAGGAATAGCTCTTACCCACCGATTAGGACAAACCAGCCGTCCTCATCGGTGGTTTCGACGCCGAGTTCGCGGGCTTTTTCCAGTTTGGAGCCGGCACCGGGGCCCGCGACCAGAAGATCGGTCTTCTTCGACACCGAGCCCGCAACCTTCGCGCCCAGCCGCTCGGCCATGGCCTTGGCTTCGTCGCGCGTCATTCTTTCCAGCGAACCGGTGAAGACGACGGTCTTGCCGGCGACGGGGCTCGAGCTGGCGACAGGCGCTTGCGCATCCTGCGGCGTGACCTCGTCCAGGAGGCGCGAGACCACGTCCATGTTGCGCGGTTCCTTGAAGAACTCGACGATCGCGCGGGCCACCACATCGCCGATGCCGTCGATCGTGTTGAGGTCGCTCCAGGCTTCCGAGGTGATATCGCTGGCGGCCTTCATGGCTTCCGCAAAGGCGCTATAACTTCCGTAGGAGCGCGCCAGAAGCTTGGCCGTGGTTTCGCCGACATGGCGGATGCCGAGCGCGTAGATCAGCCGGTGCAGCGCGACTTGGCGCCGGTCGTTGATCGCATCGTAGAGCTTGCGGACGCTGACCTTGCCAAAACCGTCGATATTTTCGAGCTTGGTGAGCGTAGAGGCATTCTGCCGCTTTTCCAGCGTGAAAATATCGGGCGCCGTCTTGATCGACAGCGACGGGTCTTCGGCCTCGAAGAAGAAGTCGATCTGCTTGGACCCCAGCCCCTCGATGTCAAAGGCATTGCGCGAGACGAAGTGCTTGAGATGCTCGACCGCCTGCGCCCGGCAGACGAAGCCACCGGTGCAGCGGGTGACGGAATCGAGCTTGCCCGTCTTTTCGTTTCTTTCGCGCACCGCGTGGCTGCCGCAGACCGGGCATATTTTGGGGAACGGATAGCGCTCAGCCGTTGCCGAACGCTTCTCCATCACCACGTCCAGCACCTGCGGGATCACATCCCCTGCCCGCTGGACGATGACGGTATCGCCGATGCGGATATCGTGTTCTTCCTCGCGGATGCGCTCGCCGCCATTGCCGATGCCTTCGATATAATCGGCATTGTGCAGCGTCGCATTGGTCACCACGACACCTCCGACCGTGACCGGCGTCAGCCGCGCCACCGGCGTCAGCGCGCCAGTGCGGCCAACCTGGATGTCGATATTCTCGACTGTCGTGAATGCCTGCTCGGCTGGAAACTTGTGCGCGGTTGCCCAGCGCGGCGAACGCGAGCGAAAGCCCAGGCGCTGCTGCAGATCCAGCCGGTCCACCTTGTAGACCACGCCGTCAATATCGTAATCAAGATCGGGACGCTTGAGGCCGATTTTGTTGTAGTGCTCGAGGATCGCATCGATCGACGACAGCCGCTGCATCAGCGGATTGACCGGGAACCCCCAGCGCTTGAAGACCTCGACCATGCCGAACTGGGTATCGGCAGGCATTTGCGAAATCTCGCCCCAGGCATAGGCGAAGAATTTCAGCTTGCGGCTGGCCGTGATCGCCGCATCGAGCTGGCGCAGCGACCCGGCCGCCGTGTTGCGCGGATTGACATAGGTCTGCCTGCCCTCAGCGAGCATCTGCGCGTTCAGCGCCAAAAAGTCGCTCTTGGCCATATAGACCTCGCCACGCACCTCGACGACATCCGGGGCATCGGACGGCAAGGTCTGCGGGATTTCCTGGATCGTGCGGATATTGGCCGTGACGTTTTCGCCGGTCGTGCCGTCCCCGCGGGTCGCAGCGCTGACAAGCTTGCCGTTTTCATAGCGCAGCGACATCGACAGACCGTCGATCTTCGGCTCGGCCGTAAAGGCGATCGAATTGTCCGGCAACAGGCCGAGGAAGCGATAGACGCTGCCGATGAAGTCCTGCACGTCCGCGTCGGAAAATACGTTGTCGAGCGACAGCATCGGCCGGGCATGGGTGATCTGCTGGAAGATGCCGGAGGGTGCCGCACCGACCTTGCGCGAGGGACTGTCGGACCGCACGAGTTCCGGAAACCGGGCCTCGATCTCCTCGTTGCGCCGCTTCAGCGCATCATAGTCGGCATCCGAAATCTCCGGCTGATCCTTGCCGTGATAAAGCGCATCATGATGCGCCAGTTCGCCAGCCAGCCGTTCCAGCTCTAATGCAGCCTCATCCAGTGTGAGACTTTCAACAACGGTAGTCATAATCGACATGATGGAGACTCCTCGATTGCGGAGTCGTTTTAGAGCAAAATAGCTTTATGGGAAGGGGCTATAAAACCACCGGAGACAGTTCCATTAGATAGTGATTACTGCCGAAACAAAACACCGATTGCCATCCTGAATGTAATTTCATTACCCTAGTTCAACACCCATCTTCGGAATAGGAATAACATAGTGTCCTACGAACTTTGCCGCCTTACCGAAACTACACTTAAAAAATGCGATGATGTTCTCAGAACTGAATTTTGGAATGCGGAGCCATATTGGATTTCCGAAGCCGCATTTACATTATTGATCGTAAATCTCAAAGATGCACTGTCTGCACTGGATAAAATGAAATTACGAATAATTTTTACAGACGACATAAATAGCAAAGGCGACGTAACCGACTTAGTTAGAGAGATGCGAAACGCCGCTGCTCACAATGGCTCTGTGCTAAGATTAGTAGATCCAATACGTCAGAACGGTTTGAGCTTCGGAGTTTGCGTAGGTAGAGCTAATTTAGCGAAATTTGACGATATAGAACTTAAAAACGAATATGATGACGATATCGCATTCTTTCACGGGGCCTTGCGCATTTTGCTCGTAAGGCACATCGTTCGCGCCGTACGAGAAGCCAAGCAGAACTTAAGAACAGCTGCAGCTGCGCACGATTATTGGATTTTTACCTACTGATCCATCATCTACTCAGTGGAGAAATTGATCGCTCATACGTTTCCCGCCAGCAGACGCGCTGCAGCCGCCCTCGCCTCGTCGGTCACCGAGGCACCGGCGAGCATGCGGGCGATCTCTTCGGTGCGGGCCTTGTCGTCCATGCGGGCGACGCGGGTGGCGATCGTTTCGGATTTTTCCGCAGAAGGCCCCTTGGAAATCAACAGATGCGTTGCAGCGCGCGCTGCCACCTGCGGCGCGTGGGTGACGGACAGAACCTGGACAGTCTTTGACAACCGCTTGAGACGCTGGCCGATGGCATCGGCAACGGCGCCGCCGACCCCGGTGTCGATTTCGTCAAAAACCAGCGTCGGCGCCGAGCCGCGATCGGCAAGCGCCACCTTCAGCGCCAGAAGGAAGCGCGACAGCTCGCCCCCCGACGCCACCTTCATGATCGGGCCCGGCCGTGTGCCGGGATTGGTCTGGACATGGAATTCGACGATGTCGATACCTTCGGCAGCAGCGGCCTGCGCATCGGAGGTCACTTCGACCATGAACCGGGCACGTTCCAGCTTCAACGCCGGGAGTTCGGCCATGACCGCTTGCGAGAGTGCTGTTGCGGTATTGTGGCGCTTGGCCGAAAGCGCCACCGCCGCCGCATCGAAGGCGCCCTTGGTCAGGCCAAGCTGCGCTTCCAGCTGTTTCAGCTTTTCTTCGCCCGCATCCAGATCGGCAAGATCGGAGATCATCCGGACCGCCAGCGCCGGCAGCGTCGTCACCGGGACGGAATATTTGCGGGCGGCGGCACGCAGCGCAAACAGCCGCTCCTCCGTCCGTTCCAGCTCCTTCGGATCATATTCGGTTTTCCGCAAGGCCGCTTCAACCGCCATCTGTGCGTCGGACAGCTGGTTGAGCGCGGCGTCCAGCAGTTCCACGGTCTCTTCGAGAAGACCGGGCGCCTCATGGCTCTTGCGCTCCAGGCGCCGGACCATCGAGGCTATCAGGGGCACCGGCGAACCATTGCCGTTGAGGAACTCGCTTGCCTCGTTGATATCGACGGCGATGCGCTCCGCCTTCATCATCCGCGAACGGCGCTCGGCCAGATCGTCTTCCTCGCCGTCCTGCGGCGATAGAGCCTCCAGCTCCTCGACCGAGGCGCGCAGATAATCGGCCTCGCGGGCGGCGGCCTCGACCTTGTCGCGGTGCTTTTTCAGCGTCCGCTCGGCATCCTTCCAGATCCGGTAAAGGCCGGAGACAGACTGCGCCTCGTCGGCCAGACCACCGAAGGCATCAAGAAGGGTGCGGTGCGCATGGGTATCGACCAGCGCGCGGTCATCGTGCTGGCCATGGATCTCGACCAGGAGCTGGCCTGCCTGGCGCATCAGCTGAACGGAAACCGGCTGGTCGTTGACATAGGCCTTGGTGCGGCCATCGGCGGATTGAACCCGGCGGAAAATCAGATCGCCATCGTCGTCGATGCCGTTTTCGCGCACGAGAAGCCGCGCCGGATGGGCCATGCCGACATCGAAAACCGCCGTCACCTGCCCCTTGTCGCCACCGTGGCGCACCAGCGAACCGTCGCCCCGGCCACCCAGCGCCAGCGACAGACTGTCGAGCAGGATGGATTTTCCAGCACCCGTTTCCCCCGTGAGCACAGACAGGCCGGCATCAAAGGACAGATCAAGCCGTTCGATCAGGACGATATCGCGGATCGAAATCTGTGAAAGCATCCCGGTTCAAATCTCTTCGTCTTGGTCCTGATTCTAGGCGCCCAAAAGCTTCTTGCCGGCGCGCGAGATCCATGAGCCACCGTTCTCACGCGGCTCAAGACCACCGGTCTGCAGGAGCTTGTAGCTGTCGGCATACCACTGGCTGTCAGGATAGTTATGCCCGAGAACGGCGGCGGCCGTCTGCGCTTCCGAGGTGATGCCCATCGCGAAATAGGTCTCGACCAGACGTGCGAGCGCTTCTTCGACCTGGTTGGTGTTCGGATAGGTTTCGACCACAGAGCGGAAGCGTGTGATCGCGGCCAGATATTCCTTGCGCTCCAGATAGTAGCGGCCGACCTGCATCTCCTTGCCGGCGAGCTGGTCCTTGGCAAACCGCATCTTGGCCTGCGCATCCTCGACATATTCGGAATCGGGGTATTTGGAAATGACCGCCTGCATTGCCTCGATGGTCTTGAAGGCCGGCTTCTGGTCCTGCGTCACCGCCGGGATCTGCTTGGAATAGGCAAGACCGACAATGTATTGCGCATAGGCTGCGTCTTCGGATTCGGGATAGAGGTTGAGGTACCGGGTCGCGCCGTTGATGGCTTCCTGATACTGGCCGTTGCGGTAATTGACGAAGGAGCGCATCACCAGCGCCTTGCGGGCATATTCGGAGAACGGATGCTGCTGGTCGATCGCGTCGAACTTGCGCGCCGCTTCCGTGGTCTTGCCGGCGTTCAGATTGGCGAGACCCTGATTGTAGAGCACTTCCGGTGGATCGGTCTCAGCGCTCAGCTTGGTGATATCGATGTCGGGATCGTTCTGGCAGGCGGTTACCAGAACACTGGTCGCGGTAGCCACAAGCGTAATGGCAACAACACGTGCCATCTTCTTCAATTCAAACTGGCCTGCAATTACCATTCGTAAATCCCAACTCCCGCGCCGGTAAGAATACCGCCGCCTATGAACCGCGTTTTAGATCAAGATGCAACAAGACCGCAATGTCATGATGATTGATTAACGCAATTTTGTGGCAGTCTTATCATGAAAAAGCCGGTCAAAAGACCGGCTCTCATCAAACATCAGACCAGATTTTCCCTTTCAGGAACAAAAGGCTGCAGATCACGGCGCGTTGACGGCAATCATTTCGCGGGGTGCAGAGCGCTGGCGCTGCGGTGCACTTTCGACGATTTCATAGGCCGTCGGATCGCTCATCAGCGCCTTCAGCGCATTGGCGTTCATCTTGTGTCCGCCCCGGTAGGAACGGTAGCAGCCAATGAATGGCGCACCGGCCAGCGCCAGGTCACCCACGGCGTCCAGCGTCTTGTGGCGAACGAACTCGTCCTTGTAACGCAGGCCTTCCATGTTGATGACGGTATTGTCATCGGCAATGACGACCGAATTTTCCAGGGACGACCCGAGACCACGGCCAGCCGCCCACATGCGCTCGACATCGCGCATGAAGCCGAACGTCCGGGCACGCGACAATTCCGTCTTGAAAACCGAAGGCGTGATATCGCCCTTCCAGGACTGACGGCCGATCAGCGGGCTATCGAAATCAATCTCCACCTCGAAACGCATGCCGTCGTAAGGCGTAAATTCCGACCAGGAGGCGCCCGATTCGATCCGGACCGGCTTCAAGATACGGATAGAGCGGCGCTTGACGGACAGCGCCTTGATGCCGGTCTGCTCGATCGCCTCGATGAACGGTGCGGAGCTGCCGTCCATGATCGGCATTTCGGCGCCGTGCACTTCGATCAGGAGGTTGTCGAGGCCAAGCGCATAGATCGCTGCCATCACATGCTCGATCGTGGCGATCGAGGTGGCTGGCGAAAAACCGAGGATGGTGCAGAGATCGGTATTGCCGACCTGCGAGGAAACAGCCTTGAATTCGCTAATCGTCTGCTCGCCGACGACACGCTGAAAAACGATGCCGCTGTCTGCTTCCGCCGGATGAAAGGTGATCGCTACTTCGGCGCCAGAATGTACGCCCGTGCCGCTCAGAGTTACAGAATGTGCAATCGTTGTCTGAAACCCCAGCAGTCCAATTCCCAGTCCCATGCTTATCGCCTTCAAATGCTACGTGGCGTTTCCGCCGAATGTCGTTAGGGCCGAAGCCTCGCGCCTCTCAAAAGCCGCAGGCCGCACAGTCGGAGAGCAACGCTTGCCGTCGCCATCCGGTCCAATCTGCAAGGCTTTCGCGGTTAGAATCGCAATGCTGACCCATCAGTGTTGATGGTGAAGATAATTGCAGTGGGCCGTCATTCCAAATCACTGTTTCTTTCGCTTTGTTACGCACCGCACACAGGGTGCTTAGCCCTTGAAAGAATTCAGAAATTCATAAAAAATGCCCGGGCGCAAACCCGGGCATTTCGGCAAGGAGGAAGGTGGGCAAAAAAATCAGTTCGACTGACGGCGCAGGAACGCCGGGATTTCGAGCTGATCGTCTTCATGGGCACGCGGCTGCGAAGCAGCGCGGGCACGGTCATCGAGGGGAGCTGCCCGGCGCGGCGCGTAAACGCTCGCTTCGGGCGACAACGGACGGCGCTGCTGCGAGGATGCAGCCGGCGCACCGGCGGTCATGTCGGCAGCGACATCGTGGCTTTCTTCTTCGCGGCGGCCGAGCGAATTGGTGATTCGCTTGAGCAGGCCCATCGGGCCGCGCTCTTCGTGCTGGACCGGCTGTGCACGGTGCTCAGCTTCGGCCTTGACCATCGGCGGGAAGTCTTCGACGCGTGGCATGCGGACCTGTTCGGCCTGCTGACGGATCACCGGAGCGACGGGTTCCTGGCGAACCGGTGCCTGGGCGACCGGCTGCTGGTAGACCGGCGCCTCGACAGCGCGCTGAACCGGAGCCGCCTGAACGATCGGCTGCTGTTCGGCCGGTGCTGCACCTGCAAACAGCTTGCTCTGCGGACGGAAATCGTCCTGAGCCTGCTGAACCGGTGCCGGTGCACCACCGCGCGGCATCGACAGGAACAGTTCGCGTTCCAGTTCGGCGGCGCGGATGGCTTCGGCGATCGAATCGCTGGTCTGCTGGACCGGCTGGGCGGCCTGCGGCTGGACTACCGGCTGCTGGGCAACCGGAGCCGGCTGCTGAACGGCAACCGTCTGCTGTACCGGCGCTGCCGGGATGGCGATGGACGGACGAACGATCGGCTTGGCAGCTACCGGACGAAAGTCAGCATTGCGGCCGGCCACCTCCGCAGCTGTGCGATCGATACCCGTTGCCACGACCGAAACGCGGATGAGGCCTTCGAGTTCTTCGTCGAACGTTGCGCCGAGGATGATGTTGGCGTCCGGATCCACTTCCTCGCGGATACGGGTGGCAGCTTCGTCAACTTCGAACAGCGTCAGGTCACGGCCACCGGTGATCGAGATCAACAGGCCCTGCGCGCCCTTCATCGAGGTCTCGTCGAGCAGCGGGTTGGCGATCGCGGCTTCGGCTGCAGCCATTGCGCGGCCTTCGCCGGATGCTTCGCCGGTGCCCATCATGGCGCGGCCCATTTCGCGCATCACGGAGCGAACGTCCGCGAAGTCGAGATTGATCAGGCCTTCCTTGACCATCAGGTCGGTGATGCAGGCAACGCCGGAGTAGAGAACCTGGTCGGCCATCGCGAACGCATCGGCGAACGTGGTGCGGTCATTGGCGATCCGGAACAGGTTCTGGTTCGGAATGACGATCAGGGTATCGACGGACTTCTGCAGTTCCTGGATGCCCATGTCAGCGAGGCGCATGCGGCGCTGGCCTTCAAAATGGAACGGCTTGGTGACGACGCCGACCGTCAGGATGCCCTTGTTGCGGGCAGCCTGGGCAACGACGGGAGCAGCACCGGTACCGGTACCGCCGCCCATGCCGGCGGTGACGAAGCACATATGCGTGCCGTTGAGGTGATCGATGATTTCATCGATGCACTCTTCGGCGGCCGCACGCCCGACTTCCGGCTGCGAACCGGCGCCCAGGCCTTCGGTCACGGCAACACCCATCTGAATGATGCGCGACGCCTTGGTCATGGTCAGCGCCTGGGCATCGGTATTGGCGACGACGAAATCGACGCCTTCGAGGCCTGCGGTGATCATGTTGTTGACAGCATTGCCGCCGCCGCCGCCGACACCGAAGACGGTGATGCGGGGCTTCAGCTCGGTGATATCCGGCTTTTGCAAGTTGATCGTCATTGTACCCGTTCCTTCCTGGTTTCTGGCCGCCTTGCCGAGCCGGCCAAATCACTAAATCCCGTATTGCACCCGTTCAGCACGATGCCGAATGGCTCAAAAGCTTTCCTTCAGCCATTGACCCATGCGGGCGATACGGCTGTTGTTTCCTGCAAGCGACGAGAGCAGACCGCCCTGCGCCGCATGTGTTTCCATGTCCGCGACCTGCGGATAGATCATCAGGCCGACAGCCGTCGAAAAGGCCGGGCCCTTCGCTGCCGCCGGCAGTCCGGAGACGCCGAGCGGACGGCCGATGCGCACGTTGCGGGCCAGAATCCGGCGTGCCGATTCCGGCAGGCCGGTCAGCTGGGCCGCCCCACCCGTCAGAACGACGCGCTTGCCGACGATCGGCGAGAAGCCGGACCGCTGGATGCGGTCGCGGATCAATTCCAGTGTTTCCTCGATGCGGGCCCGCACGATGCGCGAAACAAGCGCGCGCGGCACATGCGTCGGCTGATCGCGGTCGTCCTCGCCGATCGGCGGAACGGACACAATATCGCGCTCGTCGGCGCTGTTGGGCAGTGCCGAGCCGTGAACGACCTTCAGGCGCTCCGCATCCTCGATGCGGGTCGAAAGACCACGCGCCAGATCCGTGGTGACATGATGGCCGCCGAGGCTGATCGCGTCGGCATGAACCAGCTTGCCCTCGGCAAAGACCGAGATCGTCGTGGTGCCACCGCCCATGTCGATGGCGGCGCAACCGAGTTCGACTTCGTCATCGACCAGCGCTGCAAGACCGCTTGCATACGGTGTCGCCACGATGCCTTCGACCGACAGATGAGCGCGGTTGATGCACAGTTCGAGGTTCTTCAGGGCAGCGCGTTCCGCCGTCAGCACATGCATATCAACGCCAAGCGCATCGCCGAACATCGCCAGCGGATCGCGGATGCCGCGCTCGCCGTCGAGCGAAAACCCCGTTGGCAGCGAATGCAGGATGACACGGTCCTGGCGCAGCGACTGCTGACCGGCAGCCGCCAGAACCTTCTTCAGATCGGCGGCATCGACTTCCTGGCCACCCAGATCGATCGAGGCCGTATAGATATCGCTCTGCAGACGGCCGGCGGAAATATTGACGATCAGGCTGTCGATGGTAAGCCCAGCCATACGCTCGGCGGCATCGACGGCGAGACGGACGACACTTTCGGCCGCATCGAGATCGGCGATCACGCCGTTCTTCATGCCGCGCGACTTGTGATGGCCGATGCCGATGATCTCGATCGAATGGGTACGGCCCGGCAGGATGGCGCTTTCGGCTTTCGGCGTCAGCCGGCCGATCATGCAGACAACCTTGGTAGAACCGATATCGAGCACGGAAACGACATGCGACCGCTTCGAAGAAAGCGGCTTCAGACGCGGCAGCCCAAAATTAGAGGAGCCGAAGATGCTCATGTACGGCCTTCCTTTTCCTGCTTCTTCAACATCTTCGTGCGGGCTTCCAGAACGGTCTGGCGGCGGGCCGCGGCTTCGGGGGTCAACTGGATCGTGGTGCGGTCCTCCAGCCTCAGATCGACCGCGGCAATATCGCGCTCGAGCAATTGCTGGCCCTCTTCCATCGTCGACAGCACCTGCATGGCACGGTCGAGATCGTGCTCGGGCAGCTTGATGTTGATGCCGTTGTCGAGGATCAGGTCCCAGCGGCGGCCGGCAACGCGGACATAGGCTTTGACCCGCTTGCTGATTTCCGGCCACTGCTCGAAGCGGGCATAGAAACCGGCAGCCGTAGTCTCGGCATCGCGGCCGACAAACAGCGGCAGCTCGGAGAATTTATTGTCGCGCAGCGGCGCAATCACGCTGCCGCTGGCTTCGATCAGCGACAGGTCGGAACCGTGCTGCCAGATGCCGAATGCCTTGCGCTCCTTGAGATTGACCTCGATCGTGCCCGGATAGACCTTGCGCACGGCAACGTCCTCGACCCAGGGCATTTCGCTGATCAGCTTGCGCGCCATGCCGATATCAAGCGCAACCAGCGAGGTCGCGCCGTCAAGGCCCAGCTGCTGCAGGATGTCGATTTCCGAGGTCTGGTCATTGCCGGACACCTTGACGTCCTCGATCGCAAATCCGACGGCCGACGTGGTGGTCTGGGCAAAATCCTGGCTATGGCCGCCGAGCGACATGCCATAGAAACCGGTCGCTGCAAAAAATGCCAGCGCGGACGCCGTGCCGGTATGGGGCACGAAGTGAATGCGGCCCGTTCCGAGGCTGACGAGGAAACGCACGACGCGGCGCAGCGGCCGCGGCAAAACGCGCTGACCATCAAGATCAGCCGCTTCCAGCGGAGCCCGTCCTCGACCTGCTTTCCTGCCCTTCAACGCAAACACGACGCGTCCTCCACGATCCACTTGAGGAATTCACCAAACGTATGGCCAGCATGAACAGCCATTTCAGGAACCAGAGAGGTAGGAGTCATGCCTGGCTGAGTATTGACCTCCAGCCAGATGAGCTCTCCTTCTGCAGAGAAACGGTCGTCGAAGCGGAAGTCGGAGCGGCTTACGCCGCGGCATCCAATCGCCTGATGCGCCATGACTGAGAGTGTTTGTATTTTTTGGTAAATATTCGGTAAAATATCCGCCGGGATGACGTGTTTTGAACCGCCTTTCACATACTTTGAATCGTAATCGTAAAAGGCGTGTCCCTGGGGTATCACTTCCGTGACGCCCAGCGCCGTGTCGCCCATCACGCCGCAGGTGAACTCGCGGCCATAGACGTAGCGTTCCACCATCACCCTGTCGCCATAGCGCCACTCGCTGGAGGTTACGATCTGCGGCGGATGCGACTGGTCTTCCTTGACCATCACGACGCCGAAGCTGGAGCCCTCACGAACCGGCTTGACCACATATGGCGGCTTCATCGGATGATCGGAGCCGAAATCATGGCGGTCCATGACGCGCGCCTCGGCCACCGGAATGCCGGCGGCACTGGCGACAAGCTTGGCCTGCGCCTTGTCCATGGCGAGCGCCGAGGCAAGCACGCCGGAATGGGTATAGGGAATTTGCAGATACTCGAGGATGCCCTGGATCGTGCCATCCTCGCCGAAAGGGCCATGCAGGGCATTGAAGGCGACATCCGGGCGCAGGGCCGAAAGAACGGATGCAACATCACGATCAACATCGATTCGGGTGACGCGGTAGCCTTCGGCCTCCAGCGCATCGGCGCACGCAGTCCCCGAAGACAGGCTGACCGGCCGCTCCGAAGAAAATCCGCCCATAAGGACAGCCACATGCTTGCTCATCAAAACCCCCGACATTACGCCAGCCTTACAAATCGCCGCTTGCGCCTAGCTTGTTTCCGGCGCGAGTCGCGTCCGTCAGGCACATCCCCACTAGAGCGTCATTATGGTTAATGAACCGTTTACTTTGGTTAACTCTATCCAAGAGATCGGTGAAATATTTTCGCACCGACTCAAAATTGCGCTTCGATTCATCTCTTAGAATCAGAGTGTTAATTGCGGCGCAAGAAAAAAGGCCGGTGACGTGGCCGATAAAATGGCAAAGGCCCCGCGCTGTCCGCGCAGGGCCTTCGAACGTAAAAGCCTGGCAAATGGCAGTGTCCTAGTCGTCTTCGCCGACCACTTTCCAGACGATCGCGCCAATGGCGGCACCGGCGATCGGGGCAAGCCAGAACAGCCACAACTGCTGCAGCGCCCAACCGCCAACAAACAGCGCCTGGCCGGTGGAGCGGGCCGGATTGACCGACGTATTGGTGACCGGGATCGAGATCAGGTGAATGAGCGTCAGGGTGAGACCGATGGCGATCGGCGCAAAACCGACGGGCACGCGGCCATGGGTGGCGCCCAGAATGACGAAGATGAAGAAGCCGGTCAGAAGCACTTCGATGACCAGAGCCGATGTCAGCGAATAGCCGCCCGGCGAATGCTCGCCGTAACCATTGGCGGCAAAACCGCCGAGCTGGAAATCAGCCTTGCCGCTTGCAACCAGATAGAGGGCTGCCGCCGCAGCGATGCCGCCCAACACCTGCGCAATGATATAACCCGGCAGCGAGCCGGCCGGAAACTTGCCGGCAACCGTCAATCCCACCGACACCGCCGGATTGAAATGGCCGCCCGAAATGCCGCCGACGGCATAGGCCATGGTCAGCACCGTCAGGCCAAAGGCAAACGAGACCCCGAGAAGGCCGATACCAACGTCCGGAAAAGCTGCCGCCAGCACCGCGCTGCCGCAACCGCCGAACACCAGCCAGAACGTTCCCAAAAATTCCGCAGAAAGCTTCTTGAACATGATTTCCCCTTCGCACGAAGCAAATGCCCCTAAAGTGCCTAATGCGCATGATCAGCGCCTCCCTCAGACCCCCTGAAGGAAACGCATGCGCATCCCAGCCTGTTTGCCGCACCCGGTCGCCGGATACACAACTCAAGATTTGCCACAATTTGAGTCCGGTCAAGGATTGCGCGAAAATTTACGCTTTTAAGTGGCATTTTTGGTCAATCTGCTGAAATGAAAGGCGATATCGCTGTTTTGGCGACAGTTTTGTGATCGAATCACCCCGAATACTTGCCGATAGTTGCGCATGAAGGGTTTTATTGCTGCGGCGTCTGCGTTAAAGCCGGGCCGCTGCCATCCAAGACGGCAACACCCATTCCAATACGGATACATGATAATGAGCGACACAGTTTCCACGTCGCCGACGGCAGCGCCGTTGAACAAGGGCCCGCTCAATTCGCCGGCCCGCGTTCTGCTTGCAAGCCTGGTCGGCACGACCATCGAATTCTTTGACTTCTACGTCTACGCCACCGCCGCGGTGCTGGTGTTCCCGGTGCTGTTCTTCCCGAACACCGATCCGACCACCGCACTTCTGGCCTCCTTTGCCACCTTCTCGATCGCCTTTTTCGCGCGCCCGCTCGGTGCCGTGGTGTTCGGCCATTTCGGCGACCGCATCGGCCGTAAGACCACGCTGGTCGCGGCTCTTTTGACCATGGGCGTCTCGACCGTCATCATCGGCCTGTTGCCAACCTATGAGCAGATCGGCGTCATCGCACCGCTGCTTCTGGCGCTGTGCCGGTTCGGCCAGGGTTTCGGTCTCGGCGGCGAATGGGGCGGCGCTGTCCTTCTGGCCACGGAAAATGCGCCGGAAGGCAAGCGCAGCTGGTACGGCATGTTCCCGCAGCTTGGCGCACCCGTCGGCCTTTTCCTGTCCTCGGGCGCCTTCTGGCTGCTTCTCCACCTGATGACCCAGGAGCAATTGCTCAGCTGGGGCTGGCGCATCCCCTTCGTTGCCTCGATCGTCCTCATTGCCGTCGGCCTTTGGGTGCGCCTGTCGATCACCGAAACACCGGCCTTCCAGAAGGCCATCGACAAGCATGAGCGCGTCGAGGTTCCGGTGATGGAACTGTTCCGCCATCACAAGCGCAGCCTCTTCCTCGGCACGTTCGTGGCGCTGGCAACCTTCGTGCTGTTCTATATCGGCTCGGCCTATCTTTTGTCCTACAACGTCAAGGTCCTGAACATCCCGTTCCTCGATGCGCTGGAAATCCAGATCGTCGGCTCGATCCTGTTCGGCATCTTCATCCCGATCGCCGGCAAGCTGGCCGAACGCTTCGGCCGCCGCGAGGTGCTGATTGCAACGACCGTCCTGATCGGCATCTTCTCGTTCTTCCTGAACGTCCTGATGACATCGGGCGAAGGTGCAATCTTCGTCTTTGCAATCATTGCCATGGCGCTGATGGGCATGACCTACGGCCTGATCGGCACGGCGCTCGCCGCCCCCTTCCCGACCAATGTGCGCTACACCGGCTCGTCGATCACCTTCAACCTCGCCGGCATTTTCGGAGCCTCGCTTGCGCCTTATGCAGCGACCTGGCTGCAGGTGAACTACGGCATGGCCTATGTCGGCTACTATCTCGGCGCCGCCGCCGTCATCACGCTGATCTGCATCCTGCTCTCGGGCAAGGACGAAGTCTAAGCTTCAGCAGGCCTCAAACACAAAAAGCCGCTGCGGATCGCTCCGCAGCGGCTTTGTTATATCAGAGCATTGACAGCTCATGCCGTCAGTTCACCCAGGAATTCCTTGACCTCGTAGCCCGGCATGAACGTGCCGATGCGCTTGATTTCCCATTCGAGCGAAATGCCCGAGGTCTCGAACACGCGCTGGCGCACGGTCTCGCCGAGATATTCGAGTTCGTAGCCGCTCGCCTGGCCGGTATTGATCATGAAATTGCAATGCATCGGCGACATCTGCGCGCCGCCGATCATCATGCCGCGGCAACCGGCCTCGTCGATGAGCTTCCAGGCGGAATGGCCGTCCGGGTTCTTGAAGGTCGAACCGCCGGTCTTTTCGCGGATCGGCTGCACGGTTTCGCGATGCTGGCGCACCGCATCCATGTCGGAGCGGATCTTGGCCTTGTCTTCGAGATAGCCCTCGAAAATGGCATGGGTGAAGATCAGGTCCTTCGGCGCCGAGGAATGGCGATAGCTGTACCCCATGTCCGCATTCGACAGCACATGCGTATTGCCCCTGCGATCGACCGCGTGGACCTCAACGACCCGCTCGCGCGTCTCGCCGCCATTGGCACCGGCGTTCATGCGCAGCGCGCCGCCGATCGTGCCGGGAATGCCGTAGTAAAACGCGAAACCGCCAATGCCGTGATCGAGCGTCATCGCCGCCAGATTCTTGTCCGGGCAGATCGCTCCGGCTTTCACACGCGTCTCAGAAATCAGTTCGACATCGCCAAAACCCTTGGCAGACAGCCGGATGACAACGCCCGGAATGCCGCCATCGCGCACCAGGAGGTTGGAGCCGACACCGGCGACCATGACGGGGACGTCTTCCGGCAGCAATTTCAGGAAGGCGACGAGATCGTCGGCGTCATGCGGCTGGAACATCAGCTCGGCCAGACCACCGGCACGAAACCAGGTCACCCGGTCCATCGGCGCATCCGGCGTCAGACGTCCGCGCAACTCCTTGACGCTGTCCCCGAGCGAGGCCAGTAGCTTTTCACCATTTACCTGTTTCATGCGGAATGTCCTGAAATGCCTGCGAGTTCCTTTGGAAGTGCGGCAGCCCAATAGGTGATGCTGCCAGCCCCCAAGAGAACCACAAAGTCACCCGGTTGTGCAATGGCTGATACAATCGGAGCGATTGCTTCCGGACCTTCAATGAACCGCGCGTCGCGATGGCCGCCGGCCTTGATGCGGGAAACGAGTTCCTGCGAATTGATGCCGTCGATCGGATCTTCGCCGGCCGAATAGACCGGCGCCAAAAGGATCGTATCGGCCTCGTTGAAGCAGGCAGAAAAATCCTCAAACAGGCTGTGCAGGCGTGAGAACCGGTGCGGCTGATGCACCGCGATGACGCGGCCCTGGCAGGCTTCGCGCGCCGCTTTCAGCACGGCCTTGATCTCGACGGGGTGATGTCCATAGTCGTCGTAGACGCGGACATTGTTCCATTCGCCGGTAAAGGTGAAGCGGCGCTTGACGCCGGCAAAGGCGGCCAGTCCCTTGGCGATATCCTCCGGCGAAATGCCCAGGCGCTGGGCAACGGCGATTGCGGCGGTCGCATTGGACACATTGTGGCGGCCCGGCATCGGCAGGCGCAGGTCCTTCATCTGGATTACCTTGCCGGTGCGGCGGCGGCGGATCTCCACATCGAACACGGAGGTAGCGCCATCCATGCGGATGTTGGAAAAGCGCACGTCGGCCTGCGGGTTTTCGCCGTAAGTGATGACCTTGCGGTCCTCGATCTTGGAGACCATCGTCTGGACTTCCGGATGATCGAGGCACATGACACCGAAACCGTAGAACGGCACATTTTCGACAAACTGGCGGAACGCGGCGCGCACGGCATCGAAATTGCCGTAGTGATCGAGATGTTCAGGATCGATATTGGTGACGACGGCGACGTCGGCCGGCAGTTTCAGGAAGGTGCCGTCGGATTCGTCGGCCTCCACCACCATCCACTCGCCCTCACCCATGCGGGCATTGGTGCCATAGGCATTGATGATGCCGCCATTGATGACGGTCGGATCGAGACCACCGGCTTCCAGAAGTGTGGCAACCATCGAGGTCGTCGTCGTCTTGCCGTGCGTGCCGCCAATGGCGATCGCATTGCGGAAGCGCATGAGTTCGGCGAGCATTTCGGCGCGGCGGACCACCGGCAGCAGCTTTTCGCGCGCCGCGATCAGTTCCGGATTGCTCTTCTTGATGGCAGTCGACACCACGACCACTTCGGCCTCGCCAATATTCTCCGCCTTGTGGCCGACAAAGACCTCGATGCCCTTGTCGCGCAGGCGCTGGACGTTGGCGCTATCGGCCTGGTCGGAACCCTGGACCTTATGACCGAGATTGTGCAGCACCTCGGCAATACCGCTCATGCCGATACCACCGATACCGATGAAATGAACCAGGCCGATCGTCTGCGGCATTTTCATGAGCGTGTTTCCTTGAACTGTGCAATCGTCGAACCGCTGGCAATAGCTTCAACCATGGCGGCAAGCAAGCGGGCCGCATCCGGTTTACCCGCCTGTTTGGCATTGGCCGCCATCGTGGCGAGCTTCTCCGGGTTGGTCATCGCGCCCGTGAGGATCTTGCTGAGTTTCTCCGCAGACAGTTCCGACTGGACGATCACCTTGGCGCCCCCGGTTGCCGCCAGCGCTGCGGCATTGGCCGCCTGATCATGATCGAGCGCATAGGGATAAGGCACCAGGACCGCCGGCCGCCCGATCACGGCGATTTCCGAAACCGTGGAGGCACCGGAACGGCAGATGACCAGATGGGCTCTCGCGATCCGCTCGGCCATATCAGTAAAGAACGGCGCGATATCGGCATTCATCTCAAGCCTGGCGACGCAGCCCTCGACCATCGGCATGTCTTCGGCGCGCGCCTGCTGCGTGATCTTCAGGCGCCGTCTCAAATTGTCGTCGAGAAGGCTGATCGCTGTTGGCACGGTCTTGGAGAAATATTGCGCGCCCTGGCTCCCGCCGAACACGACAAGGCGAAACTCCTCACCCTCGCCGGATGGCTGGTAGGGCACCTTTGCCGCCTCCAGAACCGCCGGCCGTACCGGATTGCCCGTCGTCACAGTCTTCGCCGCATAGGGGCCGTTGGTTTCCGGCAGGAACCCGCCGGCAATTGCCCGGACGCGATTGGCCAGCGCCTTGTTGGCGCGGCCCATAACGGCGTTCTGTTCATGGATCATCGAGGGAATGCCGGCGCGCACTGCCGCAAGCAACGGCGGAATGGTCGGATAACCGCCGAACCCAACCACGACCTTCGGCCGCACTTTTTTCATGAGACGGCCGGCCACGCGGATGCCGGACCAGAGCGTCCACAGCGACGACGCCACCTTCAGCGGGTTCTTCGAGCCGATCGTCGCTGAGGGCACGACATGGATTTCATCGGCCGGAAACTTGCCGGCAAAGCGCTCCGCCCGGCTGTCCGTCACCAGATGGATGGAATAGCCGAGCGCCTTCAACTCGTGCGCCAGCGCCTCCGCCGGAAACAGATGGCCGCCGGTACCACCGGCGGCGAGCATGATAATACCTTTGGTCATGTTCAGTCCTTAATCTCCCGCCTATTCGGCCGGAACGCCCATGCCGGAGCGAAACAGGCTGCGCTCGACAGCGCGCTTTTCCGGACGATGGCGGGTCAACGCCAGGATGAACCCCGCCGTCACGCAGATCGCCACCATGGACGAACCGCCGTAGGAGATCAACGGCAGGGTCATGCCCTTGGCCGGCAGCAACTGCAGATTGACGCCGATGTTGATCATCGACTGGATGCCGATCTGCAGGACAAGTCCAGCCACGGCAAAACGGTTGAAATCATTGCGCTCGCGAAAAGCGTGGCTGAGGCCGCGCATGACGAGGAACGCGAAGATCAGTACGATGACCATGCAAAAGACGATGCCGAATTCCTCGGCCGCAACCGAGAAGATGAAGTCGGTATGGCTGTCGGGAATGATCCGCTTGACGATGCCCTCGCCCGGCCCCTGGCCGAACCAGTCGCCCCGGATGATCGCCTGCAGCGCCGTATCCACCTGAAACGTATCGCCCTCGCCGGTCATGAACCGGTCGATACGGCCGGCCACGTGCGGCAACACCGTATAGGCAACGACCAGGCCGCCGACAGCCGAGCCGCCAAGCACCACGATCCACAGCCACGGCATGCCGGCCATGAAGAACATGCCGCCCCAGACGGCGGTGGTGAGGATCGTCTGGCCAAGGTCGGGCTGGGCGACCAGAAGTGCGGCGACAATGCCGAACAGCAGGATGGCAAACAGGTTGCCGGGAATTTCCGGTTGGCGGGCATGTTCGGAAAACAGCCAGGCACAGACGACGACGAAGGCCGGCTTCATGAATTCCGACGGCTGCACCGACAATCCGGCAAGCGAGATCCAGCGCCGCGATCCCTTGACCTCCGCTCCGAAAAACAGCGCCAGAACCATCATGGCGAGCGACGCCAGAAGCAGGATCATCGCGGTGCGGCGCACCTGGCGCGGCGACATGAAGGAAATGCCGATCATCACGGCGAGCGACGGCAAAAGGAAGGCCGCATGCCGCTTGACGAAATGGAAGCTGTCGAGATTGAGCCGCTCGGCCACAGCCGGGCTTGCCGCGAAGGACAACATGAAGCCGATGCCCATCAACAGAATGAAGGTCGCCAGGAAGAACCTGTCGATCGTCCAGAACCAGTCGGCCACGGGGCCACGTTCGGCACGGCTTACCATTTCTTCGTCCCCTTCAACGGCGCGTCCGGCGCCACTATCGCAAAGTCAGGGTCATCGCCCTCAAATCAGCATCGTCACGCCATCGATCGCAGCCACATGGCTCACGAACGCATCGCCGCGCACTTCAAAATTCTTATACTGGTCGAAGCTTGCGCAAGCCGGGGACAAAAGGACGGCCGATTGCGGCGCCTCGTCGCTGGCCGCGTCCGTTGCAGCATGGGCCACCGCCCGCTCCAGAGTCCCGGAAATTTCGAAGGGAACAGTTTCCCCAAGCGTGGCTGCAAAAGCCGGTGCGGCCTCGCCGATCAGGTAGGCCTTGGCGATCCTTGCAAAGAACGGCGAAAGCGACGCGATCCCGCCCTCCTTTGGCAAGCCGCCGGCAATCCAGTAGATGCGGTCGTAGCTCGACAAGGCGGGTGCCGCAGCATCGGCGTTGGTCGCCTTGCTGTCATTGACGAAGACGACATTGCCCTTGCGGCCAACCGGCTGCATCCGGTGTTTCAAACCCGGGAAAGACGACAGCCCAGCCAGAATTTCGCGTTCGGAAACGCCGACCGACAGGCAGGCCGCTATCGCGGCGGCCGCATTCTGGGCATTGTGATTGCCGCGCAAGGTCGCGATACCATCGAGATCGGCAACGACTGCCGCCAGGCCACCTTCGGCGCGCATGACGCGCGTGCCGTCGGCATAAAGTCCTTCGCCGAGGGCACGATGGCGGGCGATGCGGATGACGCGGTGCCCGGAAAGCGTCGCCCGGTCGGCGATGGCCTCGGTATAGACGTCATCGACACCAACGATCGCCGTATCGCTGCCTGCAATCAACCGTTCCTTGATGTCAGCATAATGCTCCATGCTGCCGTGCCGGTCGAGATGATCGGGCGTCAGGTTGAGCAGGATGCCGGCAGACGGGTTCAGCGTCGGGGCAAGGTCGATCTGGTAGGACGAGCACTCGACCACATAGAACCGGTCAGCCGCCGGCGGATCGAGCGTCAGAACCGCAGTGCCGATATTGCCGCCAAGCTGCGTGTCGCGGCCGCTGGATTTGAGGATATGTGCAATCAGCGCCGTGGTGGTCGATTTGCCGTTGGTGCCGGTGATGGCGATGAACGGGCAATCCGGCGCATGCGCCCGCCGCTCGCGCACGAACAGCTCGACATCGCCGATGATCTCGACACCGGCTGAATGGGCGAGATCGACGGTCCAATGCGGTTTCGGATGCGTCAGGGGAACGCCCGGCGACAGAACGAAGGCGGAGAAATCCGCCCAGTTCACCTGACGGAGATCGCCAGTGCCGATCCCGGCGGCAGATGCCTTGGCGACGCTGTCTGGATTGTCGTCCCAGGCCGTGACATCGGCGCCACCGGCAACCAACGCCTGCGCGGTCGCAAGGCCCGAACCGCCGAGCCCGAACAGGGCGACCTTTTTGCCGCTGAATGTGGTGACCGGTATCATCGTCTCTTACCGCAGCTTCAGGGTCGAAAGGCCGACCATGGCCAGAATAACCGCAATGATCCAGAACCGGATCACCACCTGGCTTTCGGTCCAGCCGAGCTTTTCGAAATGGTGATGGATCGGCGCCATCAGGAAGACGCGCTTTCCCGTGCGCTTGAACCAGAAGACCTGGATGATCACCGACAGGGTTTCCATCACGAACAGGCCGCCGATGATGACCATGACGATTTCATGCTTGGTGGCGACGGCCACCGCACCAATCAGGCCGCCGAGCGCCAGCGAACCGGTATCGCCCATGAAGATGGCGGCGGGCGGTGCGTTGAACCACAGGAAACCAAGCCCGGCCCCGATGACAGCCCCAAGAATCACGGCGAGCTCACCGGTCCCCGGCACGAAATGGATCTGCAGGTAGTTTGCAAACACCGCGTTACCGGCAAGATAGGCGATCACGCCGAAGGACGCGGCAGCGATCATCACCGGCACGATGGCAAGCCCGTCGAGACCGTCGGTCAGGTTGACGGCATTGCCGGCGCCGACAATCACGAAGCCGCCGAACAGGATGAAGAAATAGCCGAGGTTGAGCGTGAAATCCTTCAGGAACGGGAATGTCAGCGATGAGCCGAATGTCGAGCCCGAGACACCGGCCGAAAGCGCCGTGCGCATCATGAAGTACACGGCGATGCCCGCGACCAGGAATTCGATCCCGAGCCGCGCCTTGCCGGAAAAGCCCTTGTCGGACTGTTTCGTCACCTTCAGATAATCGTCGTAAAAGCCGATGGCGCCGAAACCGAGCGTCACCAGGAGCGTCGAGACGACGTAGACGCTGGAAAGATCGGCCCAGAGCAGCGAGCTGCCGACGATACCGGCAAGGATCATCAGGCCACCCATGGTCGGCGTGCCGGCCTTCTTGAAATGGGTCTGCGGGCCATCCGCGCGGATCGGCTGTCCGCGTCCCTGGCGCACGCGCAGCGACGAAATCATCCGCGGTCCGAACAGGAATACGATCAATGCCGAGGTGAACAGGGCGGCGCCGGTCCGGAACGTGATGTAGCGGAACAGGTTGAAGAATTGAAAATGGTCCGCCAGTTCGACAAGCCAGATGAGCATGAGGGACCTTTCCCCAAAGGTTCGTTGCAGATTCATCCATCAGAATCACCTGATGGAAGGATAACTGCGTCCTATCAAAAGTGTCAGCATAGAACAGCGGCGAAGAATGCCTTGTCCTGCCTTTATTCAGCGCGATCCGGACTTGCAGAGGCCGGATATGTCTCAAGAAGAGCCGAAACGATCCTGCCGCAGCCCGTGCCCTTCGACGATTTGATCATCACCACGTCCCCGGCGGCGATGGCGCCAAGCGCAAATTCCTTCAACTCATCGACCGCCTGGCGGTATTCGACCCGCATGCCTTCGGGCAAAGCATCGCGCAGATGCGCCATGTCTTCGCCGGCAAGCCAGATGTCGGTAATGCCGGCCTCGACCAGCGGCGCGGCAAGCCCGGCATGAACGGCGCTGGAAGAGGCGCCCATTTCCAGCATGTCGCCTAAAATGGCGATCCTGCGGCCACCGTCCGGCAGAGCCGCATCCTGCAGAAGCGAGATCGCAGCCCGCATCGATGCGGGATTGGCATTATAGCTTTCGTCGATCAGGACAAATGTCCCCTGCCCGATGGACAGGCGATGGCGGGCGCCGCGGCCTTTTTCAGGCTGAAGCGTTGTCAGCGCCGCAAGTGCTGCATTCATATCCGCGCCGACGAGGCTGACAGCCCCAAGCGCCGCCAGGGCATTTTCGGCGATATGGCGCCCGGGAGCCCCCATCTGGATTTCCAGCGTCCTGCCATCCAGCGCCGCCCACAACACGCCACCTTCGGAGCCGCCCGCATATTCGACCAGGCGGAAATCGGCTTTCGCGCTGCTGCCGAAGCTATGGACATGGGCAACGCCCAGCGCGTTGGCGGTTTTCTCAAGTGCTGCAAACTGATCGTTGTCGCGATTGAGGATCACATGGCCGTCATCGACGAGGCCTTCCATGATCTCAGCCTTGGCAGCGGCGATTTCCTCAAGGTCCTTGAAATTGCCGAGATGGGCGGCTGCGATCGTAGTGATGATGGCCACATGCGGACGCACCATCTTGACCAGCGGCCGGATTTCGTCGGCATGGTTCATGCCGATTTCGAAAATGCCGAAATCGGTATTTTCCGGCATGCGCGACAGGGTGAGCGGCACGCCCCAGTGATTGTTGAACGAGGCGACGGAGGCGTGAACCCGGCCGGAAGGCTGCAGCATGTGCCGCAGCATCTCCTTGGTCGTGGTCTTGCCGACCGATCCAGTGACGGCGATGATCTTGGCCGCACTGCGATCGCGCGCAGCACAGCCGAGCCGCACCATGGCATCCAGCACGTCATCGACGACGATCATCGGCGCGTTGAGCCGCCCGAGCGCAGGAAGCTTGGCTTCGCTGACAACCAGCAGCGTTGCACCATTGGCCATCGCGATACCCGCATAGTCATGACCATCGACCCGGTCGCCCTTGATGGCGAAAAAAGCCTCGCCCTTGCCGATGGACCGGCTGTCGATGGAAATGCCGGTGATGCCCGCAGGCAGATTGCCCATCGGACGGCCATGCATGGCCGCCATCAGATCGCTTGTGGTCCACAGAAAGTTCAAATCAATGACCTCCCAATGCCTTGCGCAGTTCGGCGTGATCGGAGAACGGCAAGGTGACGGAGCCGATGGTCTGCCCCTCCTCATGTCCCTTGCCCGCAACGATCAGCGTGTCGCCCGATTTCAGCATATCGACGGCAGCCTGGATGGCTTCGGCGCGGTCGGCGATCTCGGTGGCGCCCTTGGCCGCAGCCATGATTTCACTGCGAATGACGGATGGCACTTCCGAGCGCGGATTGTCGTCGGTCACGATCACGACGTCGGCCAGCCGCGTGGCGATCTCGCCCATGATCGGGCGCTTTCCCTTGTCCCGGTCGCCGCCACAGCCGAACACCACGATGACGCGGCCGGTGGTGAATGGGCGAACCGAGGTCAGGACGTTTTCCAGCGCGTCCGGCTTGTGGGCATAGTCCACATAGGCAAGCGCGCCCTCCTTGGTGTGCCCGACCAGTTCAAGGCGGCCGGACGCACCCTGCAGCTTTTCAAGCGCCGCCATGGTCGCCCTGGCGCTGACGCCGGTCGACATGGCAAGCCCGGCCGCAACCAAAGCATTCGAAATCTGGAAATCGCCGGCCAGCGGCACATGCACTTCGAAAATCTCGTCGCCGACATGGATCTCAGCAATCTGCTTGTGCCGGAAATGCTCGACGCGTTTCAGCGACAGGTAGTCGCCCTTGCGGCCGACGGTCAGCACCAGATGCCCGGCAGCCCGTGCCGCAGCAATTGCCTGCCCCGACCAGGCATCGTCGGAAAAGATGACGGCCGGCGAGCCCTTGGGCAGAACACCGTCGAACAGCCGCATCTTGGCAGCCATGTAGTCCTCGATGGTCGGATGGTAATCCATATGATCGCGGCCAAGATTGGTGAACCCAGCGGCGGCAAGCCGTACGCCATCGAGGCGGTTCTGGTCCAATCCATGGCTGGAGGCTTCCATCGCCGCATGGGTAACCCCTGAATCGGCAAGTTCGGCCAGAAGCTTGTGCAGGGAGATGGGATCGGGCGTCGTCAGCGAGCCATAATCGTTACGGCCCGGCGCGATCACGCCGGTGGTGCCTATCATCGCGGCTGCAAAACCCGCATGCGCCCAGATCTGCCGGGCAAAGGACGCAACCGAAGTCTTGCCCGCCGTACCGGTGACGGCGACCATCGTATCGGGCTGGTGGCTGTAAAAGTTGGCGGCGGCAATCGCGAGCACGCGGCGCGGCGTGAAGGCGGAGAGAACCGGAACCGGCGTGTCACCGGCAGACTTCACGCCTGTGACGACGGCTGCGGCGCCCCGGCTGATCGCCTCGTCGATAAAGCCCTTGCCGTCGGCCTTGCTGCCTGCAACAGCCACGAACAAAGACCCCGGCGCAACCTGCCGGCTGTCGGCGGTGATCGCGGCGATATCGATATCACCGGCCGCATTGTCCAGCTGTGCCGCAATTTCCGGGAAATCCTTCCCGATCAGGTCTTTGATCTTCATGGATGCACTTTTCAGTTATACCAACCCGCCGGGCGGCGAATCCTCAAGATTGTCATTCCATGGTCAATAAGACACAAGCAAGGCAGAACCGTCTTCGCCGAATTTCGGCTCGACGCCGAGAAGCGGCGCCGACCGGCTGATGATGTCATGCACCATCGGCGCTGCCGTATTGCCTGCCAGTGCCGCACCATTGCCTTTGTCGGTCTTCGGCTCGTCGATAAAGGTCAGTACCACATAGCGCGGCTTGTCGATCGGAAAGCCGGCGAGAAACGCGTTGAAGTTGGCATCGTTCGAATAGCGGCCGTTGACGACCTTGTCGGCCGTCCCGGTCTTGCCGCCGACATTGAAGCCGGGCACCCGGGCATTACGGCCCGAACCGTTGACGCCGTTCCAGCGGAACAGGAAGCGCATGTCGTCGCTGGTGGATTGCTTGATGACCTTGGTGGAGGCCGCCTGCGCCTGCTCGGGCGTGCGGGGCAGGAAGGTTGGCTCGATCAGATTGCCACCGTTCAGCAGCGCTGCCCCGGCCACCGCCGTCTGCAGCGGCGTGGTGGAGACGCCGTGGCCAAACGAGATGGTGATCGAATTGATCTTCTTCCATTCGCGCGGCTGGCTCGGCATCTTCACTTCCGGCAGTTCCGTCTGCATTCTGGTCAGCAGCCCGATACGGGTCAGGAATTCCTTGTGACCTTCGATGCCGACAAGGTCGGCCATCTTGGCGGTGCCGATATTGGAGGAATACTGGAAGATTTCCGGCACGGTCAGGACCCGGCGCTTGCCGTGAAAGTCCTTGATGGTGAAGCCGCCGATGCGGATCGGATTGGTCGCATCGAAGCTATCGGTCAGCTTTACCTTACCCGAATCAAGCGCCATCGCCGTCGTAAACGACTTGAACGTCGATCCCATCTCGAACGTGCCGTTCGACATGCGGTTCATCCAGCCTTCCTTGGCGCCATCGGCCGGCTTGTTCGGATCGTAATCGGGATAGGAAACCATGGCGAGAATTTCGCCGGTTGTCACATCCATCACCACGCCACCGGCGGCAATCGAGCGGAACTTGGTCATCGCATCGACGACGACATCGCGCAGGATGTTCTGGACGCGCAGGTCGATCGACAGCTTGACCGGCTCGAGCTTGGCATCGCTGGTCATGCCGATGGCGGCGAGATCGGCAAGCCCCTGGTTGTCGATCCAGCGCTCCATGCCGGCAATGCCGCGATTGTCGACATTGACATGGCCGACAATATGCGAGGCGGTGGCGCCGCCCGGATAGAAGCGGCGCTTTTCCGGCCGGAAGCCGATGCCGGGAATGCCGAGCGCCAGAATTTCGCTCTGCTGCTTCGGCGTCAACTGGCGGCGCAGCCACTGGAAGCGCGATGGGGATTTCAGCTTGTTGTAGATATCAGCGACATTGAGGCTCGGCAGAACAGTGGAAAGCTGCTCGACGGCCTCGTCGGCGTCGACGATCTTGTGCGGTTCCGCATAGAGCGACACGGTGCGGATGTCGGTCGCCAGGATCTCCCCGTTGCGATCGAGAATATCCGGGCGCGATGCCATCAGATTGTCGGCACGGCCAATGCTGGAAACCATCTCCGGCTGGGCCAGGCCATATTGCACGAGGCGGCCGCCGATGATGCAGTAGACGGCCGTGAAACTGGCGATGACGATGGCGACGCGGCTTTTCGCCTGGTTGCTGGTCCGCTTGCGCGTCCCTTCGAACGGCCGGCCGAGATCGCCCGGA
The DNA here is from genome assembly GCF_029277445.1 of Pararhizobium qamdonense. Taxonomy (NCBI): domain Bacteria; kingdom Pseudomonadati; phylum Pseudomonadota; class Alphaproteobacteria; order Hyphomicrobiales; family Rhizobiaceae; genus Pararhizobium; species Pararhizobium qamdonense. Next base: position 2,101,230 of record NZ_CP119566.1, on the reverse strand, counting down.
TGATTGTTGCCGCCAGCGGAGAAGTGGGCCTTGCTCTTGACGACCATGATGCGGGAGAGAAAGGACATCAGCGCTCCACCGAACCTGTTGCGATATCGTCGGTGTCAGCCACCGGCTTCTTCGATTTGGCATTGCCCTTGGTCTTGGCCTTTGCCAGCCCCATCGCCTCCAGAACATCGGCAGGCGGCGGCAGGTCCGCCCTCAGCATCGGCAATTCCTCGGGCCGGGAAAGCTGGGTCGGATCGGTGGGCGAAAGCTGCAGGTCCTGCTGGTAGACGCCGACCAGCTTTTCCAGCCGGTTCGGCTGCGTCAGCAGCGCCCAGTCGGCGCGCAGGAGATCGATCGTGTCTTCCTCAAGCTTGATGCCTGCTTCCAGCTTGCGCACTTCCTCAAGCTTGTTTTCGGCCTGATGCTTGATCGTATAGGTGACCGTGGCAGCGGCTGTCATGACGACGATCAGGACGATGTCAAAACTACGCAACATCTCTCAGCCCCCCATCTTTCCAAGGCTTGCAAGGTTCGGCAAATCGAAAATGGATAGGTCATCTGCCTCGGGCGGGGCCTCTGTGCGCGCACCGACCCGCATCTTGGCGGACCGGGCGCGCGGATTGCGCGACGCTTCTTCTTCGCTTGCCGCCACCATAGACTTGCCAACTGGTGCGAAGGTTGCCGCGCGTTCGTGGGCAATCGGCAGATGCCGCGAGCCCGACGCCTTGCCGGCGCGGTCTTGGAAGAATTTCTTGACGATCCGGTCTTCCAGCGAGTGGAACGTGACAACCGTCAGCCGTCCGCCGGGCTTCAGCGCACGTTCGGCCGCAAACAGCGCTCCGGCGAGTTCACCAAGTTCGTCGTTCACGAAGATGCGCAGCGCCTGGAAGACGCGCGTGGCCGGGTGAATCTTGTCCTTGGCCTTGCGCGGCGTGACCACTTCGATCAGCCCGGCAAGATCTCGGGTCGTGACGAACGGCTCTTCGAGACGCCGCTTTTCGATGGCGCGCGCGATGCGGCCCGACTGCGGCTCCTCGCCGAGAAAGCCGAAAATCCGGGTGAGATCGGTGACCTTGGCCCTGTTGACGACATCGGCGGCAGAGACACCGTGAGACGACATGCGCATGTCGAGCGGGCCCTTGCGCTGAAAGGAAAAGCCGCGATCCGCCTCGTCGATCTGCATCGAGGAAACGCCGATATCGAGCACGATGCCATCCAGGCCATCGGCCGGGGCGTGCTGCGCCAGATCGGAAAACTGCGACTGAACGAGCGTCAGGCGCCCGGCACTGGCTTCCACCAGCGGCTGACCGCCGAGAATGGCGGCCGGATCACGGTCAAGCGCGATCACATCGGCACCGGCAGCAAGGATCGCCGACGTATAGCCGCCGGCGCCAAACGTGCCATCAAGAATGATTTTGCCTGGAGCAATATCCAGACTGGCGAGAACCTCGGGGAGAAGAACCGGAATGTGACGGACCGGTCCGCCTTCGGCATCAGTAAAACCTGTGCCCTGATCCGTCATCATTCCGCCTCTCCACTCTAGCCCGAACGCAGACCTCGCAATCTGTGCTCTTCCCGTGCCGCTGCCTGCGTTTGCGCAAAAACATGCGGCGCCCACAGCTGAAAATGATCCGCCCGCCCCACGAAAGTGACTTCCGTGTCGATGCCGGTGAAATCGCGGATAAAATCCGTGACCATCAACCGGCCTTCCTGGTCGAGCTTCATGAAGACCCCGCCCCCATGAACCAGGAGCGACATCTGATTGGCCTGCGGCGAGAACGGATCCTCGCTGCTGATTTGCCTTTCGAACCGGCCCAGCAAATCCGGACCGCCGGCGCTGATAGCCGGAAAGACGAAATCCTGAAAGCAGTAAAGCTCCCGGATATCGAGCGCCGACAAGACGGAACGAAACATCGAGGGAACGGAAACCCGCCCCTTGGAATCGATCCGGTTTGTCGCATGCGAAAGGAAGCGGTTCATGACACGATACAGCCGTTCCCGGTGGGCACGCCAGCCCCAACAGCCCACACACACCATCAAAAGGACGCGCAACACCCCACAGCCGGGCGACATGCCCGTTCGAAAACCCCTTGCGGAGCACCTCCGAAACTTGCGGTGAGTAGGCTTGAATCAGCCCGTGTGCAGTGCATGACTGGGATAACATGGGACCATATGGGCGTCAATGGGATTTGGTCTATTTCGGCACGCGACGTCAGCAAATATTGATAGTCTGTTAAGTTTAACAAATGGTTACAAATGCACAGTCAAGACTTTGGATTCACCGGCGAATTCCGCTTCAGTGATTCCTTATATATTATTTAAGTAATTTATAATTGATATGGCTATTCAAGCAGATAAGCGATTTTGAAAACCGCCATCCGTAAACTTGAAAAATAAGGGAAATTGCCAGTTGGCCTGTAAGCCGGGTTCTGTATGGCTCCGGCCCGAAAGCCGGAACGTGGCAGCCATTCATCTGGGACAACGCTTGCGCGCTGCCTCCTGCAACCCACCCGGATGACTGACCCGGAAAAGGCCGGAACGCTTGCGCGAACCACGTCATCCCTATTCGGTTTTGCTCCCGGTGGGGTTTGCCTTGCCACCCATGTTGCCATGCGTGCGGTGGGCTCTTACCCCACCCTTTCACCCTTACCTGCCAAGGCAGGCGGTATTCTCTCTGTGGCACTTTCCCTGGGGTCGCCCCCGCCGGACGTTATCCGGCACCGTTTTTCCGTGGAGCCCGGACTTTCCTCCCCCCGCAACCTTTCGGTCCTAGCGGAGCGCGGCTGCCCGGCCAACTGGCACGCGGTGCATAGCCGAGGTGCCAGCCAATTGAAAGCGGCAAAAACAAAAAGCTGGCAACGGCGTCATCCTACCGGAAGCAGACGGCAAAATCGCTATCGTATTCGCTGGCGTCAAGCACGCCATTGAGAAGCAGCGACGCCCCGAGCCGGCCGATCTCGTCCGAACTCTTGGCCGCCGTCCCGTTGCCGCCGGTCAAAACGGCGATGCGATCCGTATCGGCAAAGCCGATATAGGGATAACCGTGGCGCGTGAACGTGGTGACGCAGGGGCTCCACTTCAGCGACGCCGGCACGAATGACGGCATGACGCGCGACAGCAAGGCAGCCATATGATCGGCTGCGGACCGGTTGGCCTCACCCCTGAACCAGGCGCGAACCTCAGGCTCGGAGCCGATATGGACGTCGCTGGGATCGCCACCGATCTTGATATAATGCTTGCCGTCGGGATAAAGGATCGGCGGCAGGAGATAATAGCTTTCGTCCTGCTCGAGCGCCGAGCCGATCAGCGACGGCATTGCCGCAAACCTCTGCAGATCGGCCTCCCCCACCTCGGCAAACAGCACGGTGCGCGCCTTGACGGTCAGATCCAGCGGCCGGGCGAGAAGCGGCCCGGAAATCGAAAATCCCCCTGCAGAGATGATCGCGCGGCCGCCCCTGAAGATGGCGCCATCCACCGTCCGCACATTGACGGCGCTGCCGACACGGGCAACGGCCGAAACCTCGGAGCGAACGACCGTCACACCGGCTTTTTCCGCCAGGATGACCTGCGCCTTGACCAGCGCGCGCGGATTGATGTGGCCGGCATTGCGCGGCTCGAACACGCCGCCATAGCCCGCCGGAAACCGGAACCAGGGAAACTGCCCTTCAAGATCCCGCTCGCTGACGAAGGGCGCCTCCACCCCGAGACGGTTGCGGGCGGCAATCACATGGTCGAGCGTATGTTCTGCACCGCCCGGCAAAGGCGCGGCAATCAGGCAGCCGGCCTCGCTGTAGAATGCGACACCGCTCTCTGCCGCGATCTCGGCGTAGCGTTCGATGGACCGCTGCGCCAAAAGCGCCCAGACCGGGTCCGGATCGATCGTGCGGGTGATGCGGCCATTGTCGTAGTGACTGCTGAAGACACCGCCATGGCTTGCCCAGTCTTCCGGCTCGTCCGGCCCGATCAACGCGATCTTGGCGCCGCTGCGTGCCAGGTGCCGGGCAGCCGCTGCCCCCATCATGCCCTTGCCAACAATGATGAAATCGAATGTGTCTGCCATATCGCACCCTTTGGAAAATGGTCCTTGCGCAATATCATGGCATCGGCCGGCTGGCATCTGCGAACTGGAAAAAATTCCGGCCTTGGACAGTTCAGTCGATGATCGCCTGCACCTTGCCGCAATAGCGGCGCGACACCGGGTTCATCTTCTTGGCACCGTGCCCGGCATTGTAGCGCAGGATCGTGCCGCAGGTGAAACCGCCGGACAGTTCATGCGCCATGGCGAGATATTTCATGCCGAACTTGATGTTGGTTTCGGGATCGAACAGGCCGCGCTTGCCGCCGGAATACCCCATCATCCGGGCCGTGGCGGGCTTGATCTGCATCAGGCCGACTTCTCCGGCGCTGCCGCGTGCCTTCGGATTGAAATTGCTCTCGACCTTGATCACCGCATGGGCGAGATCGACGGGCACGCCATATTGCTTGGCATATGTCTGGATCAGGCCGCTATAGACGGAGGTCTTGAGCGCGGTGACGCCCGGTGCGGGATAACCGGTCGTTCGGGTGACCGGCTTGATGGAGGATGTGATTGTCTTGTCGGTGCCCCCGGCATACGACGTTTCAACCCCGGAAAACAGCATGCAGAAGCATGCCGCAGCCGCAGCAAGATGCGATATTCTCATTTAGTTTGAAGTCTCCACTTTCAGGCGCTGCGGCTTTCAGGGCGCACCCCGCCCTGCCGTCTCGCATCCCGATTTTCGTCATCAACAGGAAGGGCTGGAGGCCAGAATTACCTGCGGTTCGGTACGGCCGCAAAAGACCCCGGCATCATGGTGATGATATGGCAGTGCACAAAATTAGTCTGGAGACAGCATGAAACGGAGAGCAAAAACACTGCCGGGAAGCGAGGGTCAGCGGCTGAAATCCGGCAGGCCGGACAGCAGTCTGTGCAACGTGTCGAGCGTCGAAATATCGGCGATGCCATCGACCTGGGAAGGGCGGAAATGGCGCTGGAATGCCGCCACAGCACCCTCGGTTTTCTCGCAGAAAACACCTGTCACTTCAATTCCGTAGCCGTAGAGCGACAGCATTGTCTGCACGGCCTCGACGGGCTGGCCCTGGTCGCCGCGCTGGAAAAATCTGCCGCCGCCGATCGGCGCCGGTGGAACCCAATGCCCGACACCGCCGGCATGCAGCCGTTCCCAGGGAAATTTTTCTCCCGGATCCACCTTGCGAATAGGGGCGATATCGCTGTGGGCCAGCACCCGTTCAGGGGCGATCGACCAGCGTTCGCCGCAGTTTCGACACAGTTCGACGACCGCATCGATCTGCACGGACGGGAAATCCGGCAGCCCGCCGGGATGGCCGGCATTGGCGATTTCGATGCCGATCGAGTGCGAATTGATGTCGGTCTCGCCCTTCCAGATGCTCTTTCCCGCATGCCAGGCGCGGCGGTCCTCAGGGACGAGCTGATCGACGCGTCCGTCCTCGTGAACGAAATAGTGGCTGGAGACCTGGCTTTCATCGCGGCAGAGCCAGTCAAGCGCTGCTGCCGCTGTCGGCATGCCGGTATAGTGCAGGATGATCATGTCGGGCTTCAGCCCGCCTGCCCTTTCGCCATGATTGGGCGACGGCACGAAGCGCGCGGCGGGATAGTCACAGACGAAGTCCGTCATGCGGCGCGGCGTTCTTTCTCGATCGCCTCATAGGCGGCATTCAATTCTGCCATGCGATCGTTGGCGATCGCCTGCAATTCCTGGGGAACGCCCCGGGCGACCAAGACGTCGGGGTGGTTCTCCGATACCAGCACGCGGTACCGCTTGCGGATGATCGAGAAATCGTCCTTCGGCGAAACGCCGAGGATCTTGTAGGGATCGGCACCGGCGCTGTGGACGTGGCGGGCCATGATCTCCTGGAAACGCTCTTCCTTGATGTGGAAAATCTCGGCAACCCGCGTGAGGAAGTTCAATTCCTTCTCATGCACAGCGCCGTCGGACTTGGCGATATGGAAGAGCCCGTCGATAATATCTTCGAGCACCGGGCAATTCTGATCGCAGGACACGCAAAGCGACGCCAGCTTCTCGGCATAGGCCTCATAGCCCGCAACGTCCTGACGGGCGAGATTGTAAAGTCGGGCGACGTTCTGCGCCTGGTCATCGGGAAACTTGAAAATATCGCGGAACGCCGACACTTCAGCCTCGGTGACGATGCCGTCGGCTTTTGCCATCTTGGCGGACAGCGCGATCATGGCGACGGAAAAAGCCACCTTGCGGCGGGTTTCCGGATCACCTTCAAACAGCGTCCGCACAGCTTCGATGACACCGGCGAGCGCATTGCCCGTCGCGGTGACGATGCTGAGGATGCTATCCCAGAATGACATAGGCACGTTCTTTCCCATTGTTGGCTGATCCACGTCGTTGCGGTGGTATGGCACGGGCAGCGCGTCCATGCGCAAATGCAGGGTGGCTCGCACGGCTGTGCCGCCACGGTATTCGTGCAGCTCACCAAACAGCATGACCAGATGTTGCGGCATATTGCAAGGCGGCAAACCCGCGCATTTGGCCGAAATGACGAATTTGTGATGGCACCTCATTATTGTAGCAGGCGCTGCCGTGACCGTCCATTCCCGTTGACACATTTTACGCCGAACCGGCCCTATCATGGCTGGGTGAAAGACTTTTTCCGCTGCAGTCCCCGGTTCGTTTTTTGCCCAAAGGCAGTCGCCCGGCCCTGATCTGCCGGCTTGGCTGCACCATCCACCGCGATACCTGCAGCATGTCATTTAACTTCCATGGGAATTGCGCTAGAGAAACCGCGAACGATCGTGCCGCAATCTCCAAGGAGGACTCCATGGCCAAACAGAAAGTTGCAATGCTGACCGCAGGCGGGCTCGCGCCATGTCTGTCCTCCGCCGTGGGTGGCCTGATCGAGCGCTATACCGACATCGCGCCGGATATCGAACTGGTTGCCTACCGTTCCGGCTATCAGGGCCTGCTGCTGGCCGACCGCATCGAAATCACCCGCGACATGCGCGAAAAGGCGCATATCCTACACCGCCATGGCGGCTCGCCGATCGGCAACAGCCGGGTGAAGCTGACAAACACCGCCGATTGCATCAAGCGTGGCCTGGTCAAGGAAGGCCAGAACCCGTTGCGCGTCGCGGCCGAACGGCTGGCCGCCGACGGCATCACTATCCTGCACACGATCGGCGGCGACGACACCAACACGACTGCCGCAGACCTTGCCGCCTATCTCGGCGCCAACGGGTACGACCTCACCGTCGTCGGCCTGCCCAAGACCGTCGATAACGACGTCGTGCCGATCCGCCAGTCGCTCGGCGCCTGGACGGCAGCCGAATACGGCGCCAAGTTCTTCGACAATGTCAGCAACGAACAGAGTGCTGCACCGCGCACGCTCGTCGTGCACGAAGTCATGGGCCGCCATTGCGGCTGGCTGACTGCGGCCACCGCCCGCTCCTATATCCAGCACATCGACGACCGCGAATTTGTCGATGGCTTCATGATGAACCGGCAGATGAAGAATATCGACGGCCTCTACCTGCCCGAGACCGCGTTCAATCTGGAAGCCGAATCCCAGCGTCTGCGCGCCATCATGGACAAGACGGGCTTCGTCACGCTGTTCGTTTCGGAAGGCGCCTGCCTCGATGCCGTCGTTGCCGAGCGCGAAGCAGCCGGTGAATCCGTCAAGCGCGACGCCTTCGGCCATGTGAAGATCGACACGATCAATGTCGGCGGCTGGTTCTCCAAGCAGTTCGCAGCGCTCCTGGGTGCCGAACGCTCGATGGTGCAGAAGTCCGGCTACTATGCCCGTTCGGCACCGGCAAATGCCGACGACCTGCGCCTCATTCAGGGCATGGTCGATCTTGCGGTCGAAAGCGCGTTGAACAAGGTCTCCGGCGTCACCGGTCACGACGAGGACCAGGGCGGCAAGCTGCGCACGATCGAATTCCCGCGCATCCGCGGCGGCAAGCACTTCGACACCTCCGTCAAATGGTTCGGCGAGGTCATGGACGTGATCGGACAGAAATGGTCGCCGGCGAACTGATATCCGGCTCATAAACGCCTATTGACGGCTTCGTTTGCGCATGGCTTCCTCGATCGGACGCCACACCCAAACGGAGCCGTTTTCATGTCGATCGAACACTGGCTGGCCTTCGTTGCCGCCTCCGCCATCCTGCTTGCCATTCCCGGCCCGACGATCCTGCTCGTCATTTCCTATGCGCTCGGTCACGGCCGCAAGGTGGCGACCGCCACGGTCGCCGGCGTAGCCCTCGGCGATTTCACCGCAATGACCGCATCGATGCTCGGCCTTGGCGCGCTGCTCGCCACATCGGCTGCGGTTTTCACCGTCCTGAAATGGGTGGGTGCCGCCTATTTGATCTGGCTCGGCATCAAGCTCTGGCGCGCGCCGATCGCAACCGAGGCTGCCGATGGCACGATGTCGGTCCCGGCAGAGCGCCCCTTGCGCATCTTCCTGCACACCTACGTGGTCACGGCGCTCAACCCGAAAAGCATCGTGTTTTTCGTGGCCTTCCTGCCGCAGTTCCTCGATCTCAGCCGCCCCCTGTTCAACCAGATGATGATCTTCGAAACCACGTTCCTGGTGCTCGCGACCCTGAATGCGACGCTCTACGCATTGATGGCTTCGGCGGCGCGCCAGACGATTCGAAAGCTCAAAGTTCAGGCCATCGTCAACCGCACGGGCGGGTCGCTTTTGATCGGCGCGGGCCTTCTGACGGCCGGTTTGCGGCGCGCCGGCACCTGAAAAAGCGTCCCACGCTTGCGGTGCAGCGTCTCATAGGTTAATGACATCCAGCGCATGGTGGCCTCTGGCTGCTGATTTGCATAGGGCTGTGGGGCCTGACAGCACGAAAGTGACAGCATGGCGAATTTCCGTTTTTCCGTTTCAAAACCGGCTGTTACAGCCTGCGCCCTGATCTCGGTATCGCTTGTTACCGGTTGTTCGAGCGTCGAGCGAACGCCGATGGAACAGCTGATGGCAGTGCAGACGGTCACCCCGCTGCCAAAGCCCGGAACGGAAATGACGGCCTACGCTTTGCCGGCCCCGGACGGCGCAGCATCGGCCACAGCGGCAGCCCTTGCAGCTGAAACAGCGATGATGAAGCCCGGCGAGACAGCACCGGCACAGACCGCCTCTGCCAACCCGGCTGCGGTTCCTGCGGTGGCCGCCAATGCACTGGTGGCGCCCCAGACATCCGCAGCCGCGCAGGCCGCTTCGGCTGCCATTGTGCCGGAAACCGAGAACGCACAAGCATCGGCAAAATCCGATCGCGTGCCGCAGATTCCCGAAGGCATGATGATGGCCGCGATGGAATCGGATTTCGATACCGGCGAACCCATGGGCCTGGAAACATTGGTCGCCAAGCGCATGATCGTTCCCGTTGCCAAGCCGTCGATCGGTGCCAGCGCCTATGCCATGGCCAAATCGATCCCCGCGTCCCTCGGCATCACGCAAAAGCCGACCAGCTCGCGCCCGGAACTCGATCGTCTCATCACCTATTACGCCAAGCTCAACAATATCCCGGAAGACCTGGTTCACCGCGTCGTCAAGCGCGAAAGCACCTACAATCCGCGCGCCTATCACTCCGGCAATTACGGCCTGATGCAGATCCGCTACAACACGGCCAAGGGTCTTGGTTATGAAGGCCCGGCTGAAGGCCTGTTCGATGCCGAAACCAATCTGAAATATGCCACGAAATATCTGGCCGGCGCCTGGATGGTGGCCGACAACCAGAACGACGGCGCAGTCAAGCTCTATGCCAGCGGCTACTATTACCACGCCAAGCGCAAGGGCCTGCTCGATACTCTCGGCATGCGGTAAGGCTGCAAAGCCTTCGGCTTTTGAATTTCAATTTGAAATTTTAACTTCAGGGGCGGTCAGTTGACCGCCTCTATTATTTTGGCCTGCAACTGGCGCACGTCATAGCCGCTGCGGGACGGCGTCAATCCGAGACGTACGACCGCAAGACCATGCGAGGGTACCAGCATGACGCTTTGGCCGTCATGCCCCTGCATCCAATAGGCATCGCCTGGCAAGGGCGGGCCGCCCTCATTTCCGAACTTGGTCCAGACCTGCCCTGCCCCATAGCGGCCGCCGGAGGCCTGGGTCGGCGTGCGCATATAGCTGACGAAATCCTGCGGCAGCAATTGCTCGCCGTTCCAGCTGCCATTCTGAAGCAGGAAGAGGCCGAAGCGCGCCCAGTCACGCGCCGTCGCATACATATAGGAGGAACCGACGAAGGTTCCGTGCGCGTCCGGCTCCAACACCGCGCTGTTCATGCCAAGCGGCCTGAAGAGCGCGGCGCGCGGAAAGGTCAGGGCCTCGCGCACGCTGCCGAACGTGTCCATCCAGAGCCGCGACAGGATGGTGGTCGTGCCGCTGGAATAGCTGAAGCGTTCGCCCGGCTTTGCCTCCAGCGGCTTGGACGCCGAGAAACTGGCCATGTCGCCTTCCAGAAAGAGCATGCGCGTGACGTCGGCGACGTCGCCATAGCCCTCGTTGAATTGAAGCCCGCTCTGCATGGCCATCAGATCGGCCAGCTTGATCTGGCTGCGCGGATCGTTTCGCCATTGCGGCAGAAGCTCGGTGCGATCGAGCGCCATCTGGCCGTCGCGGATTCGAAGGCCAATCAGTGCAGCCGTCACCGACTTGGTCATCGACCAGCCAAGCAAAGGCGTCGCGCTGTTGAAGCCTTCGCCGTAATTTTCCGCAACGATCCTGCCATCCTTGACGACGACGACGGCGCGCATGCCGGGGCCGACCAGCTGCGGATCGGTCAGAAGCGTCTGGACTGCCGGGTTGATCGCCGTGCCGCTTCCATCCGGCCAGGGCTTGCCCTCATCCGATTGCGGCGGCCGGCGGCGCAGCTGCCTGTTGCCCGGAAAGGCGGCAAATTCGCCCTCGGTCACATTGGTGCAGCCAAGCCCCTCGCGATAGATCGCCCGGCCGGGCGCTGCAAAACCGAACAGGCGCGCCGTCACGGTCTTTCGGGTGTCATCGACGGAAATCCGCACCAGCCGCAAAAGCGGATGTCCCGGCGCCTGGACATCATCGGCAAGAACGGCATTGGCGTCCCTGTCTGCGATGAAAACGTTCGAACACACAATCTTGGCCGCATAGCCGTCACCGATCCGCAGAAGGTCCGGCGGGGCGACGACAAGCCAGCCCGCAACGGCAGCCAACGCTGCCGAGACCGAGCCCGCAAGCCAGAACCACCTTTTTTTCCGCATGCGCATCGCCCCTGCTTCGCTATTTTTACACAAACAGGATTTCACGCATTTAGGAAGGCTTTGTGGCAATCACATTGACGCTAAACATGTTTCTGAAGCCTCATACAGGAAATGAGGCCCTAACCGATGGATCGTGCCGCCAGTTGCTCCGGTTCGCGCTTCAGGATGGCCATCGCCCCCTCCGCCGACACCGGGCGCGAAATCAGGTAACCCTGCGCTTCCGAAGCACCGAGCGCGCGCACGAATTCCATCTGCCCCTCGGTTTCGATACCCTCAATGGTGGTGGAGACCTGGAACGTGTTTCCCAGCTGCAGGATGATATCGACGATTTCGGCATCCCGCTGATTGCCAAGCATCGCCTGGGTAAACGAGCGATCGACCTTGAGCTGGTCGAGCGGAAAGCGCCTGAGATTGTTGATCGACGAAAAGCCGATGCCGAAATCGTCAAGCGCGATGCGCACGCCGTGCGCGCGAAGCTCCGTCAGGCTGTCGCTGATGATGGCCGCATCGACGTAAAAGATCGATTCGGTGACCTCGATGGTCAGGCGGCCGGGCGCAAGTCCCGCCTCAGCGAGGCATGCCTTCACATGCGGAACGAAAGCCCGGTCCTTGAACTGGTCGCCGGCGACATTGACAGCGATGCCGGTCGGGGCCGGCCACCGCGCCGCCTCCAGGCAGGCGGTCCGCAAAACCCAGTTGCCGATCGGCAAGATAAGCCCGGTCTTTTCGGCAGAAGCGATGAAATGATCGGGCGGAATGATGCCCTTGTCGGGGTGGCGCCAGCGAATCAGTGCTTCAAAGGCGCGGATAGCCCGGCTTTCGATCCCGACGATCGGCTGATACTCCAGGTAGAATTCACCGGCCGCCAGAGCGCGGGACAGGTCGTACTCGATCTCGCCCTTGCGCGTTGCCTCTTCAGCCATATCGGGCGCGTAGACCACGTGGCTGTTGCCGGCAATTTCCTTGGCCTTGTAAAGCGCGAGATCGGCGCGTTTGAGCACTGCGGAAATCGACGGGTCGTCCGGTTCCACATAGGCAACCCCGATGCTGCCGCCGGTCCAGAACTGCGCGGACGCAAGCTGGAACGGTTCGGCAAACAGCCCCTTGATGGTCACGCAGATATCGTCGAGCTTGCCGTCGGACGGAGACCCGGCAACGACGATGACGAACTCGTCGCCCCCCATCCGGTAGACCGAAGCAATCCCCGACATCGCCTGGATCAACCGCCTGCCGAGCGCCACGAGCAAGGCATCTCCGGCATCATGCCCCATGGAATCATTGACGAATTTGAAACGGTCGAGGTCCAGCATCAAAAGAGCGGTACGGCCCGCAGGCACCGGCCCGGTGGCAAGAATGTCGCGAAGATCGCGCTCCAGCGCCACCCGGTTGGCCATGCCGGTCAGCTGATCGGTGTGGACGATATGCGACAGGTTTTCTTCCGTCTTGCGGCGCAGCTCAAGCTCGTCCAACAGCCGGCTTTGCGTGCGCCCGCGCTGGTAAAAGAACAGACCGCAGACAAGCGGCATCAGGACGAGTGAAACATGCGATGCGGCCAGCGTGCCGCTGCCCAAAAATCCGTGAGCATTGCCGCTCATGCTATCATAAATAATACCAACTGCCGGAAACAATGCCCCGATCGCCGCGCCCATCACAGCATACCGCTGCTCGGACTTCGGCAGAAAAGCCTTTAACATCATGTTAGCGCCCCGAAAAACTTATTCTACCTAACATAGACAGGTTTAATCAATTCTTACGGGTAAGAAATCATAGAAATTTGCCGTCATCAAAATGTAGCGGACTCGTCTTAGAAGCTCCATCCAACGTCAACGGATGGCAGGCAGACATGACCGATCTCGCACCCGATGCAGGCTACGGCAAACGGAACCGCAAGCTGAAAACCGCGCTGATCCAGCACAAGGCGCTGAGTTTGGAAGGCCTGTCGGAACGTCTGTTCGGCCTGCTCTTCACCGGCCTCGTCTACCCGCAGATCTGGGAGGATCCGGCCGTCGATATGGCAGCGATGCAGCTGCGCCCGGAACATCATATCGTCACCATCGGATCGGGCGGCTGCAACATGCTCGCCTATCTCTCGGCAGCACCCGAGCGCATCGATGTGGTCGATCTCAACCGGCATCACGTGGCGCTGAACCGCTTGAAGCTCGCCGCGTTCCGCCATCTTCCGGGCCATGCGGATATCGTCCGCTTCCTCGCCCGGCATGATAATGCCAGCAACGTCCAGGCCTATGATCTCTTCATTGCGCCCAAGCTCGACAATGCAACCCGCCAATACTGGAATGCCCGCAGCCTGACCGGCCAGCGCCGCATCACTGTCTTTGGCAAAAACATCTACCGCACCGGCCTGCTCGGCCGCTTCATCGGCCTTGGTCATCTCCTGGCACGCCTGCACGGCGTCGATCCGAGCGAACTTGCCAATGCCCGCTCGATGCGCGAGCAGCGCCAGTTCTTCGACGAACGGCTTTCTCCGCTGTTCGACCGCCCGGTCATCCGCTGGATCACCAGCCGCAAGAGCTCGCTGTTCGGCCTTGGCATTCCGCCGCAGCAGTTCGACGAACTGGCAAGCCTCAGCGCGGAAAAATCACTCGCCGGCGTCCTGCGCCACCGGCTGGAAAAGCTCTGCTGCCATTTTCCGCTGAAGGAAAACTACTTTGCCTGGCAGGCCTTTGCCCGCCGCTATCCCCTGCCGCATGAAGGCGACCTGCCGGACTATCTGCACGCTAGCCGCCACGAGACCATCCGCAACAATGCCGGGCGCGTGCATGTCCATCACGAAAGCTTCACCGAACTCCTGGCCAGGAAAGCCGCCGGCTCCGTCGATCGCTACGTGCTGCTCGATGCGCAGGACTGGATGAACGACCGGCAGCTGAACGACCTGTGGAGCGAAATCACCCGCACATCGGCGGAGGGCGCCATGGTCATCTTCCGCACGGCCGCAGAAGCCAGCATTCTGGAGGGCCGCGTGTCCGAAAACGTGCTTGGCCAATGGCAGTATGATCGCGAGCAGTCGCAGGCGCTCAATTTGAAGGACCGCTCGGCCATCTATGGCGGCTTCCACATCTACAGGAAGATCGCATGACGGCGATCGAGACCGGTGCAGGCGGCAGCCATGCCGACCGCATGGACCGGATGTATCGCACCCAGCGGCATTTCTACGACCTGACCCGCAAATATTATCTGTTCGGCCGCGACACGCTGATCCGCGAGCTGGATGTTCCAGCGGGCGCCAGCGTTCTGGAAGTCGGCTGCGGCACCGGCCGCAATCTGGCGCTGATCGGCAATCGTTTCCCGCATGCGCGGCTGTTCGGGTTGGATATCTCCGCAGAAATGCTGGTGTCCGCCGAAGCGAAACTGAGCAGACCCGGCCGTACCGGAACGGTGCTGCGCGTCGCCGACGCCACCGATTTTAAGGCAGCCGAATTTGGAGAAGCCGGCTTCGACCGGATCGTCATATCCTATGCCCTGTCGATGATCCCGGACTGGGAAAAGGCGATCGGCGCAGCCATTGCAGCACTCAATCCCGGCGGATCGCTGCATATCGCCGATTTCGGCCAGCAGGAACGCCTGCCAGTGTTCTTCAAACGCGGATTGCAGGCCTGGCTGCGCCGGTTCCACGTCACGCCGCGCCCGTCGATGGAGAGCGTGCTTAGAGGCGTTGCTGCAGACCGCAGCGGCACTTTGGATTTCCGCCCCATCGGACGCGGCTACGCCTGGCTATTCACATACCGGCGTGCCGGCAGCTGACCCGGCACAAGCCCCGCGACATCATCATGCTTCATGATTTGTCACCGGCAAACAGGCCGTGTTAACGGTTAGCCGGGCCGCTTTCGCAATTGCCGCTTGAAACTAACTCAATTTTTACGATGATATGGTGAAAATGAGGTTCATGCCTCCTGGGGGATTCACATCAGCGGATATCATCGCGTGAGGCAGCAACGTCGATCGTTTCAGAACGGAAACCTCATGCGCCGGCTATTCCTGGCTCTTCTGCCTATTGTCTCGCTTCTTTCCGCCTGCACATCGACAGATTACGATCTCGTCTCCACGGCATCGATCCCGCCGAAGTTCCAGGACAAGGACCCGCAGGATTTTGGCGCAAAGACGCCGCAGCATCACACGGTCCACGGCATCGACGTCTCGAAATGGCAGGGCGATATCGACTGGGCCAAGGTGAAGGCCTCCGGCGTCTCCTTCGCCTTCATCAAGGCGACGGAAGGTAAGGACCGGATCGACGCCAAGTTCAACGAATACTGGCAGGAGGCGCGCGCCGCCGGCCTGCCCTATGCGCCCTATCATTTCTACTACTTCTGCTCGACAGCCGACCAGCAGGCCGACTGGTTCATCGCCAATGTTCCCAAGAGCGCCGTCTATCTGCCTCCGGTTCTCGATGTCGAATGGAACGGCGAATCCAAGACCTGCCGCTACCGGCCCTCGGCCCTGACGGTTCAGAGCGAAATGAAGCGCTTCATGGACCGGCTGGAAGCCTATTACGGCAAGCGCCCGATCATCTATACCTCGGTCGATTTCCACCGCGACAATCTCGTCGGCCAGTTCAAAGACTATCATTTCTGGGTCCGCTCGGTCGCAGCCCACCCGACGGAAATCTACACCGAGCGCCGCTGGGCCTTCTGGCAATATACCAGCACCGGCGTCATTCCCGGCATCAGCGGCAATACCGATATCAATGTTTTTGCAGGCTCGCACAAGAACTGGAAGAGCTGGGTGGCGGCCGTTTCCAAGCCCAAGGCAATGGCGCAAAACTGATAGAAACGCAGCGTCATTTCTTCTTTCCGCCCCATTGCCGTGCGAAAGACGCTGCCATATTTTCCGCCAGATACGAGCAGCCGTATTTACGCTGCTTTCAGCCGGTTTCCGGCCTTACAACAAGGACTTGCGATGACACGCAGCACACTGCGCTCCGTTCTTTCGATCGGTTTCCTCACCCTTTTGACCTCAACGGCGCTTGCGCAGCAGGCGGCGGCACCAGCCACACCGGCAGCAGCCTGCGGCGGCGATCTCGCCACCTTCCTGCAGGGCGTCAAGGCTGAGGCTGTCGCCAAGGGCATTCCGGCCGATGTGGCGGATCGCGCCCTTGCCGGTGCTGCGATTTCCGAAAAAGTGCTCAGCCGCGACCGCGCCCAGGGTGTCTTCAAGCAGAGTTTTACCGAATTCTCGCAGCGCACCGTCAGCAAGGCGCGGCTGGACATCGGCGCAAAGAAGATGAAGGAATATGCCGCGATCTTTGATCGGGCCGAAAAGGAATTCGGCGTTCCAGCACCGGTGATCACCGCCTTCTGGGCGATGGAAACCGATTTTGGCGCCGTTCAGGGCGATTTCAACACCCGCAACGCCCTGGTGACGCTGGCGCATGATTGCCGCCGCCCGGAAATGTTCCGCCCGCAGCTGATCTCGGCCATCGAGATGGTCCAGCATGGCGACCTCGATCCGGAAACCACCACCGGTGCATGGGCCGGCGAAATCGGCCAGGTGCAGATGCTGCCGGAAGACATCATCGCGCAGGGCATGGACGGCGATGGCGACGGTCACGTCAACCTGAAGCAGAGCGCGCCGGATGCCATCCTGACAGCCGCTAAATTCATCAAGAGCCTCGGCTTCACTGCGGGCCAGCCCTGGATCCAGGAAGTCAACCTGCCGGAAAACCTGCCCTGGGAAAAGACCGGCTTGCAGACCGGCATGACCGCAGGCGACTGGTTCAAGCTCGGCGTCAAGCCGCGCGACGGCAATACGGCGTTCCCGCAGCTTGCCTCCTCGCTGGTCATCCCGCAGGGCCGCCACGGCGTCGCCTTCCTGACCTATCCGAACTTCAACGTCTATCTCGAATGGAACCAGTCGTTCATCTACACGACCTCGGCCGCCTATTTCGCAACGCGGCTTGCCGGCGCCCCCACCTATGACAACCACACGCCGGAACCGGGCCTGAACGACGAAGAGATGAAGGCGCTGCAGACGAAGCTGCAGACGCTCGGTCATGACGTCGGCAAGATCGACGGGATCCTTGGCTCCGGCACCCGTGCAGCGCTGCAGAAGGAGCAGCTGCGCCTCGGCATGCCGGCCGATGGCTGGGCCACACCGGCTGTCCTCAACGCTCTGTAATATCCGCTTCACGCTTTTTCGGCGCTCTTGCCCGCCGCCGGTGGTGGCGGGCAAGTCGCAAGGCACGGTAGCGCAGCTTCAACGACCAACGGGCGCCCGCAAGCGCCGCTCCCCGTTTCGACACTTCGTTCAGCTCGCGCGCATAGGCGACGGCAAAGGCCTTGCGGTAGGTGAGCAGATGTTCGGACGCGATGTTTTCCAGCCGGTGCATCATGCTGACCCAGAGCGGCGAGACGAGCAGGGAAACCGCAGTCACGGCGATCGCCACCTTGTAAGTATCGAACTGCAGGACACCGGCCCCCAGGCCGGCGGCGGCCAGCACGAACGAGAACTCGCCGATCTGCGCCATCGACAGGCCCGCCACGAGCGCAATCTGCGGCGATGAGCCGGTCTTGCGCAACAGGAAGATGTTCAAAAGCGTCTTTGCCGCAATCACGATCAGCGCAGCACTCAGCACCGGCCAGAAATTCTCACCGATGAAAGTGAGGTCGATCAACAGGCCGATCGACAGGAAGAACACCACCAGCAACACGCTCTGGATCGGCTCGATCACAGGAATGACGCGGCTGCGCAGCGTCGAATTGCCGATGACGATGCCCGACAGAAACGCCCCATAGGCCGGCGACATGCCGGCAAGGCCCGAAATCGCGGCGGCCCCGAAGCAGACGGCGAGCGCGCCGAGCGCCAATATCTCCACCTTGTCCTCGACCGCCTCGCTATAGGGAACCCGCAACTTGCCGTGGCGGCCAAACCACCAGAGCAGTGCCGCGAGAATGGCAATTGCGATCACCATTTTGACCGCGATGATGCCGATATGCAGTTCCTCGCCACCGAGACTCGAGACCAGAATGAGCATCGGCACCACGGCGATATCCTGCGCAATCAGCACGCCGACGGCGATCCGCCCGGTTTCGCTGCGCAACTCCCCCATATCCTCCAGCATTTTCATGGCAACGACCGTGGACGACATTGCGATGACGAAACCGAGGATCAGCCCCTCGGCCATGCTCGCGCCCGTAATCAGCGCAATCAGCCCTGCGGCAGCGATTGCCGCGATCACCTGTCCGCCCGCCACCAGCAAAGCCTGCCGCAGGCTGAGCACGAAGGCCTTGATCGACAATTCCATGCCGATGAAGAACAGGAGGACGACGACGCCCATTTCGGCCAAAAGCGTGACATTGGCACTGTTGGAGATAAAGCCGAACCCGGTCGGCCCCAGGGCCACGCCCGCCAGGATGAAACCGACCAGCGGCGGCTGGCGCAGGCGCAGGAACCCCAGTCCGAGAATGGCTGCGACGGCCACGACGATCGCAATGGAGACAAGCCCCTGGCCGTCATGTGCGGCGGCGATGGATTGTGTCGTCAAAGGCTCCAGCAGATCGTCCTTCATATCTGTGACGTCGGTCAAGAATCGGGTGGATAGATCCCACCTTACGCCTTAGAGGCTTGTAGGATAAGTAAACTATAACGCGGGCTATGTTTCGAGCGAAGCAGGGGACAGTCAGATGGATACAACAACGACGGGCCTGCAGAGCCGCATGACGATGGCCACCTGGGGGCTGCTGGTCCTGCTCGGGCTGATCTGGGGCGGTTCGTTCTTTTTCGCCCGCATCGCCATCCAGCATGTTCCGGCGTTCACGCTGGTCCTGCTGCGCGTGGCGCTGGCGGCCATCGCGCTGCACATCTATATCTTTGGACGCTATGACATCTACCGCGAGCTGACGGCCCGCTGGCCGCAGTTCCTGCTTTTGGGCCTGATCAACAATGCCATCCCGCACACCTTCATCTTTCTTGGCCAGACGCAGATCGGCGCCGGCCTCGCTGCCATCCTCAATGCCACCACGCCAGTCTTCACGGTGCTGATTGCCAATGCGTTGACGCAGGACGAAAAGCTGAGCCTTGCCAAGATCGCCGGCTGCCTGCTGGGCCTGACCGGCACGGCGGTGCTGATCGGTCCGAGCGCCCTGCCCGGCCTCACCCATGCAAACAGCAACATTCCGCTCTGGGCGCTGCTCTTTCCGGTCGCAGCCGCGATCAGCTATGGGTTTGCGGCAACCTATGGCAAGCGCTTCCGCGGGCTTGCCGCCCCCGTCACGGCGGCGGGACAGCTGACCGCATCGACGCTGATTATGCTGCCGCTATCGCTGATGATCGACCAGCCCTGGCAGCTGGCCTTTCCGCCACTGACATCGGTGCTCGCGATCCTTGCCTTGGCGCTCGTATCGACCGCCTATGGCTACATCCTGTTCTTCCGCATCATGGGCCTGGCCGGCGCGACCAATACCTCGCTGGTCACCCTGCTCGTCCCGCCGAGCGCCATTCTGCTCGGCATCCTTTTCCTTGGCGAAACGCTGGAGACAACAGATATTGCCGGCATGCTGCTGATTGCGGCAGGCCTCGTGGTGCTTGATGGCCGCCTTTTGCCCCGCCGCCGGACCTGACCGGCAGAGCGGAATCAAGCAGGGAAAGGATGTGTCCAATTGGCCACTCACAGCGCATTTCACGCCGTTACATTAACCAAAGTAAAGACATTGTGAAAAAATTGTGGCGGGCGGCAAAAGTGCATTCAATCATGTGCTTAGCCCTGTGAATAAGCCTCTGCGGCACCTCCGATGCCGCAACGCAGCATAACTTTTCCTTTCACGCGTGACATTTTCCCCCTATCTTTCGGCTGTCAACGCAAGGAGGGCCGGTTATGGGAATAACACATTCGTTGAATGTCCTCATGATAAGTGCAGCGTTCGTATTCGTTGCAACCATGCTTTTTATCTAAAGCATCCGCAAATAGTCCGGTCGATCATCAAGGACTTTAAGAACCGCAATCCATTGCATCAGGATCCAGCCAGGTAACGCGCTCCGACGAGGACCCCGGACCTGAGACTGAAACACTCAAAAGCCCTTGAAACCATCGGTCTCAAGGGCTTTTCCATGTCCGGTTTGCCTGGTTCGCCGCTGTCGTAATCTGTCTTCAGGCGGCAGCACCGGCCGAGCGCGGCTGGACCACAGCCGATGGCACCCGCTCAAAGCCAACGAGATCGCAGACGGCCGCCACCAGCGGCGAGCGGTTCATCGTATAGAGATGGAAATCGCGAAGCCCGCGCCGCGCCAGATCGACGATCTGCTCGGCAGCGATGTGGGTGGCTTCCTTGAAGCGTTCCTCCGGGCTCTCATCCAGATGCACCAGCCGGGTGACGATCGCTTCGGGCACCTTTGCCCCACAGAGCCCGGCAAATTTGGTGATGCCAGCCAGATTGTTGATCGGCATGATGCCGGGAACGACCGGAATCTGGATGCCGGCGCGCCGCACACGCTCAAGATACCGCTCGAAATCATTGTTATCAAAGAAGAACTGGGTGAGCGCACGCGTTGCGCCATTGTCGACCTTGCGCTTCAGCATGTCGATATCGGCAGCCACATCCGGGCTTTCCGGGTGTTTCTCCGGATAGGCGGACACGGAAATCTCGAAATCACCCTTCGCCCGGATGGCCGCCACCAGGGCCGCAGCATTCTCGTAGCCATCCGCAAATGGCTCGTAGCGCGCCCCGACGCCCCCTTGCGGATCGCCGCGCAGAACCACGAAATGCCGCACGCCGCTGCCGATGAATTCGGCAACGACGGCATCGACCTCCGCCTTCGTCGCCCCAACGCAGGTCAGGTGCGCTGCCGTATTGGCAAAGCCCTCGTCATCGATCATCCGCCGCACGGCCGTGAGCGAGCGCTCCTTGGTAGAGCCGCCGGCACCATAGGTCATCGTCACGAAAGCCGGATCGAACGCCGACAGATCTCCAGCGGTCTGGAACAGCTGGGTTTCCATATCGTCATTTTTCGGCGGAAAATATTCGAAGGACAGGCGCAGATTGCCGCGTTCGGCCGGGTAAAGGGTGTGTATCGGCATGTCATGTCCTCCCGGCATAGGCGAGAGCGCGCTTGCCCTCGGGTGTATCGATAGTCGCGGCCTGCCGCTTGTCGCGCGCAAGCCAGATGGTCACCGTCAGCAGCCGGTCCCGGTCGGTGCCGGGGCTGAGATCCACCGTCTCCTCGACGCTCAGCCCGGCCTTTTCCAGCCAGTCGGCCATCGTCTGGCGCGAAAAGCCAAGGCGCATATGCGCATGCTCGTCCCGCAGATATTCCAGCGTATGTGGCGCCAGATCGATGATTGCCAGCCGGCCTCCGGGCACCAGCATGCGGGCTGCCTCGGCAATCGCCGCCTGCGGCTGCGGCAGGAAGTGCAGCACCTGGTGGATGGTGACGAGATCGAACTGCCGGCCGTCGAGCGGCAGGTTGAAGATATCGCCGTGCCGGATCGACGCCTTGGTGATCCCGGCGCGGTCGAGATTGGCGCGGGCAACCGCCAGCATGTCGCGGCTGGCATCGACGCCGACACCGCGGCGGTACAGGCCTTCGAGAAGCTGCAGGATACGCCCGGTTCCGGTTCCAAGATCAAGCAGACCATCGACCGGATCCGTCCCGATCACCTTTTTCAAGGCCGCCTCGACATCGGCTTCGCTGACATGCAGGCGGCGAAGCTCGTCCCATTCGGCCGCATTGCGGCTGAAATAGGCTTGGGCTTTTTCGGAGCGCGCCTGTTTCAGCGCCACTAGGCGCTCGCCATCGCGGGTCAACACGGCGTCTGCGCTATCGGAGGCCGAGAGCAGGTCGCGTACCAGCGCCACGCCTGCCCCCTCGCCGCGCAGACGAAAATAGGCCCAGGCGCCCTCCTGATAACGATCAATCAGAGCGACTTCGGCGAGCAACTTCAGATGCCGGGAAATCCGGGGCTGCGATTGTCCGAGAATTTCGGTAAGATCGGTGACGGTCAGGTCGCCGGCGGCCAGAAGCGCCAGAAGACGCATGCGCGTCGGCTCGCCCGCTGCCTTCAGCACATCGACCAGTTCGTCCAGTCCCAGCCCGTGTTCTCGCGCCATCATAAACCTCATCAACACATAAAGATATGTTTATGTGATTTTCGAGTTTTCCGCAAGTTGAAATGTGGCTTTCACCACAGGCGTCCGGACAGCCAAAAGGCGGCCCGAAAGGACCGCCTTCGACAATTTCACACAGCACGATGACACGAATGCACCGCAACGGACGCAGGCGCAGACCGCCTGATCCCGCTTAGCGCGTCAGGCGCTTGTAGCTGACGCGGCTTGGGTTGACCGATTCCGGGCCAAGGCGGCGGATCTTGTCCTTCTCGTAGTCCTCGAAGTTGCCTTCGAACCACTCCACATGGCTATCGCCTTCGAAGGCGAGGATATGCGTCGCCAACCGGTCGAGGAACATGCGATCATGGCTGATGATGACAGCGCAGCCGGCGAAGTTTTCAAGCGCGATTTCTAGCGCCGCCAGCGTTTCCGTATCGAGGTCGTTGGTCGGTTCGTCGAGCAGCAGCACGTTGCCGCCGGCCTTCAGCATCTTGGCAAGGTGAACGCGGTTGCGCTGACCGCCGGAGAGATTGCCGACCTTCTGCTGCTGGTCGGTGCCCTTGAAGTTGAACGCACCGCAATAGGCACGCGAGTTCATCTCCAGCTTGCCGAGCTTGATGACTTCGGCACCGCCGGAAATCTCTTCCCAGACGGTCTTGGCGCCATCGAGCGCATCGCGGCTCTGGTCGACATAACCGAGCTTGACGGAATCGCCGACGCGGAACGTGCCGCTATCGGGCTTTTCCTGGCCGGTGATCATGCGAAACAGCGTGGTCTTGCCAGCGCCGTTCGGGCCGATGACACCGACGATGCCGCCCGGCGGCAGCTTGATGGACAGGTCTTCGATCAGCACGCGGTCGCCGTAACCCTTGGTGATGTTCTCGGCTTCGATAACCACCTGGCCGAGACGCTCGCCGATCGGAATGATGATCTGCGCATCGCCAAGACGCATCTTGTCGGCTGCTTCCACCAACTCGTCATAGGCCTTGATACGGGCTTTCGACTTCGACTGGCGGGCCTTCGGGCTGGAGGCGATCCATTCCTGTTCGCGGCTGATCGCCTTCTGGCGGGACGCGTCCTCGCGGTTTTCCTGCTGCATGCGCTTGGCCTTGGCGAGCAGGTAAGCCGAATAGTTGCCCTCGTAGGGAATGCTGCGGCCACGGTCGAGTTCGAGGATCCAGCCGGTGACGTTGTCGAGGAAGTAGCGATCGTGGGTGATCATCATCACGGCGCCGGGATATTGGCGCAGATGGTTTTCCAGCCAGCCGATGGTTTCGGCATCGAGATGGTTGGTCGGTTCGTCGAGCAGGAGCAGGTCGGGCTTGGAGAGCAAAAGCTTGCACAAAGCCAGACGGCGGCGTTCACCACCCGACAGGCTGGTCACATCCGCATCGCCGGGCGGGCAGCGCAGCGCTTCCATGGCCATTTCGACCTGGCTTTCGAGATCCCACAGGTTCTGGCCGTCGATAATGTCCTGGAGCTTGGAGCCCTCTTCCGCCGTCTCGTCGGAATAGTTCATCATCAGTTCGTTGTAGCGCTCGAGGATGGCGGTCTTGTCCGCCACGCCTTCCATGACGTTTTCCATCGCCGTCTTGGTCGGATCGAGCTGCGGCTCCTGCGCGAGATAGCCGACGGTCGCACCCTGAGCGACCCAGGCTTCGCCGGTATATTCCTTGTCGAGGCCGGCCATGATGCGCAGCACGGTCGATTTACCGGCACCGTTCGGGCCGAGGATACCGATCTTGGCGTCCGGATAGAACGACAGATTGACATTCTCCAGCACCTTCTTGGTGCCGTAGGACTTGTTCAGTCCGGACATATGATAAATGAATTGACGTGCCATAGAGAAACTGCTCCGACGGAATGGGATTTTGCCCGCTATGTAGGCGAATTATCCCGGCGGAGCAATGAAGAAACCGGTTTTAGAGCGCTTCATTCACTGAATGCCGGCCGGATCGACCGCCCCTTTCGCGCATTTGAAATCGGTACTGCCGGCCGCAAGGATCAGATCCGAAAGTTCGGCATTAGCCGAAACGTCACCCGAAAGGCCGATCGTCAGCCCTGTGACGACACTCCGTGCACGTACCTGTTCGCACCGCATCCGGACGCGGTCGCCGGCACCCTTGCCGAAACTGGCGGCAAAGGCCTGCTTGACTTCGCCTTCGGTCACATCCTTCCCGATGCGCCCCGCAAACAGGGTGCGCACCGCCGAGCCATTGATTTCATCCAGAAAACGAAGCTGCGTGGCAAAATAATCCTGTGCCGTGCCGCCATGGCAGGTGCCGCTGCGCAGCCATTGGTGCCGCTCAAGCCCCGATTGCGTTCCAGGCATCGCCACCATCAGCTTGGCTGCCGTCTCCTGCACGATTGCCAGCTGCGGCAGTTCCAGCCAATTGCCGGTCCGGTCGCGCGCCTTGATATCGTCAGCGACGCCGCAATAGCTCTTCTTCACCGGCCAGAGCCCATGTAGGGAAAAATTCGTCGCGTCATATCGCCCGGCGTCTTGCCCGGCACATTCCTTGCGGTCCGGCCGCGTCTCGCAAAATCCCGGCTGCCAGCTGACGGCCAGAATATACTCGGTCCTGCCGGTTTCCCGCACGCCCATCTCCTGCGCCAGCGCCCCTGAGGCAGAGATCACGATCAGCGCAAACACGTGCAGGCAAAACAATAGCAATACAACAATGGCCCTCACATTCCCCTGCATGCCCATCTCCATCGAAAAAAGGAACAAAACAAGATCATTTAGCGATTAAAACGGGAAAATTGCAACCTGGAATCGACATAGACGCGAATCTTTTCTGACCTGATACCAAACAAGCACCAAGCGCCGGTTGCCTTTGGCTGTTAAATCAAGTTGATAGCGGTGAGTGCCAGAACTGCGCCTGGGAGGATCTAAGGGGTGTTCGCCAAGGTCGAAACGTTGCAAAGCCCAAGCGGAGCTGCCCTCGCCTGGCGCCATTGGCCAGCGGGTGGAGAGCCCGTGGGTGTGCTGATCATCTGCCATGGACTGGCCGAACATTCCGCCCGTTACGCCCGCTTCGCCGAAGTCATGGCCAATAGCGGCTTCGACGTCTATGCACATGATCATCGCGGCCACGGCCTCACCAAAGCCGCCGACGCCCCCCTTGGCCGGTATGCCCAGTCGCAAGGGGCAGCCAAGGTCATTGCCGACGTCAGGGCGATGCGGGGCATGGCGGCCAGCCGCCATGCCGGCC
The DNA here is from genome assembly GCF_029277445.1 of Pararhizobium qamdonense. Lineage (NCBI taxonomy): Bacteria > Pseudomonadati > Pseudomonadota > Alphaproteobacteria > Hyphomicrobiales > Rhizobiaceae > Pararhizobium > Pararhizobium qamdonense. The sequence continues at coordinate 2,075,706 of NZ_CP119566.1, read as the reverse complement.
TTCCCGTCATCCTGTTCGGCCATTCCATGGGCGGCCTGATCGCGCTCAACGCAGCAGAAACCGATCCCGGCCTTTACGATGCACTGGCCGTCTGGAACTCGAATTTTAATCCGGGCCTGGCCGGGCGTGCCGCACAAATCGTGCTTTCCATCGAAAAAGCACTGAAAGGCTCCGACGTGCCGAGCGGACTGCTGTCGCAGCTCACCTTCGGCGCCTGGGCCAAGTCGATCCCCAACCACAAGACGGACTATGACTGGCTGTCGCATGACCCGGTGGAGGTCGCAAAATATATCGACGACCCGCTTTGCGGTTTCGATGCCAGCGTTTCGCTCTGGATCGACCTGTTCCGCCTGACCTTCGATGGTGCCAGGCCGGAGCGGCTTCGCCGTCTGCCTAAAAACCTGCCGATCCACCTCACCGGCGGCGGGCAGGACCCGGCCACCAATGGCGGCCGCGAAATCTCGTGGCTGGCGCAGCAGATGCAAAAGGCCGGGCTGGAGCAGGTGACGGCGGTGATCCATCCCAGCATGCGCCACGAAACCCTGAACGAAATCGAGCGCGACCGCGCCATGCAGGATTTTGCCGCATGGTGCCGTGCCGCAGTCACGCAGCGGACGTGAGCAAAGACCTGGCATGACTGAAATGTCCATAAAACCGGCCATCCGCAGCAACGACATTTCCTTCGGTCTGGGCCTGATGGTGATTGCGGTGCTGATCTCGCCGCTGATCGATATTTTTGCAAAACTGGCCATCACCACCATTCCATCGGCAGAGATCACCGCCGTGCGCTTCGTGCTGCAGATGATCTTCATTCTGCCGGTCGTCCTCGTCCGTGGCACGCTGTTTGATCTGACCTGGAAAAAGACCGGGCTGCATATGCTGCGCGGCGGCCTGCTCGTCGTCACCATGCTGTCCTTCATCACCACGCTGAAGGCGATGGAAGTGGCCGATGCCATCGCAATCTTCTTCGTCGAGCCGATCATCCTCACCATTCTCGGCAGCATTTTCCTCAAGGAAACCATCGGCTGGCGGCGCTATACGGCCTGCGCCGTCGGCTTTTCCGGCGCGCTGCTGGTCATCCAGCCAAGCATGCAGGAAGTCGGCTGGATCGCGCTTTTGCCCGTCGTCTCCGCCTTTGGCCTTGCAGTGTTCCTTCTGGTCACGCGTTTGGTCGCGCAGAACGAGGATCCCTGGTCGATGCAGTTTCATGCGGGCGTCTGGGGCGCGCTGTTCTGCGGTATCCTGCTGTATTTCGGCGATGGCACGGGGTCGGAGATTTTCGATCCGGTCGTGCCGGATATGACCGCCGGTCTGTACTTGATCGGCGTCGGCGTCACCGCCACGATTTCCGGCGTTCTCGGCGTCTATGCCTATCGTGCGGCACCCGCCTCGGTGCTGGCGCCACTGCAATATCTGGAAATCGTTTCGGCGACGATCTTCGGCTGGCTGGTGTTCGGCCATCTGCCGGATGCGCTGAAATGGCTTGGCATCGCCATCATCATCAGCTCGGGCCTCTACATCATCTGGCGCGAGCGCCGGGTGAACAAGACAGCCAGTATCGCGCCGGTATCGCCGGCCATCTGACAAGCTTTAAGTGACGTGCTTTGGGAGGAGCAGACATGAAAACAGGCGGAGAATTGATCGTTGAGGCGCTGAAGGCAAACGGCGTCAGGCGGGTGTCCTGCGTGCCGGGAGAAAGCTATCTCGCCGTGCTCGATGCGCTCTACGATACCGATATCGATGTCGTGGTCTGCCGCCAGGAAGGCGGCGCCGCGATGATGGCCGATGCCTGGGGCCGGCTCACCGGCGAACCCGGCATCTGCATGGTGACGCGCGGTCCGGGCGCGATGAACGCATCCGCCGGCCTGCATATCGCCCGCCAGGATTCGATCCCGATGATCCTGTTCATCGGCCAGGTGCAGCGCGATGCGCGTGAGCGCGAAGCCTTCCAGGAAATTGAATACCGCCGCGCCTTCACCGAAATCGCCAAATGGGTGGGCGAGATCGACGATCCCGCCCGCATCCCGGAATTCGTCACCCGCGCCTTTGCGGTCGCGACATCCGGCCGCCCCGGCCCGGTGGTCCTGACCCTGCCGGAAGACATGCTGACGCAAAAGGCGGAGGCGGTTCCGGCAAGGCCCTATCAGCCGGTGGAAAGCCATCCGGGTCCCGGGCAGTTGAAACAGCTGGAAGCCCTGCTTGCCAAGGCGAAGCGGCCGATCGCCATTCTCGGCGGCACGCGCTGGAGCCAAGAGACCGTCGCGCAGTTCCAGGCTTTCGCCGAACGCTTCGACCTGCCCACCGGCTGCTCCTTCCGCCGCCAGATGCTGTTCGACCATCTTCATCCCAATTATGCCGGCGATGTCGGCATCGGCATCAACCCGGCGCTTGCCAAGGAGATCCGCGAGGCAGACCTGGTGCTGTTGATCGGCGGCCGCTTCTCCGAAATGCCGTCCTCGGGCTATACCCTGCTGAGCGTGCCCTACCCGCAGCAGACGCTGGTGCATGTCTATCCCGATCCCGGCGAACTCGGCCGCGTCTACCGCCCGGATCTCGCCATCGCCGCCTCGCCCGCCGATTTTGCCAATGCCCTGGCAGAGCTGGAGCCGGCCCAACCGCGCGATCGGTCCGAGCGGACGGCACGCATGCATGAGGCCTATCTCACCTGGTCGACGCCGCCCGAAACCGGGCCGGGCGATGTGCAGATGGGGCCGATCATGCGCCATATCGAGGCGAATACGGCGCCCGATACCATTTTCACCAATGGCGCCGGCAACTATGCCACCTGGTTGCATCGCTTTCACCGGTTCCAGCGCTTCAACACGCAGGCAGCGCCGACATCCGGCTCCATGGGCTATGGCCTGCCGGCTGCCGTTGCGGCGAAACATCTTCATCCCGACCGCGAAGTGATCTGCTTTGCCGGCGATGGCTGTTTCATGATGCACGGCCAGGAATTTGCCACCGCCGTCCGCTATGATCTGCCGATCATCACGCTGGTGATCAACAACGGTATCTACGGGACGATCCGCATGCACCAGGAGCGGGAATATCCCGGCCGGGTCAGCGGCACGGACCTGACCAATCCGGATTTTGCTGCCTTTGCCCGTGCCTATGGCGGCCATGGCGAATGCGTCGAAAAGACCGAGGATTTTGCCGCAGCCTTCGAGCGCGCCCGTCAAAGCGGCAAGCCGTCGATCATCGAGATCAGGCTCGATCCGGAGGCGATTACGCCAACGCGAACGTTGAGCCAAATCAGAAATGCTAATTAAGCAATACTAACCAGACGGTTGCGCCGGAGCAAAGCTGTCATCTTTGGGTGGACAAACCGCTTCCGCCTTCTATGTCTATGTGACAACACTGTGACATCCACAGCCGCCGGCATGGTTTTCCGTGCGGGTGTGAATGTACCGGCTTGCGGTAGCGATCGGGAGGATCGCTACCGGAATGGTTTGAAAGACCATCTGTTCCGTTTGTCACCACCAGGGAGGAATAACCATGACACGCTCATTTTCCACATCGACCGCACTCGTTGCGCTGACGCTGACGCTTCCCGTCAGTGCGCATGCGGCAACGGACCTGCAATGGTGGCACGCCATGACGGGCGCCAATAACGAGGTCGTCAACCAGCTTGCCAAGGAATTCAACGAGAGCCAGAAAGAGTACACGATCACCCCGGTCTTCAAGGGCACCTATCCCGAAACGCTGAATGCCGGTATCGCCGCCTTCCGTTCGCAGCAGCCTCCCGCCATCATTCAGGTTTTTGATGCCGGCAGCGGCGTGATGATGGGCGCAGAAGGTGCCATCGTTCCGGCAGCCGATGTCCTGCAGAAGGGTGGCTACACATTCGACAAGTCGCAATATCTCGCAGGCATAGCGGCCTATTATTCGAAGCCGGACGGCACGATGCTGTCCTTCCCCTATAATTCATCCTCGCCGATACTGTATTACAACAAGGATATTTTCGAAAAGGCCGGTCTCGACACCGAAAACCCGCCGAAGACCTGGCCGGAAGTGTTCGACGCTGCTAAGAAGATCAAAACGAGCGGCGCGGCTTCCTGCGGCTTTACCTCGACATGGCTGACCTGGATCCAGACCGAAAATCTCGCCGCCTGGAACAATGTCGCCTACGGCACCCTGGAAAACGGCCTTGGCGGCAATGATGTCAAGCTCGAGTTCAATTCTCCCCTTTTCGTCCAGCATTTCCAGTCGATCGCCGATCTCGCCAAGGACGGCACCTTCCGCTATGGCGGCCGCACCTCCGAGGCCAAGCAGCTGTTCATGTCCGGTGAATGCGCGATCCTGACCGAATCCTCTGGCGGCCTTGGCGACATCATCAAGTCCGGCGTGAAATACGGCATCGGCCAGCTCCCCTATTATGAAGGACACGGGCCGCAGAACACCATTCCGGGCGGCGCAAGCCTCTGGGTGTTCGGCGGAAAGAGCGACGAGGAATACAAGGGCGTCGCCCAGTTCTTCAATTTCCTGTCACAGACCGAAATCCAGGCCCGCCTGCATCAGGTCTCCGGCTATATGCCGGTGACCAACGCGGCCTACGAGGAAACCAAGAAATCCGGCTTCTATGACAAGAATCCCGGCCGCGAAACGCCGATTCTGCAGATGATGGGCAAGGCGCCGACCGAAAATTCCAAGGGTGTGCGCCTCGTCAACCTGCCGCAGGTTCGCGACATCATGAATGAGGAGTTCGAGGCCATGCTGGCGGGCCAGCAGGATGCCAAGACCGCCCTCGACAAGGCTGTCGAACGCGGTAATGCAGCGATCACCGAGGCTGTCGGCAACTAACCCGTAAGGCCAGACGCCGCCCGCATGATCTTGCGGGCGGCGCAATCGCCCTGTTGCCGCCTGTTTCCATGCCCGAGGAGAACCCGTGCACAACGTTGCGTTTCCCAACAAGATCCTGCCCTATCTGCTGGTCGCGCCGCAGATCATCCTGACGATCATTTTCTTTTTCTGGCCAGCCAGCCAGGCGCTCTATCAATCCATGGTCAGGCAGGATCCGTTCGGCCTGAAAAGCGGTTTCGTCGGCCTTGCGAACTTCAAGGCGGTCCTGTCCGATCCCAATTATATTCACGCCCTGCAGGTCACGGTCGTCTTCAGTCTTTTGACCGCTATCGTCTCCATGGGCGTCGCTCTGCTTTTAGCGACGGCGGCAGACAAGGTGGTGCGCGGACAGTCCTTCTATCGCACCTTGATGATCTGGCCCTACGCCGTCGCACCGGCGGTGGCCGGCATGCTGTGGCTGTTCATGTTCAACCCGGCAATGGGCACGCTGGCCTACCTTCTGCGCCGCAACGGTTTTGCTTGGGATCCGCTTTTGAACGGCAATCAGGCGATGGCGCTGGTGGTGGTCGCCGCCGCCTGGAAGCAGATCAGCTACAACTTCCTGTTCTTCGTGGCGGGCCTGCAGGCCATTCCGAAATCGCTGATCGAGGCTGCCGCCATCGACGGCGCGCGCGGCAGCAGGCGCTTTTGGACGATCGTCTTTCCGCTTCTGGCGCCCACCACCTTCTTTCTCCTGGTCGTCAACACTGTCTATGCCTTCTTCGACACGTTCGGCATCATTCACTCGGTGACCGGCGGCGGCCCGGCCAAGGCGACGGAAACGCTGGTCTACAAGGTCTACAATGACGGCTTCGTCAATTTGAACCTCGGCTCGTCCGCTGCCCAATCCGTTATTCTAATGGTGATCGTCATCGGGCTCACCGCCTTCCAATTCCGCTTCGTCGAGAAACGGGTGCATTATGGCTGAGGGCTGGAAATGATTGAAAAACGTCCTGTCGCCAATCTGGTCGGCCACCTGATATTGATCCTCGGGATCATCATCGTCGCCTTCCCGATCTACTATACGTTCATCGCCTCGACGACGACTTCGGAAGCGATCATCCGGCCGCCCATGTCGCTGCTGCCTGGCCTGCATTTGGTGGAAAACTATACCGAAGCCATGTCCGGCGGTGTTGAGCGGGTCGTCGGCGTCAGCCTGGAACGATTGCTGTTCAACTCCTTCGTGGTGGCCATCGCCATTGCCGTCGGCAAGATCGTCATTTCGTTTCTGTCCGCTTTTGCCATCGTCTTCTTCCGCTTTCCCTTCCGTATGGCATTCTTCTGGATGATCTTCGTCACGCTGATGCTGCCGGTGGAGGTGCGCATCCTGCCGACTTACAAGGTCATCGTCGATCTCGGCATGATCGACACCTATGCCGGGCTGACGCTGCCGCTGATGGCCTCCGCCACCGCGACATTCCTGTTTCGCCAGTTCTTCCTGACGATCCCCGGCGAACTGGTGGAGGCGGCCCGCATCGACAATGCCGGACCGTTCCGCTTCATGCGCGATATCCTGTTGCCGCTGTCGAGCACCAATATCGCCGCGCTCTTCGTCATTCTCTTCATCTATGGCTGGACACAATATCTCTGGCCATTGCTCGTCACCAACGATGCCAAGATGAACACGATCATTATCGGCCTGCGGCGCATGGTCGATTTCACCGACGCTTCGACACCCTGGAACTACGTCATGGTGACCGCGATCCTCGCCATCATACCGCCCATTCTCGTCGTGGTTTTGATGCAGCGCTGGTTCGTCAAAGGTCTCGTGGATACGGAGAAATAATGGCCAACATCATCCTAAACGACGTCCGCAAGAAATATGGCCCGGTCGATGCGATCCAGGGCGTTTCCCTCGATATCGCCGATGGCGAACTGGTCGTGCTGGTCGGCCCGTCCGGCTGCGGAAAATCCACGCTGCTGCGCATGATTGCCGGGCTTGAAAGCATTACCGGCGGCACGATCTCGATTGGCGGCCGCATTGTGAACGAACTTGAGCCGTCCGAGCGCGACATCGCCATGGTCTTCCAGAATTATGCGCTCTATCCGCATATGACGGTGCGCCAGAACCTTGCCTACGGCCTGAAGAACCGCAACACGCCGCAGGACGAGATCGACCGGCGCATCGCCGGTGCTGCCAAGGCGCTGGAAATCGAACCCTTTCTCGATCGCAAGCCACGGCAATTGTCAGGCGGCCAGCGGCAGCGCGTCGCCATGGGCCGCGCCATCGTGCGCGAACCGGCCGCCTTCCTCTTCGACGAGCCCCTCTCCAATCTCGATGCCAAGCTGCGTGTCCAGATGCGTGTCGAGATCAAGCGCCTGCAGCGCGCGCTCGCGACAACAAGCGTCTACGTGACACATGATCAGATGGAAGCGATGACGCTGGCCGACAGGCTTGTGGTCCTCAATGCCGGACGGATCGAGCAGGTCGGAACCCCGATCGAGCTTTACGAAAAACCGCAGACGACCTTTGTCGCAACCTTTATCGGCTCGCCCTCGATGAACCTCCTGCAAAAAACCACGTCGAAAGATTGGCGCCTCGGCAATGGCGCCGCTCTTCCGGCAGGCACCGCGACGCTGGGTGTGCGCCCCGAAGACTTGCATCTGTCATCCGCGAACGAAACGGACAACGGCTTGACGATCGATGTGAAAGTGGCGGCGGTGGAACTGGTCGGCGCGGAAAGCTATGTCCACGGCGAATTGCCGGACCGCCAGCCGATCGTGTTTCGCGTGCCCGGCCGCTCAAAGATCGTGCTGGATGATCTCGCGACGGTGCATGCGGCCTTGGACAGCCTGCACTTTTTCGATGAAAGCGGTCAGCGGCTGCGATGATCTTTTAATCTAGGCCCGGCGCGCCATCGCTCACATGCGCGCCGGTGATAGGCTTCAGCCGCGAATGTGCTGGGTCTGCTGGTAGACATTGGTCGAGCGCGCGCCGGAGCGGCAATAGCCGAGCATCGGACGCTCGAAAGTATCAAGCGCATCGACCATCTCGCGCACGGCATCGGCGGTCACGCCCATCGGGCCGACCGGGATATGGGTGATATCGAGGCCCAGCTCCTTGGCGCGGGCGGCAATGGTTTCGAACTGCGGCTGGTCGGGCTGTTCGAAATCCGGGCGATGGCAAACGATGGACTTGAAACCCAGCGCCTTGATCGTATCGAGGTCCTCGACCGAAATCTGTCCAGTGACCGAATATTCATCGTTGATCTGGCGAATGTCCATGGCTGTGCCTTCCTCAAAATAATGCCCGGACTGATGTAAGACCGGCAGTGCCACGCGTCAATTGCAAAGCGGGTCAGCGGATCCGGAACGCCAGCGCATAATCCACCGTCCGGCCTGAGGCCAGCAGCGGCATTTCGCCGGCGGCGGCAAGCTCGGCCCGCTTGGCGAGCCGGTGCGACACCGGTTCGATGCCGATGACATCAGCGCCGCCGCTCTGGCACCGCCACATCTGCAGAAATGGCAATGTGTGCGTGGAAAACCGCACGGCAAGCGACCGGCCGTTCAAAGCCTCGAACGGTCCCAGCACGACCTCGGCCCAGCCGTCTTTCGCACCGGCCGTTGCCGGCACGCACAACAGCCCACGATCGCCCTCGCCGAATCGCCAGCCGAACCGTTCCTCTCCGAACATCGTCCCGCCGATCTGCGTGTCAGCCCCGGCAAGCCGGCCGCCAATATTCATGTGATACATCAGCATCGGCGAAAACGGGCGATCACCGATATTGGTGACTTGGTCGTTGAGCGTGACCTCGCGATTATCCGGACTGACAGCCCACCGCCGGGAGATGCGGGCCTGTCCTCCATTGGCAAGCAGGACCTCGGTGCGCGCGTTGGAGCCCGGCGGCTCGTCCGGCTGCGACATCCAGGTTTCGCCGGCAGGCGTGCCGCAGAGCGATCCGTGCAGCGGATATTTCTGTCCGTCCTCGCGGCCTTCGATCGGCTCGGGATGGCGGCTGTGATCGGGACCACAGGTGAAGAAGAACCCCTGCAGCGCATGGTCAATGCGCGGGTCGCCATCGGATGGAATGGCCGTGCCCGGCGAAAGATCGACACCATCAACGACAAAGGCACTGATATCGAGAGCGGACTGGCGATCGAGAAGAATCTGGAAATCCGGTCCACCGGTAGAGATTCGCATCGGCATCGATTATTTTCCCCTCGCGTCCGCCCGGCTCGATCCGTTAATCCCGGAAAAACTAACGCAAGGAAACGGCATCATCACGCCTATAAATCGGCAACCCACCGAAATCGAAGGATTTTAGGGAACCGTTCATAATGAATTCAGTTTATTCATATTACCGTCCCAATTGATTTGTACGCCCCGAGTTCAACTGCCAGATAACAGGTTTCACCGTGACGTTCGTTTCCAGAACCAGCCTTGCCCTTATTTCCGCCGTCAGCGTGCTCGCGTTTGCCACTGCCGCCGAGGCGCAGGACAGCTTTGGCCGTCTGCCGCCCAATTCGGTTCTGGTGACGCCACAGGGCGAAATTCTCGATTACATCCCCGAAAACGGCGACGTGCAGATGATGCGCGACCGCCGCGGCCGCACCGTTCTGGTCGATAGCTGGGGCAATGTCGTCGCAACCGTGATGGGATCGGGCCGCGAGCGCAACGACACGCGCCACCGCGAACGCAGCCGCGACGTCTATACCAATCCTGACTACGGTTATTCCGACCCCGCGTTCACCGACCAGGGCTATACGCGCCAAGGCGAAATCACCGGTTCGGTTCCGGATTACCGCGATGTCTCGCCCGGCAATGTCGATCGCCAGGAATTGCCCACAAGCCTGCCGATGCAGGACGAAAACGATATGGCGGCCCTGCCGCCGGAGGACAACGCTCCCAACCGCCAGGCCCTGCCCTCGGCTGCCCGGATCTCCAAGAAGTCGAGCGCCGAGATCACCGCGCTGCAGGTGTTCCTCGATCGCGAGGGCTTTTCACCCGGCGTGATCGACGGCAAGACCGGTTCCAATGTCACCAAGGCGATCGAAGCCTGGCAGCAGGCAACCGGCGAAACGCTGGACCCGAACAATACCGACGATATCCTGGAGCGCCTGCGCTTCACCGGCGGCCTGCCGATCACCACCTACACGATCACGGCGGCCGACGCCGCCGGTCCCTATGTCGCTTCCATCCCGGAAGATTACGCGCATAAAGCCGTTCTGCCGCACCTGTCCTTCACCTCGACAGTCGAAATGCTGGGCGAGAAATTCCACATGGACGAGGCTTACCTGCGCGAGTTGAACCCCGGCATCGACTTCACCATTCCCGGCACCATCATCAAGGTGATCAATCCGGGCGAGCCGAAGTCGGGCAAGGTGACGCGCATCGTCGCCGACAAATACCGCAAGCAGGTCTTTGCCTATGACGAGGCCGGCACCCTGATTGCAGCATATCCGGCCACGATCGGCTCGTCCGACACGCCTTCGCCCTCAGGAACCGTGCAGGTCGATCGCATCGCGCTGAACCCCGGCTATACCTACAATCCGAAGATCAACTTCAAGCAGGGTGAAAACGACAAGGTGCTGACGCTTCAGCCCGGTCCGAACGGTCCGGTCGGGACCGTCTGGATCGCTTTGTCGAAGCCGACCTATGGCATTCACGGCACCCCGGAACCATCCAAGATCGGCAAGACCCAAAGCCATGGCTGCGTGCGCCTGACCAATTGGGACGCCACCGAGCTTGCCAAGATGGTCAGCGTCGGCACGACTGTGGAATTCCTCGATTAAAGGCATGTATTTACCAGAACCTCCCCTATTTGGGGGGTGACGGCTCGCCGACATGGGTCAAGATGGTTGCGTCAAGGATTTGATCAAATGCAGCCTTGACGCGCATGACCCGTCACCGTGCCGGCTTGCCGGTACGCACACGCGATATGATAGGGCACAGTTTCGCGCAGGCGGAGATCGGGGGTCGTGGCGTTTAGCTTGGTAACGCCGCGACCTCACCCGAACGCGTCCTCGAATGTCTTCACGCCCGATATCCCCCAAGCTTAATATCCCCAGCCTGATGTCAAAGCCTTACATAAAAGCCCTCATAACCTCATCAGATATTGTCATGAAAACAGATTGCAGCGATGCTTTATCTGTCGGAATACCGAACCATCAATTCCGACAGACAAGGAATGCCGTAATGGCCGCCGAACGTACTCTTCCCAACCTCTGGCATGCCACGGCACCCGCTCCTCCCAAAACCGGGCCGCTCACAAACGATATCACCGTTAATGTCGCCGTCATCGGCGGCGGCTTCACCGGTCTTTCAGCCGCCCTGCATCTTGCCGAAAAAGGCGTCAGCGTCGCCATCGCCGAGGCGAAGATGATCGGCTTTGGCGGCTCCGGCCGCAATGTCGGCCTCGTCAATGCCGGCATGTGGACAAAGCCCGAAGACCTCATCGCAACGCTCGGCGTCGAGACCGGGACACGGCTGCTGACCGAACTGGGCGATGGTCCGTCGCTGGTTTATGAGCTGGTCGAAAAACATGCGATCGCTTGTGAGGCGGTGCGCAACGGCACGCTGCATCTGGCCGTCGGCCCCGAGGGCTTGAAGGATATTCAGGACCGCGAGCGCCAGTGGAAGACCTTTGGTGCGCCCGTCGAGGTGGTCGATGCCGATCGCGCCACGGTGCTGACAGGCGCGGAAGGCTTTGCCGGCGCCCTGCTCGACCGGCGCGCGGGGACGATCCAGCCATTGGCCTATGCCCGCGGCCTTGCGAGCGCGGCCCTTGCCGCCGGCGCGCAGATCTACACCGAAACGCCGCTGCGCTCCGCCGAACGCGTGGGCGATCTGTGGAAGCTGACGACCGGAAACGGCACCATCACCGCCAAATCGGTCATCGTCGCGACCAACGCCTATGGCGACATGCTGAGCCAGACGCCCTGGACGTCCTATACCCAGGAACTGACGATCCTGCCCTATTTCCAGTTCGCCACGAACCCGCTCTCCGACAATATCGCCCGCACCATCCTACCGGAACGCCAGGGCTGCTGGGACACGGGGCTGGTCATGACTTCGTTCCGGATGGACCAGCAGAACCGCCTGATCTTCGGCAGCGTCGGCCGCCTGGATGCGCTCGCAGAAGGCACGCACCGCGCCTTTGCCGCGCGCTCGCTGCGCAAGCTGTTTCCCGCACTTGGCGATTTCCGCTTCGAATACTGGTGGGACGGCCGCATCGGCATGACCACCAACAACCTGCCGCAGATGCACGCGATGGCCGACAATGTCGTCTCGGTCAGCGGCTATAATGGCCGCGGCATTGCCCCCGGCACGGTCTTCGGCCGCGCGCTCGCAAACCACGTCATGGGTCACCCAAACGCGCTTCCGCTTGCCGAGAGCCCCATTACCCCAGACCCCCTGCGCAGCCTCAAATCGGCCTTCTATCACGCCGGCGCGCAAGCCAAGCATTTCATCGATCGCCGGTTTTGATCTGGGATAATGAAAAGCCCGGAAAACCATGGTTTTCCGGACTCAGGCTGCGGATACCCGTGAACAAGATTTTTTGGCGAGGGCGATACCCATTCTCCGTCATCCTCGCCCCTGTGGCGGGGATCCAGTGACCCGACGTCCGTCGGGTCAAAAGACTCTTTCAGCTCAAGGACTTGAGCTGGCCGGATTCCTGTGACGGGCACAGGAATGACGGAGAGTTTGGCAATCGCATAATGTCAAATTACCGGCGCAATGCCGGATATCAACACAGCCGAAAGTGAACCTCAGATACTGTCGCGGAACAGCAGCTTGGCGGCCTCGAGCGTCAGCTCCACCGGATTGCCACCGGCGGTCGGATCGACGATCGCCATTGCGGCCATTTCGTCGATACGGTCCGTGCCGACGCCCAGCGCCGAAAGCTTGTCGGGAACGCCGAGTTCTTCGCGAAGCTGCAGCACATAGTCGTAGAAGCCGTCAAAGCCGCCGGAAATGCCGAGATAGGCGGCGGCCAGAGCGATCTTCTGCTCGATCGCCGGCCGGTTGAAGCGCAGCACCGGCGGCATGACGACGGCATTGGTCATGCCGTGATGGGTGTTGTAGATGGCGCCGACCGGATGCGACAGCGAGTGGATGGCGCCAAGCCCCTTCTGGAAGGCAACCGCGCCCATGGCCGCAGCCGACATCATGTTTGCCCGCGCTTCGATATCCGTGCCGTCCTTGTAGGCGCGCGGCAGGTAGTCCTTGACGAGACGCAAGCCTTCGAGCGCGATACCGGCCGACATCGGATGGTAGAACGGCGAAGAATAGGCTTCCAGGCAATGGGCAAAGGCATCCATGCCGGTTCCGGCCGTGATGATCTTCGGCATGCCCACCGTCAGCTCCGGATCGCAGATGGTCACCGCAGGCAGGAATTTCGGATGGAAGATCACCTTTTTGGTATGGGTCTGCGAATTGGTGATGACTGAGGCGCGGCCGACTTCCGAACCGGTGCCGGCGGTGGTCGGAACAGCGATGATCGGCGCGATGCCCTCGACGCTCGCGCGGGTCCACCAGTCGCCGACATCCTCGAAATCCCAGACCGGGCGGCTCTGCCCGGCCATGAAGGCGACGCACTTGCCCAGATCAAGGCCCGAGCCGCCGCCGAAAGCGATGACGCCATCATGGCCGCCTGCCTTGAAGGCTTTCACGCCGGCATCGAGATTGACGTCGGTCGGATTGCTGTCGACATCGGCAAACAGCGCGCGGCCAAGACCGGCCGCCTCCAGAATATCGAGCGCATTCTGCGTGATCGGCATGGGCGCAAGGCCCCGGTCAGTGATCAAAAGCGGCTTCTTGATGCCGAGCGCCTTGCAATGATCGGCAAGCTCCTTGATCCGGCCTGCGCCGAACTTGATGGATGTCGGGTAGCTCCAGTTGGCAGTGATGGTCATCGTATCAGGCTTTCTTCAGATGGTAGGATTTCGGGCGGGTCAGGTTCTGGAAACCGATGACCGAGAGCGAGCCGCCGCGGCCGGTTTCCTTGACGCCGGTCCAGCACAAAGCCGGATCGAGATAGTCGGCGCGGTTCATGAACACGGTGCCGGTTTCGAGATCATTGCCGATACGGGCGGCGCGCTCGGCGTCCCTGGTCCAGAGCGATGTGGTGAGGCCGTATTTGCAATCATTCATCAAGGCCAGCGCTTCCGCATCGTTCTTCACCTTCATGATGCCGACGACCGGGCCAAAGCTCTCTTCCGTCATCACCTTCATCGAGTGATCGACATCGACCAGAACCTGCGGCGCAAGATAGGCGCCGCCGTCATCCTGCGGGAACAGCTTCGGATCGACCAGCGCCTTGGCGCCCTTGGCGACCGCTTCAGCGGTTTGTGCCCGCACTTCGGCGGCAAACCGCTTGTGCGCCATCGGCCCCAGCGAGGTTTCCTGTTCCAGCGGGTTGCCGAGCTTGTAGGCCGATGCGAACGCGACGGCTTTCTCGACGAAATCGTCATAGAGGTTTTCGTTGACATAGATGCGCTCGATGCCGCAGCAGCACTGCCCGGAATTGAACATCGCGCCGTCCATCAGCGTCTCGACGGCCGCATCCAGATCGGCATCTTCCATGACGTAGCCCGGATCCTTGCCGCCGAGTTCGAGGCCAAGACCGGTGAAGGTTCCGGCGGCCGCCCGCTCGATCGACCGGCCGCCTTCGACCGAACCGGTGAAATTGACGAAATCGAAGCTCTTGGCCGCGATGAGTTGCGATGTCGTCGCGTGGTCGAGGAAGATGTTCTGGAACACGTCTTCGGGAATGCCCGCCTCGACAAACGCACGCACCATGCGCTCCCCGACCAGGATGGTCTGGCTCGCATGCTTGATGATCACGGTATTCCCCGCCATCAGTGCGGGGGCGACCGTGTTGATCGCCGTCATGTAGGGATAGTTCCAGGGCGCGATGACGAAGACGACGCCATGGGCGACGCGCTCGATCCGGCGCTCGAAACTGGCGCTGTCCTCGACAATGATCGGCGCCAGCGCGTCGGCCGCAATCGCCGCCACATAGTTGGAGCGCTCGTTGAAGCCACGGAACTCGCCGCCGTAGCGGATCGGACGCCCCATCTGCCAGGCAAGCTCCGGCACGACCTCGTCCACCATCTCGTTGAGCCGCGCAACGCCCGCAAGCACCAGCTTGACGCGGTCCTCGATGGGCCGCCTGGCCCAGCTCTTCTGCGCCGCACGCGCACGCGCAACCGCCGCCGAAGCAACAGCGGCATCCACCACCGGGCGCTCGGCATAAACCTCCCCGTTCACCGGGGAAATGCATTGGATCATGGTCATGAATTCAAACTCCAAAGGCTCAACAAGCGAGCGTCCTGACGTGTCCGGCCGCACCATAGTCCAGAATGGGACGGTCGCGTGTAATGATGGTCAGATCGTGTTCCCGTGCTGTCGCAATGAGAATTCGATCCATGGGGTCCCGGTGTAACGGTTCGGGAAGATAAGCGGCGGCGATCAAGACAGCGGGTGTGGCCGCATGAACGACCAGGTTGCCGGAGGTCACGAAATCTTCGAACCACGGCAACGCATCCTTGGAGGCCGACAGTCTGCCGCGCGATATCAACATTCCTATCTCCCAGGCAGACATGGCAGAAACACACAGCACACCGCCATTGGTCGACAAGGTCTCGAAGGCTTCCATTGCCGCCTGCGACATCTGTCTGCGCGTTGCCATCCAGATCATCGCGCAGGTATCAAGAAGAAGCCTGTCATTCATTATAAAGCTTGTCGCTCCACTCGACATCGATCGGCGCGGTCAAATCCAGATCGTCCGGTATGGTCATAGTTCCCGCCATGCACCCGAAAGCAGGATGAAGCTCCAATAATCGCCCGTCTGGCGCTTCCATCCAACGTTTGCCATCCTTGTAGATGACATCCGCTTGCGTAAACATTTTCATGGCCGGCTCATCTTTGCGTGCAGCATCCGCCGCCAGATACGGCTCCTGTTTCGTTTCGGAGAACCCGGGAGCCTCACCCCGGCGGCGCGCGGCAACCTCTTCGATACTCACACCAAAGAAAGCCGCCACGTTATCCTGCTCCTCAGCGCTCATCTTGCGTTCGCCTTTCAACATGCGCGAAACAGCACTTGGATCGACCCTCAGAAACCGGGCTAGTCCGCGTACCGACTGGTTGCGAATATCGAGTTGACGGTGAAACCACGCAGTATCTATTGGGGTCATTTTAAGCCCTCCGGAAAGGGTATGACCATCTCATACTGTCGCAACGCGGTCAATATTCGCAACATGTTGCGATAATCTCACGCCCGCTCGAACCCCCTCGCCACCTCCCAGTCCGTCACGCGGCGGTCGTACTCTTCCTGCTCCCATTCAGCAGCCCGCGTATAGTGCTCGATGACATCCTCGCCGAATGCGTCGATCAGCATCGTCGAGCTGCGCATCACCGCCGTGGCGTCGCGCAGCGTTGCGGGAATTTCGCGGATATCCTTGCCGCCATAGGCATCGCCGACGAAAGCCGGTTCCAGTTCCATCTTGCCCTCGATCCCGGCAATACCCGCCGCAATCAGCGCTGCCATGGCGAGATACGGATTGATATCGGAGCCGCCGACGCGGCATTCGATGCGGATCGCCTTGGTGCCTTCGCCGCAAAGGCGGTATCCGGCCGTGCGGTTATCCTTTGACCAGACGGCCTTGGTGGGCGCGAAGGTGCCGGCCATGAAGCGCTTGTAGGAATTGATGTAGGGCGCAAGGAAATAGGTGATCTCGCTCGCATGCGTCAAAAGCCCGGCGACGTAATGGCGCATCGTCTCCGACATGCCGTGTTGTGCTTTTTTGTCGAAGAATTGCGGCACCTTGCCATCCGTGCTCCAGAGCGACTGATGGATATGCGAGGAGGAACCGGCGGCATTGTAGTTCCACTTGGCCAGGAAGGTGATCGCCTTGCCCTTGCTCCAGGCGATTTCCTTGC
Source organism: Pararhizobium qamdonense (assembly GCF_029277445.1). NCBI lineage: Bacteria > Pseudomonadati > Pseudomonadota > Alphaproteobacteria > Hyphomicrobiales > Rhizobiaceae > Pararhizobium > Pararhizobium qamdonense. The sequence continues at coordinate 2,058,983 of NZ_CP119566.1, read as the reverse complement.
AGCCGTTCTTGATGATCACATGCCTGTCGGCCATGGTCAGCGCATCGGCATAGCGGACGTTGATTTCCTCCTGGCCGGCGGAGGCCTCGCCCTTGGAGTTTTCAACCGGAATGCCCGCCCCCTGCAGGCCGTTGCGGATCGCCCGCATTACATCTTCTTCCTTGGTCGTCTGGAAGATGTGGTAATCCTCGTTATAGCCGCTGGCGAGCTTAAGGTTGCGATAGCCGCTTTCGCGGGCAGTGTCATAGCTCTGGTCGAACAGGAAGAATTCGAGCTCGGTCGCCATATAGGCCTTGAGGCCCATGGCCTCCAGCCGGGCGATCTGGCGCTTCAGGATGGCGCGCGGCGAATGCGGCACTTCCTTGTGGGTGTGATGGTCGAGCATGTCGCAGAGAACCAGCGCCGTGCCTTCGAGCCATGGAATGCGGCGAAGCGTCGTCAGATCCGGCTTCATCGTATAGTCGCCGTAACCGCTCTCCCAGCTTGTCGATTTGTAGCCGTTGACCGTTTCCATCTCCAGATCGGTCGCAAGAAGATAGTTGCAGCTATGGGTCTCCTCCCAGGCGCTATCGACGAAGAACTGCGCGTGAAAACGCTTTCCCATCAGCCGTCCCTGCATATCGACCTGGCAGGCCAGAACCGTATCGATGCGGCCCTCGGCGACATCCTTCTTCAACTCTTCAAACGAATAGCTCGCGCTCATTGCAAAAATCCCGTGCTTGATCGTAACGCGGCCTTACCGGCTGCGTCTCGTGGACGTCCGGTGGAAGCCGCAGACACGCGGCTTCCACCTTGTCTTATTGGATCACTTCTGCCCAACGGCCTTTTCGGCCGCTGCAATTTCAGCGGAACGGCGCGCAACTTCGTCGCCGATCGGCGGGCCCTTGAAGCGGCGGCGTTCAAAGCCGAACCAGACGATACCGGTCAGGATCAGGAAGCCGACGGTGACATAAAGAGCCGGCGTATTTGGAGGCTGGACGCCGAGCACGAAGATCAGGATCATCGCCAGGATCGTCAGCACGGCAAACAGCTTGAAGACGCCCTCGCCGAGGTTCCACGGACCCATCTTGTCCCATTTCGACGTTCCCCAGGCAAAGAGGCCAAGCGTAATGGGGATCGCGAAGGAGAAGAACAGGAAGATGACGGTGCAGGACACGACGATCGTATAGACCGGCGTCTCGCCGATCGTGACCAGCGACGAGCCCCAGACGAACAGAACGGCGAGGATCGAGCCGGTCCAGATTGCGGCAACCGGGGTGCGGTAGGTCGGGCTGACCTTGGCCAGAGCCTTGGATGCCGGAAGACCGCCATCCCGCGAGAAGGCGAAGATCATGCGCGATACGGACGTCACCGTGGCCAGGCCGCACAGCCATTGGCTAACGAGGATGGCGAGGTAGAGAATGTCCTTCACGGTCGAATTGACCTGCGTGTCCATCGCCCAGAAGAATACGTTCCAGCCCTGCTTGGCGGCCTCGTCCATGCTGGGGAGCAGCAGAACGAAGCTGCACAGCATGATGTAGCCGAACAGAGCCGACCACAGAACCGACGAGATCATGCCGCGCGGAACCGAGGTTGCCGCCTTGACGGTTTCTTCCGACGTATGGGCGGAAGCATCGTAGCCGGTGATCGTGTAGATCGGCAGGAGCAGGCCAAGCAGGAACACCCACGTGCCGGATGTTGCCGGCCAGACATTGCCGCCGGCCTCGCCCGAATAGTTGGAAAAGGTGAACAGGCGGCCGAACTCGTAGGTGTCAGCGGCAGCCAGGCACACGACCGACAGCGCGATCGCGGTTGCAAAGATCAGATAGCCGGAAAAGTCCGTGAGCTTGGCCGTCAGGCCGATGCCCATATGGTTGACGATCGCCTGCGCGCCGGTAATGACCACCAGGAACAGGATACGGATGGTCGTCGTGTCTTCCAGGCCGAAATAGGGTGTGCCGAACGAGCCCATGAAGAAGTAATAGGTGCCGACATTGATGGCGCCGAGAACCGTAACGAGACCGAGCAGGTTGAACCAGGCGGTGACCCAGCCGGTGAAACGGTTGCCCAAAATGGAGCCCCAGTGATAGAGGCCGCCGGCGGTCGGATAGGCGGAGCTGATCTGCGCCATGCCGACGGCAAAGACGAGAGAAACGAAGCAGCCGAGCGGCCAGCCGATGCCGATCGCGGCACCGCCTGCCCCCGATGTCGCCTGCGCAAGCGAGTTGATGCCGCCCGACAGAATGCAGATGATCGAGAAGGAAACGGCAAAGTTCGAGAAGGAGCTCATGCGCCGTTCGAGTTCCTGCGCATAGCCCATCGAATGGAGGACCTTCATGTCCTCGTGTTTATCGGTATCTGAATAGTCTGACATGTTTATCCCCTGTATCAGCCAGCCTCCAGCGGTATTGCCGGATGCCGAAATGCCAGTTCGTCCATGGAATTCCATGGACCAGTCTCCGCGGACATGCCGCTCCCCAGGTCTTTTTATTGCGACAGTGCATCAAGGCTTTCGCCCAGGATGCCTGTCAGATAATCGGCCATGACCTTTTGGCCGATTTCATTTGTAACGAGATCATTGCGGATCTCGATCATTACGTTGAGCAGGCCATTCTTCAAGCCATGCTCGATCAGAGTATGCGTGACGCCATCGGCCGGTCCATAGGGCTCGTTACGGCGCACCACGTGGCCAGCGGTTTTTCCGGCAGCCGCCAGCATCGCATCCGCCAGCCGGCTATCTTCGTCATGCAGGATACCGATTTCGACGTCGCGCTGCTTGCCGTGATAAACCGGCGTGAACGTGTGCATCGTCACCAGGACCGGCGGGCGTCCATCAGCCTTTCGCGTGGCGATGAAATCTGACAGCGCGTTGGTGAACGGCACATAGAGTGCCTGCGTGCGGGATAGCCGCTCGGCAGCAGAGATCGCTGCATTACCGGGAATCTCAAAGATTTCGCTGACCGGCGGCATGGCGGCTTCGGCTTCCGGCGGCCGGTTGCAGTCATAGACGAGACGCGAAAAACGCTGATAGATCAACGCGGCATCCAGGCTGCGCACCAGAAGTTGCGACACGGCGAGCGCGCCCGGATCCCAGGCGATGTGGCTTTCGAGAGCGTCGTCTGAGAGCCCCAGTGAACCCATTTTTTCCGGAAGACGGCGCGAGGCGTGTTCGCAGACCAGCAGCACCGGGCTCAGCGCCTCCAGGTTTTCCACTGCGACCGGCGATCCATCCGCCTCTGTCAAAAGTCCCGTCAACTCCGGTCCCCTTCCGGTTGCCTGATCGGCACCACGCATGTCCAGATCGGGCTGGAAGCCCCTGAAATCATGTGTGGAAGCAAGAATCGGTCAGCCGGTACATTGTCTCGACACAGGCGTGACTGCCGATACTGAAAAGAATTCTTCACGTTTTGACCCATGTCAATCGGAATCTGAAACGATCTCTTCAAAAAATCAATTGACTCGAATTGTGACAGCGATGTTTACTCTGTCACAAAGCTGGCAGAGACCGGTTTAGGGGATGAAAATTTGACCAGTACCGCAGGCACCATGACGGTGTCGGATGTGATCAACGCCCACTTTGCCGTGCTCACCCGCGCGGAAAAGCAGTTGGCAGCGATGCTTCTCGACAACTATCCGGTTTCCGGACTCGGCAGCATCACGACTGTGGCCGAGAATGCCGGCGTATCGACGCCGACGGTCGCCCGCATGGTGCAGAAGATCGGCTTTCGCGGCTTTCCGGATTTTCAATCGCGTCTGCACCAGGAACTCGAAGCGACGATTTCCAATCCGATCAGCAAGCACGACCGTTGGGCCGCCAATGCGCCGGGCACGCATATTCTCAACCGCTTCGCCGATGCGACGATGAACAATATGCGCGCAACGCTGGCTCAGCTCGAAACCGCCGAATTCGACGGCGCCGCCGCGATGATTGCCGACCGCAAGCGCAACATCTATCTCGTCGGCGGCCGCATCACCCGCGCCCTTGCCGATTATTTCTTCACCCATCTCCAGGTCATCCGCTCCGGCGTCACCCAGATCGCCTCCAATTCCTCTTCTTGGCCGCATTATGTGCTCGACATGAAGAAGGGCGACGTCCTGATCATGTTCGACATCCGCCGTTACGAGCAGGAGATGGAAACGCTGTCGCGCATCGCCCGCGAGCGCGGCGTCGAGATCATCCTGTTCACCGACCAGTGGAGCTCGCCCATCGCCAAATCGGCGCGGCGCGTCTTTCGCATCCAGATCGAGGCGCCCTCGGCCTGGGACAGTTCGGTCGTCACCCTGTTTGCCGTCGAAGCGCTGATCGAGGCCGTGCAGAGTTCCATCTGGGACGAGACGCATGACCGCATGAAAACGCTGGAGGGACTGTTCGATTCAACGAGGCTTTTTCGAAAGCCGCTTTAGGAGGAGCAAGTGGGAGGAAACGTGGCGCCGGGCAACCGGTGCGGGGATGCAACGTTTTTCAATTCAATCGACAGACGAACACGCCGGCATCCGGCCGGAAGGAAATTTAGAAAATGAAATGAAGGTGTTCCGCCTGCGAACCTTCGGTCGCAAAGGAGACAACACCTGTCACATAAGCTTCATCGGACCCCAGTATCAGCTTCCTCGAAGTTGACTGATATAACCACAAGGAGAAGACCAGTGATTTCACATATGCGCCGCCTGCTCTCGCTTTCGACCGCCATGGTCATGGCATCGACTGCCATCGCTGCTGCCGAACCGAGCGCCGAACTGATCGCTGCTGCCAAGGCAGAAGGCACCCTGACGACGATCGCCCTGCCCCATTCGTGGTGCGGTTACGGCGATGTCATCGCCGGCTTCAAGGCCAAGTATCCCGAAATTACCATCAACGAACTCAACCCGGATGCCGGCTCGGGCGACGAAATCGAAGCGATCAAGGCCAACAAGGGCAATACCGGCGCACAGGCACCTGACGTGATCGACGTCGGCCTGTCCTTTGGCCCGTCGGCCAAGGCTGAAGGCCTGATCCAGCCTTACAAGGTTTCCACTTGGGACTCGATCCCCGATAGCGCCAAGGATGCCGAAGGCTACTGGTACGGCGATTATTACGGCGTTCTCTCCTTCCTCGTGAACAAGGACATCGTCAAGGAAGCGCCGAAGGATTGGGCCGACCTGCTGAAGCCAGAATTTGCCAATGCCGTTTCGCTTGCAGGCGATCCGCGCACGTCCAACCAGGCCATCTCCGGCGTTTATGCAGCCGGTCTTGCTGCCTCGGGCGGCGATGCCTCCAAGGCTGGAGACGCTGGTCTCAACTTCTTCAAGGACCTCAATGCCAAGGGCAATTTCGTTCCGGTCATCGGCAAGTCCGCTTCGCTGGCACAGGGTACGACCCCGATCATCGTTTCCTGGGACTATAATGCGCTGAGCTGGGGCAACAGCCTGAACGGCAACCCGCCATACGAAGTCGTCGTACCGGCAACCGGCGTTGTCGCCGGCGTCTACGTCCAGGCGATTTCGGCCTTCGCCCCGCATCCGAACGCTGCAAAGCTGTGGATGGAATATCTGTATTCCGACGAAGGTCAGCTCGGCTGGCTGAAGGGCTTCTGCCACCCGATCCGCTTCAACGATCTTGCCAAGAACAACAAGATCCCGAAGGAACTGCTCGACGCCCTGCCGCCGGCCGCTGCCTATGAAAAGGCCGTGTTCCCGACGCTCGCCGAACAGGATGCCTACAAGGAAGTCATCACCAAGGGCTGGGATACAGTCGTTGGCGCCAACGTCCAGTAAGACTGCCGTATCAAGGCCTTCCCGCGACCGCGCGGGAAGGCTATTTCTCAATTTTTCACACAAGACGGTTTCGCGATGAGCGCCAACAGGGCCATTGATTTGAAAAGGACGGCCATCGACTGGCTCGGCATAACGCCGTTCCTGTTGTTTGCCGTGATGTTCCTGATTGCCCCGACGCTCTATCTCGTCACCGGTGCATTCCTCAATCCGGCAGGCGAATTCACGTTTGAGAACATTGCCGGGCTCTTCACCGACAAGATTCTCGCCTCCTACTGGATTTCCATCAAGATCAGCCTGGCGTCCTCGATCGGCGGTGCCCTGATCGGCTTCTGGCTCGCCTGGGCGGTGGTGCTCGGCGGCCTGCCCTCGTGGATCCGCTCGTCGCTCCTGACATTCTCCGGCGTCGCCTCCAATTTTGCCGGCGTGCCGCTTGCCTTCGCCTTTCTGGCGACGCTTGGCCGCACCGGCCTTGTCACCATGATCCTGCGCGACTGGTTCGGCATCAATCTCTATGCGTCCGGCTTCAATCTCTTGAGCTTTCTCGGCCTGACACTGACCTATATGTATTTCCAGATCCCGCTGATGGTGCTGATCATCACCCCGGCGCTGGACGGCCTGAAGAAGGAATGGCGCGAAGCTGCCGAAATCCTCGGCGCCACCAACCGCCAATACTGGACCAAGGTCGCCCTGCCGATCCTGTTTCCGAGCATCCTCGGCACGACGCTGCTTCTGTTTGCCAACGCATTCGGCGCCATCGCCACCGCCTATTCGCTGACCGGCTCGACCTTCAACATCGTCCCGATCCAGCTCTACGCCCAGATCCGTGGCGACGTTTTGCACAATCCCAATCTCGGTTATGCCCTGGCGCTCGGGATGATCGTCATCACCGGTATTTCCAACCTCATCTATATCTTGCTCCGCATGCGCGCCGAACGGTGGCAAAAATGAAAACACAAAAAATCGGTGCCTGGCTCGCGATTTTCTTCGGTGCCTCCTATTTCATCGTACCGCTGATCGCCACGTTCGAATTCTCGCTGCGCATGCGCCGCGGCGAATATTCCTTCGATGCCTATCGCTCGGTCTTTTCCGACATCCAGTTCCGCGAATCCTTCAGCTATTCCATCGTCATGGCCATCCTGACGATCGTCTTCGGGGTGCTGCTCGTCGTACCGACCGCCTATTGGGTTCGCCTGCGCCTGCCGCAGATGCGCCCCGTGGTCGAGTTCATCACGCTGATGCCGCTGGTCATTCCCGCCATCGTCATCGTCTTCGGCTATCTCAGGCTCTACAATTCCTCGTCCTACATCCCGTTCACCGGCTCGACGCGCGGCACCGATGCGCTTTTGATGTTCTCGTTCATGACGCTGTCGCTGCCCTATATGTACCGTTCGGTCGATACGGCCATGCGCACCATCGACGTCGGCACGTTGACCGAGGCCGCCCAGAGCCTTGGTGCGTCCTGGCCGACCATCATGTTCAAGTGCATCTTTCCCAATGTCATGAGCGGCGTCCTCTCCGGCGCCTTCATCACCTTTGCCATCGTCATCGGCGAGTTCACCATGCCGTCGCTGCTCAACCGCCCGGCGTTCGGTCCCTACCTGCAGCTGATCGGCGCCAACCGCGCCTATGAGCCGCCGGCGCTCGCGGTCATTGCGTTCGCCATCACCTGGGGATGCATGGTTCTTCTGCAGCTCGTCTCCCGTTTCAGCAAATCGGCTTCCAAGCCCTGAGGTATTGATCGTCCATGTCCTTTCTCGAACTCTCAGGCATTCAAAAAAGCTTTGGCCCCGTGCAGGTGGTCAAGGATTTCGACATGGCCATCGAAAAGGGAGAATTCGTCTCCTTTCTCGGACCGTCAGGCTGCGGCAAGACGACGATCCTGCGCATGATCGCCGGCTTCGAGACGCCGTCCGCCGGAACGGTCGTTATCAACGGCCGCAACCAGAATGAGCTGAAGCCGAACCAGCGCAATATCGGCATGGTCTTCCAGGCCTATGCGCTGTTTCCCAACATGACCGTGCACGAGAATGTCGCCTTCGGCTTGAAGATCGCCGGCATGGAGAAAACCGCCGTCGATGCCCGCGTCAAGGAGATGCTCGGCCTCATCCATCTCGACCATCTGGCCGACCGCTATCCTTACCAGATGTCCGGCGGCCAGCAGCAGCGCGTGGCGCTCGCCCGTGCGCTGGCGCCCAAGCCGCAGGTCCTGTTGCTCGACGAGCCGCTGTCGGCGCTCGACGCCAAGATCCGCGTGTCGCTGCGCGAGGAAATCCGCATGATCCAGCAGCAGCTCGGCATCACCACGGTCTTCGTCACCCACGATCAGGAAGAGGCCCTGTCCATCTCCGACCGTATCGTCGTCATGAATGCCGGCCGCGCCGACCAGATCGGCACCCCGTTCGACATCTACAACAAGCCAGCCACCCGCTTCGTGGCCTCCTTCGTCGGCACGCTCAACCTGATCGAAGCCAAGGTCGTCGATCCCGCAACCAACCGGATCATCATCGGTGATCAGCAGATCACCTTGCGCGAACCGCTGGGTACAGTGGCCAAGGCCGGCGACAAGGTTTCGTTGGCGCTGCGCCCGGAAGCAGGATCGATCGCCGAAGGCGCCAAGGGCGACACGGCGCTGACCGGCACCGTTGCCTCCTCGAATTTCCTGGGCTCGGTCATCCGCACCCGCATGAAGGTCGGCGATGCCCTGATCTCGTTCGACATGTTCAACGCGCCGGGCCTGACGCCACCGGCCGTCGGCGAAATCGCCACATTGCGGTTCACCGCCAGCGACCTTTTGATCATCCGCGAATAGCGGCGACACCTGGAAAAATATGTTTCAGGCGACAGATTTTGAGAAAAAATCTGTCGCCTTTTGCGTTGCACGCGTCGCACAGCGCATTTGACGGCGGCGCACCAATCCTTATAGTTGGCCTCGCACGTTCTCAGGGCGGGGTGAAACTCCCCACCGGCGGTAACGGGAAGCAATTCCTGGAGCCCGCGAGCGCTTCCCAGCCGGATGCATGTATCTGGATGGGAAGGTCAGCAGATCCGGTTGAATTCCGGAGCCGACGGTTAAAGTCCGGATGAAAGAGAGCAAGCAGACCAAGTGGCACCTTGTTATGGGGAGCCTCCGCGCCTGCGTGTTCGCCCAAGGGGATCATTGAAAAATGGCAACCTTGAAAGGCCAGACTGACATGACAATCGCTTCCCATCCGACCCAGAAAATCGCCATCATCCGCGCGCGCTGGCACGCCGATATCGTCGATCAATGCGTCAATTCCTTCGTCGCCCATTGGCAAAAGCTTGGCGGCAACGCATCCGACGTCGAGATCTTCGACGTTCCCGGCGCACTCGAAATCCCGCTGCATGCCCAGACGCTCGCCAGGACCGGCCGCTTCTCGGCGATTATCGGCTCGGCCTTCGTCGTCGATGGCGGCATCTACCGCCATGATTTCGTCGCGGGAACGGTGCTTGACGGCATGATGCGCGTCCAGCTCGACACCGGCGTGCCCGTTTTGTCGACGGTGCTCACGCCGCACAATTTCCAGGAATCCGAACAGCATATCCGCTTCTTCACCGACCATTTCGTCGTCAAGGGCGTGGAAGCCGCCAATGCCTGCTCGCAGATCCTGGCCGCTCGTGCGCAATTGGCGCTGATCAACGCCTGACCCGGCTTGTTCGGAAGGGCAGGCTATCCTGCCCTTCCGCGACCGTCACTCATCCAGCCAATATTTCTGGGAACACCCGAATCGGCGCGCAACGCGATCGTTACGGATAGCCGCAGACGCCCGCTGTTGCTTGCGGGCGCCGGTGGATGCGCGGCCTGGAACGATGGTGTAGCCACTGCTTGCGAGCTGCAGCTTAAATTCGTCGAAATGGCGCTTGAATCCACGTTTCACCCGGCTCAACGGATATCGCCATCCGCTCCTGCAGGCGTTGATCAGAATGGCCGAGTAAAGCCGCGCACTGATCATCCGCGCATCGTCCTCAAAGATCACTTTGTGAGGAGCGACCGCGTCACCCGGCAAACTCCCCGGAACATGCGACAAGAGCAGAGCAAGTGCGATACATCCGCCCAATGTCGCCTTCACCGTACCCTCCCTCGCAGTCTCAAACCGGCCGCATCATGAGCCTGTCTAACCAGGGACAGAACGGTCAGCCGTAGCTGGAGTATAGGTCTTTATTTTAGAAAAACAAAATATACAGATCTGAAGAAGGCTCGGTCGCTAGTCGAGCGCGATATACCCGATCCCCTTCGTCTCGATCTCATCGGCCGATTCCTCATAACCGGCATCGGCATAGCGGATGACACCGAGCGATGTGTCGTTGGTCAGCGCATGGCTGAGCCGTTCCGCCCCACCTTCCGTGCCGTCGGCAATCACGGTGACGCCGCAGCTGGTCATGTAACCGGCATAGCCGCCGCCGCCGGAATGGACGACGACGAGATCGGCCATGGAAGAGCAGAGCAGCATGGCGTCGAGCAGCGGCCAGTCGGCAATGGCGTCGGAACCGTCCTTCATCCGCTCGGTCATGATATTCGGATGCGCCATGGCGCCCGCATCGAGATGGTCGCGGGAAAACGCGATCGGCCCCTTGAGGTCTCCGGACGCGACCAGCGCATTGACGGCGACCGCAAGCTGCGTGCGCTCGCCATGGCCAAGCCAGGCAATACGGGCGGGCAGTCCTTCGAACGGCACGTTTTCGCGCGCCAGCTTGATCCAGTTGGTGACGATCCTGTTATCGGGAAACATCTCCAGCAAGAGATCGTCGATGCGGGCGATATCGCTCTCCTCGCCCGACAGCGCCATCCAGCGGAAGGGCCCGATGGCACGCGCAAACAGCGGCCGCAGATAGGCCTCGGTAAAGATACGGATGTCGAACGCATTGGTGACGCCGCCCTCGCGCGCCTGGGTGCGGATCAGGTTGCCATTGTCGAAAACTTCCGAGCCCTTGGCCTGGAATTCGAGCATCGCCTTGACATGATCGACGATAGAGGCGCGGCTGGCGGCCATCAGTTGCCCCTGCCCGTCGACCCTCAGCCTCTTGACCTCCTCGATGCTCATGCCCTTCGGCACATAGCCATAGACGAGGTCATGGGCAGACGTCTGGTCGGTGACGATATCCGGCACGATGCCGCGCCTGGCGATTTCCGGATAAAGGGCCGCCGCATTGCCGACAAGGCCGATGGAGGTGGCGCGCTTTTCCCTGACGGCCTGGTCGATCATCGCCAGCGCGGTATCAAGATCTGGTGCCACATGTTCGAGATAGCCGATGTCCCTGCGCTTTTCAGCGCGTACCGGGTCGATATCGATGCAGAGGATCGCCGCCCCCGCCATGCGCCCGGCCAGCGGCTGCGCCCCGCCCATGCCGCCCAGCCCGGCCGTCAGGATGAACCGTCCGGCAAGATCGCCGCCGAACCGGTTTTCGGCGATGCGCATGAAGATTTCATAGGTGCCCTGGATGACGCCTTGGCTGCCGATATATTGCCACGCGCCCGCCGTCAGCCCGCCCCAGCAGATCAGCCCCTGCTTTTCCAGCTCGTAGAACACTTCGGCCTTTGCCCATTGGCCGACGATATTGCAATTGGCCATGATCACCAGCGGCGCCTTGGCATGGGTCTTGAGCAGCCCGACCGGCTTTCCGGACTGGATCACCAGCGTCTGGTCCTCGTCCATCTCAAGCAATGTCTTGACGATTGCCCTGTGGGAAGCCCAGTTGCGCGCCGCCTTTCCGAGCGCCGCATAGACGATCAGATTGTCCGGATCCTCGCCAACCGACAGCACATTTTCCAAAAGCCTGAGCAACGCCTCCTGCCGCCACCCCTTGGCGCGCAGCTCCGGCCCGCCGGGGATGGGGAAATTGGGGTGACGAGGGTTTGGTTTGGGCATGGTGTTGTCCTCTTTAAAGACTTTTCCGGGGAGGCTTCACCCCCCTCTGTCACTCCGTGACATCTCCCCCTCAAGGGGGAGATCATTCTTTTTCCCTACTCCTGTTTGTAGGGTGGCACCGACGATGCGGCCAATCTCCCCCCTTGAGGGGGAGATGTCCCGGAGGGAAAGAGGGGGGTGATGCCCCAAGCGCCTCAGCCCAATGCATACCGCGCCAATTCAATCCCCATCGCCTTCTCCACCGGAGGATAGACGCTCGGATCAAGCACGCTCGATGCCAGCGGAATGACCGACTTCGGCACATGCAGCACGAAGATCCGCATCCCCACCTGCAACTGCCCCACACTCAGCGGCTCGCCGTCTTCAGACAGCGTCGTGATGACGTCCGGGAAGGTCGCAAGCCGTGTGCCTGCGGCATCCTCGACGGCCATGTACTCGTTCATGACGTTAAGGACCGTTGCGTCATCACCCGTGCCGAGCGTCACCGTACCGATGTCGAAGGCTTCCCTGGTATAGACGACGGATTTGTCAGTGATGACGCCTTCCGAAAGGATCGTGCCGTTGGTGGTTTTGGCGATCGTGTCGATGATGGCGCTGCCGCCCTTGCCTTCCGCAGCGATGATCGCCTCGCCGAGCAAAAGCGCCAGCGAAATGCCGCCGAGCGCTGCATTCTTGCGGACATAGGACGCGCGCAGCGGATTGCGGCACGATGCGATGAAGCCGCCGGACATGTCGGACGCGGTGCGCAGGATCGGCGACACCTTGGCGGTTGCGCCGCGCACCACAAGCTCGATATAGCGGTTCTCGTCGCGATTGCCGCCGGCTGCCGTCTGGATCATCTGCTCGGGCGACCCCGCCATGCCGATCGATCCCATGTCGCCGGTCGGATGCGCCCGCATGTCGCCGACGGCATCGAGAACCTTGGTGCCGAGGATCGCCGAAGGCAGCCAGCCGTTCAGCGTCGAGGACTTGCCGTTCTGCCCGACCATCAGCGCGGAAACCTTTTCGCCCAAGGCCTCCTGCAGCAATTGCACCGCCTTGACATAATCGACCCCGCGCATTTCCCAAGGCGTCGTCGAGGCCGGCGCACCGATGGCGGCCGCCGTCGCCACCCATTCGTCATCGGAAAGCTCATCGATCGAGACCAGTTCCGGCTTGCCGATCGAGACCGCAGCATAACCCAGCATGCGGCCATGATCGGCCCAGCCGCCGCCGCCGGCCGCATAGACCGAGCCGCCCTTGACGGCCGCTTCGACGTCCTTTTCCGTGAGTATCCGGCCCATCACTGCTCTCCCTGTAGATCACTATCGAGTTTGCGCACAGCCTCGAACAGAACCGCAGCACCGAGCGCGATATCGTCGTTTTCAGCCCATTCGTCCGGCGTGTGCGAACGCCCGTCGCGGCAGGCGATGAAGATCATCGCGGCCTTGGAAATCCGCGCCATCCAGGCGGTGTCATGCCCGGCACCCGACGCCATGCGGCGGCGTCTTGCACCCACACGGTCGGATGCCTGTTCCAGATTGGCCATGACGAGCGGATCGGCGGGTGTTGGAAAATTATCAGAAATCAGTTTCGGCGACGCGATCGACACACCGGTCTCGCGCTGGATATCGACGGCGAGCTGATCGATCCCGGCGATGAACCGCTCCATGTCCGGCCGCAGCTCGGCACGCGCATCGATCAGGATGCGGGCGCGTGACGGCACGACATTGGCGGCATTCGGCTCGATGGAAAATTCCCCGACCGTCGCGGTAAAATGCCCCTCGCCCTTCGCATAGTCCGTGGCGAGCCGCTCGACCTCGCCAACCAAACGAGCCGCCGCCACCAGCGCATCGCGCCTGTGGCCCATCGGCGTGGTTCCGGCATGATCGGCCTGGCCGTCGAAGAGGATTTCGATGCGGGTAATCCCGGCAATCGCCGTGACGATGCCGATATCGCAGCGCTCCGTTTCAAGGACTGGCCCCTGCTCGATATGCAGCTCCAGAAAAGCCCGGATATCCGAGCGTTTTTGCCGCGCCAGCCGCGAGGGGTCGCCACCGGCATCGATAATCCCTTGCCGTAGCGTCAGCTCCTCGTGCGTCCGGCTCAGCCACCCATCCGGGAGCAATCCCGCAAGGCCACGGCTGCCGACGCAGGAGACGCCGAAAATCGACACTTCCTCGGCCAGGAAATCGACGATCTCCAGATCGTGATCGAGCCGGATACCGGCATCGTTCAAAGCCTGGGCAACTTCAAGCGCTGCGGCAACGCCGGCAATGCCGTCGAAACGGCCGCCTTCCGGCACCGTATCGGAATGCGATCCCAGCATGATCGTCCCGAGCGCCGACTTGCGCCCCTTGCGGCGGCCGATCAGGTTTCCCGAAGCATCAATCCGGGTTTCGAGCCCTGCAGCCCTGAGGCGCTGCTCCAGAAACGCGCGGCCGTTCAGAAACAGCGGCGTAAACGCCCGCCGCGTATAGGGCTTGTCCGGCTCGGTGATGCGGGCAAGGCCCTTGACGATATCGGCGATGCGCACGGGATCGACGGGAAGGTTGGTATCGGCAACAGCCATCAGACGGCCTCGCGCAGCGGCAGGCTGGCAAGCGGCCGGATGAATTGACCGCTGCCCGGCGCGGCCAGAACCGCCCTACCGTCGAAAACCTGCACGCCCCGGTTATAGGTCGCCGCCACCCGGAAGGGCAAACGGATGCCGTTATAGGGCGACCAGCCGACGACATTGTTGCCACTATCAGCTGCGTTGTAGTCATAGGGTTCGGCCGTCAGCACGGTGATATCCGCATCCTTGCCTTCCTCCAGCGAGCCCTTCTGGTGATCAAGGCGGAAATGGCGGGCGGGATTGAGCGACATCAGTTCGGCGGCACGCGTCAAGGAAATGCCGCGCTCGAGGAGCCCCTTGACGAACAGCGGGATCATCACCTCCAGCCCCGGAACACCGGATGCATTGGCGAGCATATCGGGATTGGTCTTGCGGTTTTCCGACCAGCTGACGTGATCGGTGGAAACCATGGTCACCTTGCCATCGGCCACATGGCGCCAGAGTTTTTCCACCTCGGCGCGCGGCCGGATCGGCGGATTGATCTTGGCCTTGCCACCCAGCCGCTTCACGTCGTTTTCCTCGTCGAGAACGAGATAGTGGATGCAGCATTCGATGGTGGCGCGAAAACCCTGGGCACGGTAGGCGCTGGCAATATCGTAGCCGCGCCCGACCGAGCAATGCACGACATGGGCCGGGCAGCCGGTCGCCGCCCCCGTCTCATAGATCTGGTTGGTGGCAAGCAGCTCCGTCAGCGGCGGACGCGACAGGCCATGGGCCCGGTAATCGGTGATACCCGCAGCCTTCACCTTGCCGATCGCAGCCCGCACCGCCTCGTCATCCTCATTGTGCACACCGGCCGCCAGCCCGGTCGGCGCGATCGCTGCAAAACAATCTTCCAAGAGCCCGGCCGGAATGCGCGGAAACCGTTTCGGGTCCGTTCCGAATGTGGAAAACTTGAAGGCGGCAACGCCGGCCTCGACCATTTCGCCGATCCGCGCCGGGCCTTCTTCCGGGTCGATCGTGCCGTAGAGCGCGAAATCAACGCGCGCCTGTTTCCCGGCGTGATCGATCTTGCGCCGGACGGCATCGGCCGAGCAGACCAGATCGCCTTCATCATAGGGCATATCGACAATGGTGGTGACTCCGCCTGCCGCAGCCGAACGCGTCGACCAGATGAAATCCTCCTGGTCCTTTTGCGACAGCGAATGCACCTGCGCATCGATGGCGCCGGGCAGGATCAGAGCGCTGCCGAGATCATGGCGCTCGCGTGCCTCAGGCATTGCGCCCTGCCCGACGAACGCCACCTTGCCTTCGCGCACGGCAACAAATCCGCCTTCGACGACGCGGTCGGCCAGAACCACCATGCCTTTCAAAACCAGATCGAAGTCGGACATCCGTGTCTCACTTTGCGAGCGCGAAGAAATCGTCAAATTCGGGCATGGGTGCTGCCGCCACGATCGCCTCCAGCAGGCGGCCGCAGGCAAATTCATGATGGAGATGCTCGATCTCCTTGGAAAGCGGCCGGTCCTTCAGGTAGATCGGGCTGACGGCCCGCACCCGCTCATAGGCAATCTGCGTAACGCCCTGCGGCGTATCGCCCAGAAGATCGACAGCCTGGGCCGACAGCATCGCCTCGATCGCCGCCATCTGCCGGAGATCGCGCACCTGCGTTTCCATGCGCTCGACGATCAGCGGCAGGAAGGTCGCCTCCTCCTCCAGCCCGCCGGCAACCACGATCGACTGCGCCGAAAGCGGCACCGCCAGCGACTGGACGCGCATGTAGAGTTCCACCACCAGCTTCATCAGCGGCCCAAGCCCGCTGGCAATCTCGCCCGGCGCGACCAGATTGACCGGCAGGTTTCGCCGCACACCATTGGAAAGCAGGATGCAACGGTTCAAGACATTGCGCGCCACATGCGAAAAGGCGATCTGCGCCGTCTCGATATAGAGCGTCGTGGTCAAGGGCAGCGAGGCGCCGGACGCATGTACCTGTCCGCCCAGCACCACCGGATTGTCATCCGACAGATAGGTCGCATCGACCAGCCGTTCGGCCGCCACCAGCAGCGTATCGACGGCGGCGCCGAAGACCTGCGCGGTCATGCGCAGGCTGAGCGGATCATGGATCGCCGTCGGCAGCGGCCAGTCGACGCAATCGGACTGGCCGTAAAGCCAGGACCCAACCAGCGCCTCGCCGCGCGTCCCCAAAGTCGCCGCCACCCGCCACGGATCGGCCGAGGCCCCGAGCGCCAGCGACGACATCAGCCCGGTGGTCATCAGCACGCGCACGGCCGAGGCTGCTTCGCGCAGCACGTCGGCAGCCGCCGCAAAGGCCGTTGCGTTGACGCTCAGCGCCGCCAGCGCGTCGCGCGGCAGCATGACGAAGGGTTGAAGCCCTGCACGTTGCAAAGCTTCGCCGGCGCTCAGCAGCTCGCCCTCGAAAAAGGCTTCGCCGGTGCCCGTCAAAACCGAGGCAACCTGCCCCATCAACCCGATATCGGCGCAGCCGATCGAGCCATGCCGGTGCACGGCGGGCACGACGCCGCGCTCCAAAAGCGCCAGGAACGCCTTGATAAGATCGACGCTGCAGCCGGTATGGCCGCCGAGCGCCGTGTTGATGCGGATGGCGATGGCCTTGCGCACGATGGACTTGGAAAACAGCGGGCCGGTGCCGAAATGATGGGCCTTGACCAGCGCCGTGTTGAATTCTGCGAGATCATCCACCGTCCACAGCCGGTCCTTCATCGAGCCGACGCCGGTATTGGCGCCGTAGACCGGCAGGCCCATGGCGATGCGATCGGCAATCACCTTATGCGCCACCTCCACCCGTTCGAACGACTGCTCGGCAACGGCGGGCACGAACAGTCCGGAGCCGATTCTCTCCAATGTGGAGAAATCCAGCGGATTGCCGTTGAGGACGATGGCTTTCACCGATGCATGCATGCTTTGACTCACCTTGTTGGCGCCATGCTATGCCCAATATCGAGCTTTGTGTTATATCCCAAAAATGAAACACAAGATGCCGGTAGCCGTACATTGCGGTCTCAGCCGTCATTTCCCCTGCAGGGATCAAAACCGCCCATGGACATTGCCACCCTTGCCCTTGTCCACGCGATCCTTGCAGAGCGCGGAATCCGGCGCGCCGCAAAGGCAAGCGGCAGGCCGCCCGCCAGCGTCAGCGCGGCACTGAAACGCTTCGAAGCCGCCATCGCCGTCCCGCTCGTGCGGCGCGAACGCGGCAATCTCGTGCCGACGCTGGAAGCGCAAAGCCGGATGGCCGACCTTGCGGCGGCGACCGAGGCGATCCAATCCCTCTTACAGCCCAGAACCCCATTGTGGCCCGAGGCCCATCGGCAGGCTCCCTCTTCTCCCCAGCGGGGAGAAGGTGGCCCGCAGGGCCGGATAAGGGGGACGGCAAACTCCGAACGCGCCGGAACACCCCCCTCATCGCCTCGCATTCGCCCGGCACTTCTTCCTGTCGTGGAGAAGACGGAGCCCATCGCCAACGCTCAGACTCCCTGTCCCTCGATCAGCCTCATCGCACTCGAACGCTTCATCGCTGTCGCCCGCAGCGGCAGCATTCGCGCCGCCGCCAAGGCATCGGCGACCGGCCAACCCCAACTGACGCGGCAGATGAACGACCTGGAACGCGACCTCGGATACACGCTGCTTGCCCGTTCGCCATCCGGCATCACCTGCACGGCGGAAGGACTGGCGGCGATCCCCACCGTCGAAAACCTGCTGGAGATCTGGCGCAGGCTGTCGCGCGCATCCGGCGACCGGTTCCGCCGCGCGGCCGCCACCTGGCGGTTCGGCTCGGTCATGCCGCTCGGGCCCGAAAGCGAGATCGCCCGCATGCTGGCGGCGCTGACCGCCAAGTGGCATCGCGCCCGCCCGCGCCAGCCGCTGTTCGTGTCCAGCACCACCGCCGACGAACTGATCGCCGGGCTGAAAAACCGCCGCTTCGACGTGGTGCTGCTCGATCTTGAAACCTTCCCGTCCGAGTTCGAAGGCAGCCTGATCTCACGCACGCCGCTGGCGCTAGCCGGTCATCCCGCGCTCTTTGCCAAACACGGCAACGACATCGCCGCATTGCTGCAATCGCATCCGATTGCCGTGCCCAGCCTGAAAAGCGGCCTGCGCCAGCAGGCAGCGCATTTCATCGAGGCGACGCTCACCGAACAGGAGCGCAACCGGCTGACATTGACGGAAGTCGATTCGATCCCGGTCATCCTCAATCTGGTGATGGACCACGGTTATCTTTCGGTCTTGCCGGAGAGCTCCGCCGCCCGCGTGCGAAATCCCCCTGCCATGCGCCGGCTGGGGGACAGCTATATGCAGAGCCTGTCGCTGGCATGGCAGAAGAACGCGCTTTCCCGGCAGGTGGCGGAAGCGATGCTCGGCATGATGCTTGCAGATGAGATATCCGGCAGCACCGATCCGCGCGATTGAATCACTTTGTGCACGGCGAACGCCAAATCCTTGACCGGACTCGCAAATCCACCACCCGTTGAATCAGCACATGAACTTGCGCCTCACCCTTTCAGCTTGACCCGCCTGCGCGTTTCGCTCGGGCTTTCGCGGTAATGGGCGCGATAGCTGCGCGAGAAGGCGGAAGACGAATTGAAGCCGGTGGCCGCAGCAATATCGGCAAAATCGGCCCGGGTCTCGATCACGTTGCGCCGGGCTGCATTCAGCCTGAGCGCCAGGTAATGGGCATGCGGCGCCACACCCATCGTCTCCTGAAACAGGTCCTGCAGATGGCGGGCGCTGACCCCCGCCCGGCGCGCAAGACGGCTGAGCGTGAGGGGCGCATCGACGGTCTCTTCCATCAGCTTCACCGCCGCCCCGACACGGGCATCGACGATCCGCATATTGCCGATGGCCGGCATCTGCAAAAGGTCGCCGCGCGTGCGCTCCTGCTCGTAGATGAACAGGCGCGACACTTCGAGCGCCAAAGAATAGCTGTGCTGGCGGCGGATCAGCTCCAGCATCAGGTCGAGTGTCGGCAAAGACCCGCCGGTGGTCATCCGCTTGCCATCGATGACGAAACGCTCGCGCACCATGTTGATCTGCGGATAGGCGGCGGCAAAATCCTCGAAATCCTCCCAGTGATTGGTGGCTGAAAAATTGTCGAGCAGACTGGTTTCCGCCAGAAACCAGCTGCCGGCCTCGATGCCCGCCATGACCTCGCGATGCCGGGCGGTTCGAGACAGGAGGATTTTCAGCTGCGTCGTCGCGTAAGCCCGCCAGTTATAGCTCGACAGCACAAACAGCGGCGCCGTCTCGTTTTGCGGCCGGAACGGCCCGGCAACCGGGATCGGGATGCCGCTTTTGGTCTCGATCGCCTGGCCGTCCGGGCTGAAGATCGCCCAGTCGTAGAGCGCTTTTCCGGCAATGCGGTTTGCGGCGCGAAGCGGCTCGATCACCGAGGCGACGAGGATCAGATTGGTCTCCGGCAACACCAGCAGATCGATATGCTGGGTCCCTTCGCTTGGCGCGAGCATTCGTTGATCTCCGGCCTATGGTTCCGAAAATGTATAATAAACATCCGCAAAAGGAAAGCAGAGCGGTCCTTCTTGGCTCGTAATGGCCACCAATAACAAGGGGAGGCTTTTATGCCACTGAGCATGAACCGCGACGTTTTCATCACCTGTGCAGTCACCGGCTCCGGCGATACCGCCGGCAAGTCGCCGCATGTGCCAAGATCGCCGAAACAGATCGCAGCCTCGGCCATCGATGCGGCCAAGGCCGGTGCCGCCATCGTGCATTGTCACGTGCGCGATCCCGAGACCGGCGCACCGAGCCGCCGCAACGACCTCTACAAGGAAGTGACCGACCTCATCCGCTCCGCCGATGTCGATGTGGTGCTCAACCTCACGGCCGGCATGGGCGGCGACATGATTTTCGGCAATGTGGAAAGCCCGCTGCCGCTCAATCCCAACGGCACCGACATGGCGGGCGCGACGGAGCGCGTTTCCCACATCGCCGAATGCCTGCCGGAAATCTGCACGCTCGATTGCGGCACGATGAACTTCTCGCTCGGCGACTACGTCATGACCAACACGCCCTCGATGCTGCGCGCCATGGCCAAGATGATGACCGATCTCGGCGTGCGCCCGGAAATCGAAGCCTTCGATACCGGCCATCTATGGTTTGCCAAGCAACTCGTTGAAGAAGGCCTGATCGAGGATCCGGTTTTGATCCAGCTCTGCATGGGCATTCCGTGGGGCGCGCCGGATGACCTCAACACCTTCATGGCGATGGTCAACAACGTGCCATCAAACTGGACCTTCTCGGCCTTCTCGATCGGCCGCAACGCCCTCGCCTATCCCGCCGCAGCCGTTCTCGCCGGCGGCAATGTCCGCGTCGGCCTGGAAGACAATCTCTACGTCGGCAAGGGCCAGCTCGCCACCAACGCCCAGCTCGTCGAAAAAGCCGTCGGCGTCATCGAAGGCATGGGCGCAAAGATCATCGGCCCGGCCGAAGTGCGTGAAAAGCTGAAGCTGACGAAGCGGTAGGAATTGCGTTTTGGGGGTGGGGTTTTACCCCTCACCAAGCGCGCCCAGGCACTCAGCTCCGCTTCGTGCGGGCTTGCTATCCTCTCCCGCAAGGGGAGAGGTAGGAACCGCGGCAACACCTTGCTTTACGGCGGACCGGGAGCTTGCGGCACGTTTCCTCTCCCCTTGCGGGAGAGGATAGTTCATCCCCGGGAGGCGCAGCCGATCGGCTGGATGAACTTGGTGAGGGGTATCACGCGCACCGCCCAATGACAGACCGAATTTTGAAAGAGGGTAGAACACCAATGACCAAAATCACCAAGGCAGCCTGTATCGGCGGCGGCGTTATCGGCGGGGCCTGGGCGGCGCGCTTTCTTCTGGCCGGCATCGACGTCAATATGTTCGATCCGCATCCGGAAGCCGAACGCATCGTCGGTGAAGTGCTCGCCAATGCCGAGCGCGCCTATGCCATGCTGACCATGGCGCCGCTGCCTGCAAAGGGAAAACTCACCTTCGTCAAAAGCGTTGAGGAAGCGGTTGAAGGTGCTGACTGGATTCAGGAAAGCGTGCCCGAGCGGGTCGATCTGAAGCGCAACGTCATCACCCAGATCGATGCCGCCGCCTCGCCAACAGCCCTGATCGGCTCGTCCACGTCGGGCATCATGCCGACGGACCTGCAGCGCGACATGAAGCATCCCGAGCGCATGTTCGTCGCCCATCCCTATAACCCGGTCTACCTGTTGCCGCTCGCCGAACTGGTCGGCGGCGAAAAGACCAGCAAGGCGACGCTGCAGGACGCAAAAGCCAAGCTTGCGCCGATCGGCATGAAGGGCGTCATCATCAACAAAGAGATCGAGGCGTTCGTCGGCGACCGTCTTCTCGAAGCCGTCTGGCGCGAAGGTCTGTGGCTGATCAAGGACGATATCTGCGATACCGAAACGCTCGACGACGTCATCCGTTATTCCTTCGGCATGCGCTGGGCGCAGATGGGCATGTTCGAAACGTACCGCATTGCCGGTGGCGAAGCCGGTATGCGCCATTTCCTCGCCCAGTTCGGCCCCTGCCTCTCCTGGCCCTGGACCAAGCTGATGGACGTTGTCGATCTCGACGACGAACTGGTCAACAAGATTGCCGGCCAGTCGGACGCGCAATCCGGCGCCCGCGGTATCCGCGATCTTGAGCGCATCCGCGACGAAAACCTCGTCGGCATCATGCATGCGCTGAAAAGCGGCGATGGCGGCAAGGGCTGGGGTGCAGGCAAACTGCTCGCCGATTTCGAAGACAGCCTCTGGGCCAACGCTGAAAAGCCGCAGACCGATCTGGGCGAGGCCAAGCCGATCCGCATCCTCGATACCAAGGTCAACGCCGCCTGGGTCGATTACAACGGCCACATGACCGAGCACCGCTACCTGCAGGTGTTCGGCGACACGTCCGACGGCATCCTGCGCCTGATCGGCGTCGATCTGGACTATGTCAAGAACGGCCACAGCTACTACACGGTCGAGACCCACATCCGCAATCTCGGCGAAGCCAAGCTGGGCGATGCCTTGTACTCGACCTGCCAGATCCTCTCCTATGACGAGAAGCGCCTGCACATCTTCTCGACCATCTACAACGCCGCCACCAACGAGGCAGTGGCGACAGCCGAACAGATGATGCTGCATGTCTCCTCCAAGGAGAGCAAGGCCGTGCCCGCCCCGGCTGCCGTGCTCGACCGGGTGAAGGCGATTGCGCAGGCGCATGCGGGACTGGCGAAGCCGGACGGTACCGGGCGCGCCGTGGGGCAGAAGCGGTAACCTTACTCTTCTCCCCAGCGGGGAGAAGTGCCGAACAAAGCGAGGCGATGAGGGGGTGGTGCCACAAACTCTCAGGGCGTGGCTCCCCCTCATCCGGCCCTCCGGGCCACCTTCTCCCCGCTGGGGAGAAGAGGCGGATACCCCAGAACAAGAATAAGAGGGAACACATCATGAATTTCGCACTGACCGAAGAACAGCAAATGATCGTCGATACCGTTCGCGGCTTCGTCGAGACCGAGATCTATCCGCATGAGAACGAGGTGGAGCGCACCGGCATCGTGCCGCAGGAACTCGGCCAGGAGATTGCGCAAAAGTGCAAGGATCTCGGCTTCTTCGCCTGCAACATGCCGGAGGAAGTGGGTGGCGCCGGGCTCGATCACCAGACCTTTACGCTGGTCGAGCGCGAGCTTGGCCGGGGCTCGATGGGCCTCACCGTGTTTTTCGGCCGTCCCTCCGGCATTCTCATGGCCTGCAACGATGAGCAGCGCGAGAAATACCTGATCCCGGCCGTCAAGGGCGAGAAATTCGATGCGCTTGCCATGACCGAGCCGGATGCCGGTTCCGACGTGCGCGGCATGAAATGTTTTGCCAAGCCCGATGGCGACGACTGGATCGTCAACGGCACCAAGCATTTCATTTCGCATGCCAATATCGCCGATTTCGTCATCGTCTTCATCGCTACCGGCGAGGAGGAAACGCCGCGCGGCCCGAAGAAGAAGATCACCTGCTTCCTCGTCGATCGCGGCACGCCGGGTTTTGAAATCCGCAACGGCTACGATTCGGTTTCCCATCGCGGCTACAAGAACTGCATCCTCTCGTTCGACGATTGCCGCCTGCCCTCGTCCGCCATTCTCGGCGAAGTGCACAAGGGTTTCGACATTGCCAATGACTGGCTCTACGCCACCCGCATCACCGTTGCCGCAACCTGCGTCGGCCGCGCCCGCCGGGTGTTCGACTATGCCCTGCCCTATGCCGCCGAGCGCAAACAGTTCGGCAAGCCGATCGGCGCCAACCAGGGCGTTTCCTTCAAGCTCGCCGACATGATCACCGAGATCGACGCCGCCGATTATCTGACGCTCGCAGCCGCCTGGCGGCTCGACCAGAAGCTTCCGGCCAACCGCGAGATTGCCTCCGCCAAGCTCTACGCCTCCGAAATGCTCGCCCGTGTCACCGACCAGGCAATCCAGATCTATGGCGGCATGGGATTGATGGACGACCTGCCGCTTGCCCGCTTCTGGCGCGATGCCCGCGTCGAGCGCATCTGGGACGGCACCTCGGAAATCCAGCGGCACATCATCAGCCGCGACCTCCTGCGGCCGCTGGGGGCATGAGGATGATCATATTTTCCATGTCTCCGTTTCAGACGACGCGGCAGCCTCCCTCTTCTCCCCAGCGGGGAGAAGGTGGCGCAACGCGCCGGATGAGGGGGGCGAAGCCATCGCCCTTTGCCGGGAATTATAACTCCCAGGCTCAATCCCCCGATTTCTGCGCTATGCGCTCCCCTCATCCGGCCCTCTCGGGCCACTTTCTCCCCGCTGGGGAGAAGAGGAACGGCATGTTCGGAGCAAGATCATGACCCGCAGCCTTGACCGCCTGATCCGGCCGCAATCCATCGCCGTTTTCGGCGGCAAGGAAGCGCGCCGGGTGATCGAACAATGCGACAAGATGGGCTTCACCGGCGATATCTGGCCGGTGCATCCCAAGCAGGACGACATCCTTGGCCGCCGCTGCTACCGCTCGGTGGCCGAACTGCCGCAAGCACCGGACGCATCCTTTGTCGGCGTCAACCGCCAGCTCACCGTCGAGATCATCCGCGGCCTGTCCGCCCGCGGTGCAGGCGGCGCCATCTGCTATGCCTCCGGGTTCCGCGAGGCCGTCAGCGAACTGGCCGATGGCAACGACCTGCAGGATGCGCTGGTTGCAGCCGCCGGTGACATGCCGATCGTCGGCCCCAATTGCTACGGCTTCATCAACGCGCTCGACGGCGCCCTGCTCTGGCCCGACCAGCATGGCATGCAGCGTGTCGAACGCGGCGTCGCCGTCCTCACCCAGTCCTCCAACATTGCCTGCAATATTTCCATGCAGATGCGTGGCCTGCCGCTTGCCTATATCATGACGGCGGGAAATCAGGCGCAGACGGGCTTGTCCGAACTGGCCATCGCCGCGCTCGAAGACCCGCGCGTCACCGCCGTCGGCCTGCATATCGAAGGCTTCGACAGTATCGAAGCGCTGCAACGCCTGGCAACGCGGGCACGCGAACTGAAAAAACCGGTTGTCACCCTCAAGGTCGGCAAATCCGAAGCCGCCCAGCTGGCGACCGTGTCGCATACGGCATCGCTGGCCGGCAACGACGCCGTGTCCGGTGCCCTCCTCGAGCGCCTCGGCATCGGCCGGGTCGATACGCTGCCGGAACTGTTGGAGACGCTGAAACTACTCCACCTGCATCCGCCGCTGAAAAACTATGACATCTCCTCGATGAGCTGCTCCGGCGGCGAGGCCTCGTTGATGGCGGATGCCGGAGTGAAGCGGAAGACGGTGTTCCGGGCGCTGAAGGACGAACAGCGCCAGCCCTTGCGCGAAAGCCTCGGCGACATGGTCACCATTGCCAATCCGCTTGATTACCACACCTTCGTCTGGGGCAATCTGGAAAAGCAGACGACGGCATTTACGGCAATGATGAAGGGCGATTATGCGCTCAACCTCATCGTTCTCGACTTCCCCCGCCAGGACCGGTGCGATGCCACCGACTGGAACAGCACCTGCGAGGCCGTCATCGCATCCGCCAACGCGACCGGCGCCGTTGCCGGCATCGTCGCAAGCCTCGGTGAAAACATGCCGGAGGAAACGGCGCTGTCGCTGATGTCAGCCGGTGTCGTTGCCTTTTCCGGCATCGACGAGGCGCTGGCGGCAGCCGAGATTTCGGCCGGCATCGGCGCCATCTGGGCAAAACCCATTCCGGCGCCTTTGTTGTCCGCACAGGTGAAAGACGGCGAAATCCTGACCATCACGGAGAACGAGGCGAAGGCCGAACTGGCGAAATTCGGCCTCGTGGTGCCCATGGGCAAGACAGCGCAAACTGCGCAGGAGGCCGCCGATGCAGCCGAGACGCTGGGATTTCCGGTGGTTCTCAAGGGCCTCGGCGTCGCTCACAAGACCGAGGCCGGTGCCGTCAGGCTCAATCTGGGCGACCGGCAGGCGGTTCTCGATGCGGCAGACGCCATGAAAGACGTCGCATCGGGCTATCTCGTCGAAAAAATGATTGCAAAACCCGTTGCGGAAATCATCGTCGGGGCGCTGCGCGATCCCGTGGCCGGCCTGGTGCTGACCATCGGCGCCGGTGGTATTCTGGTGGAATTGCTCGAAGATTCGGCGATTTTGACCCTTCCGACGACGCCCGAAGCCATTACCGGGGCGATTTCCGGCCTGAAAATCAAGAAACTGCTCGATGGCTATCGTGGCGGGCCGAAGGGCGACATTGACGCGTTGACGGCCTCTGTCGCTGCCGTCGCATCCTATGTCGCAGCAAACGCTACAATACTCGAAGAACTCGATATCAATCCTATCATGGTCTTGCCGCAAGGGTCTGGAACCGTTGCGGCCGATGCCCTGATCCGTCGGAGGAAATGACGCCTATGACCGGACCTATCCGAACGCGCCGCGAAGGCGGCATTCTCGAAGTCACCATCGACCGGCCGAAGGCCAACGCGATCGATCTGGTGACGAGCCGCATCATGGGCGAAATCTTTGCCGGTTTTCGCGACGACGACACGTTGCGCGTCGCCATCATCACCGGCGCGGGTGAAAAATTCTTCTGTCCGGGATGGGATCTGAAGGCGGCTGCCGGCGGCGACGCTGTCGATGGCGACTATGGCATTGGCGGCTTTGGCGGCCTGCAGGAACTGCGCGATCTCAACAAGCCGGTGATTGCAGCGATCAACGGCATCTGCTGCGGCGGCGGGCTGGAAATCGCGCTGTCCGCCGACATGATCCTGGCTGCCGAGCACGCGAGTTTTGCGCTGCCGGAAATCCGCTCGGGCACCGTTGCCGACGCTGCCTCGATCAAATTGCCCAAGCGTATCCCCTATCATATCGCCATGGACATGCTCTTTACCGGCCGCTGGCTGGATGCGGCGGAAGCCCATCGCTGGGGCTTCGTCAACGAGATCATCGCCGCTGACACATTGATGGAGCGCGCCTGGGAGCTCGCCCGTCTGCTCGAAAGCGGCCCGCCGCTGGTCTATGCTGCCATCAAGGAAGTGGTGCGCGCGGCCGAAGGCGAAGATTTCCAGACGACGATGAACAAGATCACCAAGCGCCAATTCAAGACGGTCGACATCCTCTATTCGAGCGACGACCAGCTGGAGGGCGCACGGGCCTTTTCGGAAAAGCGCGACCCGGTCTGGAAGGGAAAATAACGGCTGGGCACCGCGCAAAGGCAAAGGGAGAGCCGGAAGACAAGGTCGTTCGGCTCCCATCATAAGCCAGACTTATGAAAACTGAGCATTTTTTAGATGAATACAGACCCTCTCTCACGAGATACCATTAATTTTAACAGGGTTTTCGGCATCAGAAACACCCATTTTACGAAAGGCGCGATCGCGGCAAACCACGCCGCATAAGTGATGGCCTACCTGCCTTCAGGCATGCATTCTAGGAACACACGATCGGCAACGATTGAAAACAATAAAGAAAACGGCGCAAAGCCATTCAACAAAAAGGAACAGGGGAATGAGTGATTACAAGAACTACCTCGCCAATCAGGTCATGATGGGCAAGATGAACCGGCGTGAATTCATCGGCCGCACTGTGGCCGCCGGTGTCGCGCTCTCCAGCGCCAGCACCTTGTTTGCCTCAAGCGCTGCGGCGCAGGAGCCCAAGCGCGGCGGCCATCTCAAGCTTGGTCTCGAAGGCGCAGCCGCCACCGATTCGAAGGATCCGGCCAAGGCGCTCTCGCAGTTCATGTTCGTCGTCGGCCGCAACTGGGGCGACATGCTCGTCGAATCCGATCCGCTGACCGGCCAGCCCGTTGCAGCACTCGCCGAATCCTGGGAGCCGTCGGCAGATGCGTCCACCTGGACGTTCACGATCCGCAAGGGCGTGAAATTCCACGACGGCAAGGAACTGACCGTCGAGGATGTCATCAAGACCCTGCAGCGTCATACCGACGAGAAATCGGAATCGGGCGCTCTCGGCGTCATGAAATCGATCAAGGAAATCAAGGCTGACGGCGACAAGCTGGTGCTGGTGCTGACGGAAGGCAATGCCGACCTGCCGCTGCTCCTCACCGACTACCATCTCGTCATCCAGCCGAATGGCGGCCTCGACGATCCAAACGCAATGATCGGCACCGGCCCCTTCAAGGTCGCGAGCTTCGAGGCCGGCGTGCGCGCCACCTTCGAGCGCAACAAGGATGACTGGCGCCAGGACCGTGGCTACGTTGATTCCGTCGAGATGATTGCGATGAACGACGCGACAGCGCGTATCGCCGCCCTCTCCTCCGGCCAGGTGCATTACATCAACCGCGTCAGCCCGAAGACGGTCGATCTCCTGAAGCGGGCGCCGACCGTCGATATTCTCTCGACGTCGGGACGCGGTCACTACGTCTTCATCATGCATTGCAACACCGCACCGTTCGACAATAACGACCTGCGGCTCGCCTTGAAATATGCGATGGACCGCGAAGCGATGCTGGAAAAGGTGCTGGGCGGCTTCGGCAAGGTCGGCAACGACTTCCCGATCAACTCGACTTACGCCCTCTTCCCCGAAGGCATCGAGCAGCGCGCCTATGACCCTGACAAGGCCGCCTTCCATTACAAGAAGTCCGGCCATAGCGGTCAGGTTCTGCTGCGCACGTCGGATGTCGCCTTCCCGGGCGCCGTCGATGCGGCAGTGCTTTATCAGGAAAGCGCCAAGAAGGCCGGTATCGGCATCGAGGTGAAGCGTGAACCAGGCGACGGCTATTGGTCGAATGTCTGGAATGTCCAGCCGTTCTCGACCTCCTATTGGGGCGGCCGGCCGACCCAGGACCAGATGTACTCGACGGCTTACCTTTCAAGCGCCGACTGGAACGACACACGCTTCCTGCGTCCCGACTTCGACAAGGTTCTGCTCGAAGCCCGCTCCGAACTGGATGAGGCCAAGCGCAAGGAAATGTACCGCTCCATGGCCATGATGGTTCGCGACGAAGGCGGCCTGATCCTGCCGATGTTCAACGATTTCGTGAATGCCTCCTCCAAGAAGGTGAAGGGCTACGTCCACGATATCGGCAACGACATGTCGAACGGCTACGTTGCAACTCGCGTCTGGCTCGACGCCTGATGGCGGGCGGACCGGTCACGGGTCCGGCGCACACAACGGGACCTGCTGCGGGAGGCGAAGGCCTCTCGCAGCAGGCATCCGTTTCCGGAACCATGGTGACGCCCCCAACCGGGGCCGTCACCGGCACGTTCTGGCGCCGTTTCACCTTTCGCCGCCCTTTGGCGGCGCTCATCCTCCAACGGCTGGGTCTCAGCGTTGGTCTCCTTTTTGCCGTGTCGCTGATGATCTTCGGCGGCGTCGAAGCGCTGCCCGGTGACTTTGCCACGACCTATCTCGGTCAGTCGGCAACGCCGCAGGCCGTGGAAAACATCCGCAAGGATCTCGGCCTCGACCGTCCGGTGACGGAACGCTATGTCAGTTGGCTGGGCAACGCGTTGCAGGGCGATTTCGGGAAATCCTGGGCAAGCCGCAATTCCGTCAGCGAGCAGATCGGCAACCGGCTTGGCAACTCGCTGTTTCTCGCCTTCTTCGCCGCGATCATCTCGGTTCCGCTGGCGGTCGGGCTTGGCATGCTCGCCGTGCAATATCGAAACCGGCTGCCTGACAAGATCATCAACGTGATCTCGCTCGCGGCGATCTCGTTGCCCGAATTCTTTGTCGGCTATCTGCTGATCCTGTTCTTTGCGGTGCAGATGGGGGTCGCAACCTTCCCTGCCACCGTCTATGACGGCATGACCTTCGCCGAGCGGCTCTCGGCCATCGCGCTGCCGGTGGCAACGCTGGTGCTGGTCGTTCTCGCCCATATGATGCGCATGACCCGCGCCGCCATCCTCAACGTCATGGCATCCGCCTATGTCGAGACGGCGGAACTGAAGGGGCTCAGCGCCTTCCGCATCATTGCCAGGCACGCCGCTCCCAACGCCGTCGCTCCCGTCATCAATGTCATTGCACTCAACCTTGCCTATCTCGTGGTCGGTGTCGTCGTGGTGGAAGTGGTGTTCGTCTATCCGGGCATGGGCCAGTACATGGTCGATGCGGTCACGGTGCGCGACATGCCGGTGGTGCAGGCCTGCGGCCTGATCTTCGCCGCCTTCTACATTTTCCTCAACATGGCTGCGGATATTCTCGCCATCCTCGCCAATCCGAGATTGAGGCATCCACGATGAGATTGAGCTCCATTCCCCTCAGCGCCTGGGTCGGGCTGATCGGCATTGCCGTGGCCCTGTTCTGCGCCATTTTCGCGCCCTGGATCGCGCCGTTCGGCGAACGCGATGTCGTCGGCGATATCTGGCTTCCAATGGGCGGCGACTTCCTGCTCGGCACCGACAATCTCGGCCGGGACCTTTTGTCCCGCCTGATTTTTGGCGCGCGAACCACGATCTTTGTCGCCCTTGCGGCCACCGTCATCTCGTTTTCGCTCGGCATGCTCCTGTCGTTCACGGCAGCCGTCACCGGCGGCCTTGTCGACCAGATATTCTCGCGCTTCAACGACCTGATGATGGCAATCCCAACGCTGATCTTTGCGCTGGTCGTGCTCGCCGTGCTGCCGCAGCAGCTGTGGATCCTGATCCTCGTCATGGCCATCCTCGACAGTACCCGCGTCTTCCGCATCGGCCGGGCCGTGGCGCTGGATGTGGCGGTCATGGAATTCGTCGAGGCGGCGCGGCTTCGCGGCGAAGGCACGCGCTGGATCATCTTCCGGGAAATCCTGCCCAATACGCTCTCGCCGCTTCTGGCCGAATTCGGCCTGCGCTTTGCCTTTTCCATCCTGTTTCTCTCCACCCTCTCCTTCCTCGGCCTCGGCATCCAGCCGCCGGCCGCCGACTGGGGCGGCATGGTCAAGGACAACAAGGACGGCATCATCTTCGGCATCTCGGCAGCCCTTGTGCCGGGCGGCGCCATCGCCGGTCTTGCCATCTGCGTCAATCTTGTCGTCGATTGGCTGATGAAGCGTACCTCGAGCCTCAAGGGAGGGCGCGGCGATGCCTGAATCTTTGCCCAATAACGGTCTGCTGTCTGTCAAGAATCTCAAGATCGAAGCAACCAGCTATCCGCCGGGCGAGCCGCCCAAAACCGTGACCCTGGTCGAAAACGTCTCCTTCGATGTTGAGAAGGGCAAGGTGCTCGGCCTGATCGGCGAAAGCGGTGCAGGCAAGTCCACCATCGGCCTGTCTGCGCTCGCCTATGGCCGCGGCGGTGCCGCCATTACCGGCGGTCAGGTGCTGATCAACGGCAAGGACATCCTGACGCTTGGCCGCGACGGCGTGCGCACCATCCGCGGCTGCAAGGTCTGCTATGTCGCGCAATCGGCGGCAGCCGCCTTCAATCCGGCCCACAAGCTTGGCGAACAGGTGATCGAGGCGGCCCTGCGCCACAAGATCATGACCCGGCCGGAAGCGGAAAAGCGGGCGCTTTATCTGTTCCAGGTGCTCGGCCTGCCCAATCCCGAAACATTCGGCGACCGCTATCCGCATCAGGTCTCCGGTGGCCAGTTGCAACGCGCCATGACCGCCATGGCGCTCTGCCCCAACCCGGAACTGATCGTCTTCGACGAGCCGACCACGGCACTTGACGTCACCACCCAGATCGATGTGCTGGCCGCCATCAAGCACGCGATCGAGGAGACGCATACGGCGGCTCTTTACATCACCCATGACCTTGCCGTCGTCGCCCAGATTTCCGACGACATCATGGTGCTGCGCCACGGCAAGACCATCGAATACGGCACGACCAAGCAGATCATCGAGGCCCCCAACGAGGACTATACCCGCGCACTCGTCAGTGTCCGCCAGACCAAGCGCGAGGAGGCCCGTGACCAGACCAACACGCTTTTGAAGATCGAGCATATAAGCGCCGGTTACGCCAATGGCTTCAAGGTGCTGCACGACGTGTCCATGCATCTGCCCAAGGGCCAGACGCTGGCGATCGTCGGGGAAAGCGGCTCCGGCAAGTCGACGCTGGCGCGCGTCATCACCGGCCTCCTGCCGCCTTCAGAGGGCACAATCACCTTCGATGGCAAGGAGCTTCCAAAGGCGCTGAGAAGCCGCACCAAGGAAGAGCTGCGCCGGGTGCAGATGATCTACCAGATGGCCGACACCGCGATGAACCCGCGCCAGACGGTGCGCGACATCATCGGCCGTCCGATCTCCTTCTACTATGGCCTGCATGGGGCGAAGAAGACGGAGCGGGTGAAACAGCTGCTCGACCAGATCGAAATGGGCGACCGTTTCCTCGACCGCTATCCGGCCGAACTGTCGGGTGGCCAGAAGCAGCGCGTGGCGATCGCAAGGGCGCTGGCGGCAAAGCCGGAACTGATCCTGTGCGACGAGCCGACCTCCGCGCTCGACCCGCTGGTGGCTGAAGGCATCTTGAATCTGCTTCTGAGGCTTCAGGAGGAAACCGCTGTTTCCTATGTCTTTATCACCCATGACATCGCCATCGTCCGGGCGATTGCAGACTCCGTCGCCGTCATGCATCGCGGCAAGCTCGTGCGCTTCGGTCCGAAGTCGAAAGTGCTCTCGCCACCATTCGACGACTATACCGACCTGTTGTTGAAATCGGTTCCGGAGATGGAAATCGGCTGGTTGGAAAAAGTCCTGACCACCCGCCGGATGGCAAGCGCCGGCAACTGACGAAACGAAAACCGCCTTCCCTTCGCGCATCCGCGAAGGGAAGAAACGGCGATCAGCCGGTCATTTCGTGGTGCACCTGACATCGCCGAGCCGCTGCATCGGCTGGCCGTTCGCCGTTACCGTCATCTCGCCCTTGGCGGCGCAATCGGCTTTTTCAGACGATCCCGAACGAACGCGGACAAGCGGTTGCCCCTCGATCATAATACCTGGAACGACTTCGTAGAGATCAGCCGGGCAATTGACCACGTCCGACAACCTCAAAGCCGGCGCACCGCCGATGAAGACGCTGGACGCCCCCGATAGCGCGCAACCGGCCAGCGGCGAAGGTGGTGCATCTTCGGCAAGACCCGGCACAGCGGAAAAGCCAAGCAGCACCCATCCGGCAATAACGGCCCTCGACATCCTGATCTCCTCTCCACTTCGATCGCCCAAACTCTATGCTGAAACGCACGCCAATGCGAAGGCTTAGAAATTCTCCGGGACCGACAGGATGCTAAACGGCGGTGCTTCGAGATAGCCGCGCACGGTTGCCGGCAATTGCCGTGAATGTTCCGGCAGCACGCCGCAGCGGGACAAGACCTGCCGCTTGTCGGGATTGGTCCCCAGGTAGCGCCAGATGACACGCGAAGCATAAGGCAGGTTTTCCTTGCGCCACGAAACCCCCATCGTCACCCCGCGCAGATAGACCCGCTGGTGCACTTCGAACGGCACCAGGATGGTCTGCGACATCATCGGCTGCCGGCTGACGCTGCGCTCGGTGATGAAGATGCGGTTTCGCAGATAGGCCGCCAGCCCGATATATTTCGAATACTGCCGGATTTCATGGGCCGCGTCGCGGATGCGCTCGATCGATTTGACCTGAACCGAACCGTTGTCTTCCATCAGCCTTGCACAGGAACAGACGACCAGCCCAGGCCAGGAAGGCGAAAGATGGTAGGTCTGATAATAACCCAGATGCCTTCGAAGCGACGGCAGATCGCCAGGAAGCCCTTCCAGCAACAGTCCGCCATCGACCCTGCGCTGATCCGGGCGCGTCATGCGTGTCTGGAAGGCGGCCGCGGCCAGAAAGAAGTCCTGCGAACCGACGCCGAAGAAGGCGGCGATGCGGGAAAGATTGTGCGCCGATGGCCGCGCCTCGCCGGAAATATAGCGGTTGAACTGCTGGCGGTTGATGCCGATCTTCCGGCAGATCTGCGAAATCGATGGCCGCGTGGCGCAGGCAAAGCGCAGATTTTCGGTAAAGGCATCGATCTCGGGCAAGGGACAGCTCCATTAGCAAGTCACCCTAGCGTAAAGTCGCGTCAACCAGCGTCAAGTCGCGAAATTGTACAGTCCGCCATTCGCGCTACGCTTCCGGACGAAAACCAGCCTCAAAGGGAACAGCAAATGCGCGACGTCACCAAGAAGCCCGACAGCCTGATCGGCAGCAACGAGGTCAACCGCCGGACCTTCCTCGGCGGCACCGTGGCACTGGGCCTTGCGGCCGGTTTCTCCGGCACGCTGATCGCAGGCAAGGCGCGGGCTGAGGAGCCTAAACGCGGCGGCCACCTCAAGCTTGGCCTCAAGGGCGGCGCCACCACCGATTCTCTTGATCCGGCCACCTATAGCGGCTCCGTCCTGTTCACCATCGGCCATCTCTGGGGCGATACGCTGGTGGAGTCTGATCCGAAGACGGGTGCTGCACTTCCCTCCCTTGCCGAATCCTGGACGCCATCTCCCGATGCGTCGGTGTGGACGTTCAAGCTGCGCAGCGGCGTCACCTTCCATGATGGCAGCCCGCTGACCATGGCCGATGTCATCGCCACCCTGAAGCGCCATGCCGACGAAGGCTCGAAATCCGGTGCACTCGGCCTGATGCGCTCGATCAAGACGATCGAGGACAAGGGCGACGAACTCGTGCTGACGCTGACCGAGGGCAATGCCGACCTGCCGCTGATCTTGACCGACTACCACCTGATCATCCAGCCGGGCGGCGGCGTCAGCGATCCAACTTCCACGGTCGGCACCGGCCCCTACAAGCTGACCAGCTATGAAGCCGGCCTGCGCGCCACATTCGAAAAGAACGCTGCCGACTGGCGCTCCGATCGTGGTTTCGTCGATAGTGTCGAGATCATCGTGATGAACGACAACACCGCGCGCGTCGCGGCACTCGCCTCCGGCCAGGTGCATTTCATCAACAATATCGATCCGAAAACTGTGCCGATGCTGAAGCGCGCGCCCAAAGTCGAGATCCTCAAGACCGCAGGCAAGGGTTTCTACAGCTTCCTGATGCATTGCGACACCGCGCCCTTCGACAATAACGACCTGCGTCTGGCGCTGAAATACGCGATCGACCGCCAGGCCATTCTCGACCGCATCCTCGGCGGCTACGGCAAGATCGGCAACGACTATCCGGTCAACGAGAACTATGCGCTGGCCCCCGAGGGGATCGAACAGCGCGCTTACGATCCGGACAAGGCAGCCTTCCACTACAAGAAATCCGGCCATGACCGCCCGATCCCGCTGCGCACCTCCGACGCCGCCTTTGCCGGCGCCGTCGATGCCGCCGTGCTGTTTCAGGAAAGTGCCCGCAAAGCCGGTATCCAGATCGAGGTCCAGCGCGAGCCGGAAGACGGTTACTGGACGAATGTCTGGAACATCCAGCCGTTCTGCGCCTCCTACTGGGGCGGCCGTCCGACGCAGGATTCGCGCTACTCGACCTCCTACCTCTCGACGGCCGAATGGAACGATACCCGTTTCAAGCGCGAGGATTTCGACAAGCTTCTGCTGCAGGCACGCTCCGAGCTCGACGAAACCAAGCGCAAGGACCTTTACCACACCATGGCGCTGACGGTCCGGGACGAAGGCGGCCTGATCCTGCCGGTCTTCAACGATTATGTGAACGCCGCCTCCACATCGGTGAAGGGTTTCGTCCATGATATCGGCAACGACCTTTCGAACGGCTATGTGGCAAGCCGCGTCTGGTTCGACAATTAAAAAGCGGAATGACGAAAATGGATAGCATGTCGAAACGCAGCTTTACCCTGATCGAGAACGAGTGGATCACTCTGTCCGATGGCACCCGGCTTTCCGCCCGCATCTGGATGCCGGATGGCGCTGAGGCAAACCCGGTCCCCGCAGTTCTCGAATACCTGCCCTATCGCAAGCGCGGCGGCACCAATGCCCGCGACGAATCCACTTACCCGGTCTTTGCGGCCGCCGGAATTGCCGGCGTGCGTGTCGATATCCGTGGCTCCGGCGAAAGCGATGGCGTCATCGATGGCGAGTACACGCCGCGTGAACTGAGCGACGGTTGCGAGCTGATCGCCTGGATTGCCGCCCAGCCCTGGTCGAACGGCAATGTCGGCATGATGGGCATTTCCTGGGGCGGCTTCAACTGCCTGCAGGTCGCAGCCCTGAAGCCCCCGGCGCTGAAAGCGGTGATCTCGATTGCCTCCACCGTCGATCGCTACAATGACGACATCCACTACAAGAACGGCACGCATCTGTCCGCGCAGCTCTCCTGGGCTGCAACCATGCTTGCCTATCAGTCGCGCTCCCCCGACCCGGCGCTGGTCGGCGACAGATGGAAGGACATGTGGCTGGAGCGGCTGGAAAACGAGCCCTATTTCATGGAGGAATGGCTTGAGCACCAGCGCCGTGACGCCTTTTGGGAACATGGCTCGATCTGCGAGGATTTCGAAGGCTTTCCGGTTCCGGCCATGGTCATCGCCGGCTGGGCCGACGGGTACCGCAACACGCCGATGAAGGCATCCGAAGGTCTGGGCGGCAAGGTCAAGGCCTTGATCGGCCCCTGGGTGCACAAATATCCGCATTTCGCCTGGCCGAAACCGCGCGCCGATTTCCATGGCGAGGCGATTGCCTGGTGGAACCATTGGCTGCGCGGCGAAGAAACCGGCGCCGAGGCCCTGCCGCAGATGCGCGCCTTCATCCTCGACGGTCCGAAGCCAGCGTTGCGCCGCAATGCCGATCCCGGTTTCTGGGTGGCGAAGGATACGTGGTCGCAGCCGGACATGCAGACCTTCTATATCGACCAGTTCGGCAGCCTCAACGAGGGCATGCCGATCGCCGGCGCCCATGACCATAACGCCTATCTGAAATCGCCGCTCGACACGGGAACGGCGTCCGGCGAATGGTTTACGTTGAAGCCCGACGCCGAAAT
The DNA here is from genome assembly GCF_029277445.1 of Pararhizobium qamdonense. Lineage (NCBI taxonomy): Bacteria > Pseudomonadati > Pseudomonadota > Alphaproteobacteria > Hyphomicrobiales > Rhizobiaceae > Pararhizobium > Pararhizobium qamdonense. Next base: position 2,022,487 of record NZ_CP119566.1, on the reverse strand, counting down.
GGCCGGCGACCAGCGCATCGACGATGCCGGTTCGCTGACATTCGAAACCGCGCCGCTGACGCAGGCCCTCGATTATCTCGGCCAGCCGGTGCTGACGGTCGAACTCGCCTGCGATGCCGATTGGGCCAATCTTGCCGTCCGCCTTGTCGATATCCATCCGGATGGCAGCGCCACCCGCGTGACCTTCGGTGTTTTGAATCTTGCCCATCGCGACGGCAATGCCGAGCCGAAGCCGATGGAAAAGGGCAAGAAGACCACGGTCGAACTGGTGCTCGACGCCTGCGGTTACCGTTTCGGCGCCGGTCATCGCATCCGGCTGTCGCTCTCGACCGCCTACTGGCCGATGATCCTGCCCGCTCCGTCAGATCCGGGCCTGACGCTCGATCTTGCCTCGCTGGGGCTCGCCTTGCCCAAGCTTGGCGACCACAAGCGCATTACCATGCCGGAGCCTGCCAATCCCGATCCGCTGCCGAAATATATCGAGCACACGTCCGGCAGCACCAGCCGCCGGGTCGAGCGCGATATGACGACCGGCCAGACGCACTACCATATCTACGAGGATGGTGGCCTGACCGAACATCCCGATAGCGGTCTTGCCACGCAGGACATCCGCGACGAAACCTGGACGATCGCTGCGGACGATCCGCTGTCGATGACGGGCATCTCGACCTGGACCTGCATCGCCAAACGCGAAAACTGGTCGGTGAAGACCGTGTCGGTCTCGCGGATCGCCTGTACGGCAACCGAATGGCTGACCTCGGCGTCGGTGACAGCCTTCGAAGGGGAGACGCAGATCTTCGAAAAGACCTTCGAAGAAACGCGCGTGCCACGCGACTTCATGTGAGAACGGGGGCAGCCTCTGCCAGGGCTGCCAAGGCCCGTTCCGCATCGTCTGCAGGCACGAAAATGTGGTCGTGGTGATAGGCCGCGACCACATTGGCGCTGATGCCATGCCGCGTCAGCGCCACCGCAACCGCCGCCGTCAGCCCGACGGCCTCAAGCGCGGAATGGACCGTCAGCGTGATGCAGCGCATCACCGGGCCATAGCTGAGCCCGGCCTTGTCGGCTTCCGTCTTTTCGACAATCAGCGTCAGCCCTTCATCCTCGCGAAAGAAGCCAAGCGGCTTCAGCGAAAGCCACCCGGGCGCATCCGCCGGTACGCTGCAATAGACATATTCGCCCGCACGCAAATCCGGACGCATCTCGCGCAACAGCGTTTCCAGATCGGTAATACCGCTCATCCCCAACTCCCACCTCAATTCCATCGGATCACAAGCCCGTGTATCCCGCCGCAAAGCCTGTCACATTGGCGTTACGCACGCATTTGCGATTTGACCAGCCCGTGTCTGTTGGTCACAGTTTGCTCATAAAGCAAGGGCGCATATCGCTGCGATCGGCAGCGGATGTCTGTGACCAAAGCATCGATGGAGGATTACCATGCCGCAGCCTGAAAAAGACAGGATTTCGAACACGGCCAGACGGCCGTTCATTTTCGGGCTTGCCGGCGTGACGGCCATTGCCGCCGGCCTGTTTGCCATGTCCTCGACATTTAGCAATGCAGCCGAAGAAGCCGTGGTCATTCCGCCTCCGGCCATCGATGAGACAGCGGCCACCACTACCGAAAAAGCCGTGTTTGCGGGCGGCTGCTTCTGGGGCGTGCAAGGCGTGTTCCAGCATGTGAAGGGTGTCAAGAACGCCGTCTCCGGCTATTCCGGCGGCGCCAAGGATACCGCCATCTACGAAACCGTCAGCGGCGGCGATACGGGCCACGCCGAGGCCGTCGAAGTCACGTATAATCCGAAGATGGTCACCTATGGCCAGCTGCTACAGATCTATTTCTCGGTGGCGCATAACCCGACGCAGCTGAACTATCAGGGCCCCGACCACGGCACGCAATACCGCTCGGAAATCTTTGCGACCAACAGCGAGCAGAAGAAGATCGCTCAGAGCTATATCGCCCAGCTCGACAAGGCGAAGGTCTACGGCGAGCCCGTCGTGACCAAAGTGTCCGATATCAGCGCCTTCTACCCTGCCGAGGAATACCACCAGGATTTCCTGACGCTCAACCCGACCTATCCCTATATCGTCTACAACGACATGCCGAAGATCGAGAACCTCAAGGCGCTGTTCCCGACGGAGTTCAGCGCCAAGCCGGTCCTCGTCCTCAAGGCCAAGAGCTGATCAGAGCGTTCCGACAAGATCGCTGACAGCGCGGCACAACCGCACGAAACCGTCGCGCGCGCCCTCACTCATCTGACGGGCGCGCAACCATGCATGGATCATCTGCGGCTCGTCGCGATAGGTAACGTTAACACCGGCAGCGATCAGCCGCTGCGCATAGAGAGCGGCATCATCGCGCAGCGGATCAAAATGCGCCGATGTGATATAGGCAGGCGGCAGGCCGGAAAAATCGCCGGCCTTCAAGGGATGCGCAAACACGTTTTCCGCAGGCGCCTTCAGCACGTCCCGGTAATAGGCGACATCAGCCGTCGTCAGGCCCGGTGCCTCGGCCATCTCAATATAGGAGCCGGACACGAGATCGCCGCCCAGCCCCGGATAGATCAGCACTTGCCCGGCAATGCCCGTGATGTCCTCAGCCCTTGCTTTCAGCGCCATGCCCGCAGCCAGGTTACCCCCGGCACTGTCACCCGCAACGACCAGCGGCCTCCCATCGGCCAGAAGCCATTGCAGCACCTTAAAACAGTCGTCGAACGCCGCCGGCCAGACATGCTCCGGCGCCAGCCGGTAGTCGATCGACACCAGCTCGGCCTTTGCCGCATGCGCAATCTCGGCGCAGATCGCATCATGGCTTTCCAGCGATCCAACGACAAAACCGCCGCCATGAATGTAGAAAATCCGCGTTTGCGTGGCGATAGCGGCGGGCCGGTACCGGCGCACCGGAATACGCCCGCCAACCGCCTCGTCCTGCCGCGTCAGTTTATCCGGCGATGGCGCATCGAACTCGGCGCAGAGCGCATCATACCAGGCACGCTGCTGCTCGATCGGCGCATCGACCGCATCGGCGGGATAGAAGGCCTCGCAACGGTGGTGGAAGGCGAGGATACCGCGTTCGGTGGGAATTTGGTTGTTCGTGCCCATCACTATACAACCATAAAACAGTTTGTTATTTGGGAGCGAAATGACGCAAGCTGACCCACTAGGTTTCCTATGTATCCAGAGTTAAGAAAAATCAGATACATCGCAACCGTACTTCTGATCATCCTCCTTACGCCTCCTCTTTTCGTCATTGGAATAGCGACTATCGCGGCGACCCCCGTGGTTCTCGCAGGAACGATCAGAACATTCATTGTTCAGCCATTCGCCATACCTGGAAGCTCGATGTTTCCAACGCTTGAAAAAGGCGACCGTCTGCTCGCGAACAAATTCGCCTACGGATATAAAAGGTTTTCCTATCCGTTCGATACAGGGCCGGAGTTTCGGACCTTCGGCGTTCAGCCCAAAAGGGGAGACGTTGTCATTTTTCGTTACCCGCCAGATCCGGCGATCGACTATGTCAAACGCATCATCGGTGAACCAGGGGATCGCATCCGGCTATTGGCAGGACGCCTTTACATTAATGACGAAATCGTACCCCGGGAAAAACGCGGCATCAACCCGGCGTTAGGAGATAGCGGCCAAAATCTTATCGAGTATTTGGAAACGCTTCCGGGCGGAAAAACGCATCCGATCACGGAAGTGTCTGATGACGAAGCATCTGATAACACTGACGAGTTCTTGGTTCCGCCAAAACACTATTTTATGATGGGAGATAACAGGGACAATAGTGCGGACAGCCGATATGATGTGGGCTTCGTACCGGAAGAAAACATCTATGCGAAAGCATCGCTCGTTTTTACCAACGACGACGACCCAAATCGAAGTGGCTGGATAAATTGATATCGTCAGGCCCTTGCGTGACCCGTTGAGATTGCGTTTGACTGGCAGCCATGGCCTTCACCCTCCGTCAGCTCCAGTATTTCATCGCCGTCGCCGAGCAGGGGTCCGTCACCCGGGCGGCGCAGAACCTGTCGATTTCGCAATCGTCGATCACCGAAGCGGTCAAGGAGCTGGAAACCGATCTGGGCGTGGAACTGTTCGAGCGCCATCCGCGCGGGCTGCACATCACCCATAACGGCCATCAGTTCCTGCGCCACGCAACCAAAATCCTCGCCGGTGTCTCCGATGCCCGCCGCTCGTTTTCGCAGGAGCGGGAGGAGCGCACCGGCGGCAAGCTCAATCTCGGCGTTACCTCGCTGGTTGCGGGTTATGTTCTCTCCGATCTCCTCGCCCGCTACCGCCGCGCCTGCCCCGGCGTCGAGGTCAGCGCCATCGAGGACAACGGCTCCTATCTCGAACATCTTCTGGTCGGCGGCGAACTGGATGTCGCCGTCATGGTCATTTCCAATCTGCGCGACCGCATGGCGCTGCAGGCGGAGATCATCGAGACCTCGCCCTACCGGCTCTGGCTGCCGCTCGGCCACCCACTGGTGTCGGCCGATATCATCTCTGTGGCCGATATCGCCAAGGAACCGCTGATCATGCTGACAGTGGATGAAATCGAGGAAAATACCGGCAAGCTTCTGACGGCACTGGGCGCCCGTCCGCATGTCGCCTTCCGCACACGGTCGGTGGAAGCGGTGCGCAGCCTGGTCGCCACCGGTGCCGGCATCGCGCTTTTGCCCGATCTGGTCTACCGGCCCTGGTCGCTGGAAGGCGACCGCATTGAAAGCCGCGACGTCTCCGGCGCCCTGCCCGTCGTCCAGGTCGGCATGGTCTGGCGCAAGGGTTCCGGCCTGCCGCAATCGGCCAAGGATTTCATCGGGGTCGCAGAGGCCCTTCGCAGCGGCCGTTCGCGGTGACCATCGCATGATATCGGAAAAACCGATAGCGACATTCTGATTAATGAATTTGCGAAAGCGGCGAAATCGAGGCACCTTTCCTTCCGGGAACACAACCGAAAAATTCGGATACCAAACCGGGAGACTGAAGATGAAGCAGATTCTGAAATCCTGCACCGCGCTCACCCTTGTCCTCGCTTTCGCCACCCACGCTTTCGCGCAGGAACCTCTGAAGGAACTCGGCAAGGGCGAAGGCGAACTGTCGATCGTCGCCTGGGCCGGCTATATCGAGCGCGGCGAGACCGACAAGGCCTATGACTGGGTCACCGGCTTTGAAAAACAGACCGGTTGCAAGGTCAGCGTCAAGACGGCGGCGACATCCGATGAAATGGTCGCGCTGATGAACGAAGGCGGTTTCGACCTCGTCACCGCATCCGGCGACGCCTCGCTGCGGCTGGTGGCCGGCAAGCGCGTCCAGCCGATCAACACCGACCTGATCCCGAGCTTCAAGACGGTCGATGAGCGCATGCAGTCGTCGCCCTGGTACACCGTCAACGGCGTGCATTACGGCGTGCCCTATGTCTGGGGCCCGAACGTGCTGATGTACAATACCGAAGCCTTCAAGGGCGAGGCGCCGAAGAGCTGGGACGTCGTGTTCAAGGAAATGACCCTGCCGGACGGCAAGTCCAACAAGGGCCGCGTCCAGGCCTATGACGGGCCGATCCATGTGGCCGACGCTGCCAACTACCTGATGTTCCACAACAAGGAACTCGCCATCAAGGACCCCTACGAGCTCAACGAAGATCAGTACAAAGCAGCGCTCGACGTGCTGCGCACCCAGCGCACGCTTGCCAGCCGCTATTGGCACGATGCGATGATCCAGATTGACGATTTCAAGAACGAAGGCGTCGTTGCGTCGGGCTCCTGGCCGTTCCAGGTCAACCTGCTGCAATCGGAAAAGCTGCCGATCGCCTCGACCATCCCCGAGGAAGGCGTCACCGGCTGGGCCGATACGACCATGCTGCATGCCGAAAGCGCCCATCCGAACTGCGCCTATATGTGGATGGAACATTCGCTGTCGCCGAAGGTGCAAGGCGATGTCTCCGCCTGGTTCGGCGCCAACCCGTCTGTCGCTGCCGCCTGCAAGGGCAACGAGCTTTTGACCGATGGCGGCTGCAAGGCCAACGGCTATGACGATTTCGCCAAGGTGAAGTTCTGGAAGACCCCAACCTCGAAATGCGCCAGTGAGAGCGAGTGCGTCCCCTATCACCGCTGGGTCTCCGACTATATCGGCGTCATCGGCGGACGTTGATTTCCACCTCCCCCTTGAGGGGGGAGGTCGCGCGAATGCGCGGGTGGGGTGACCCACCGCATCCACAAGGGATCACCCCACCCCGGAGCTACGCTCCGACCCTCCCCCTCAAGGGGAGGGTATTGAACCGCCATGCCCGGTTCGCCACACGCCAATTTCCGGAGTCCCCCATGACCGCCGCCGTCCTGTTCCAAAACGTCTCGCGCCATTTCGGTGCCGTCAAAGCGGTCGATGCGGTCGATCTTGAAATCGCGGCCGGCGAGTTCTTTGCGATGCTAGGGCCGTCCGGCTCCGGCAAGACCACCTGCCTGCGCCTGATGGCCGGGTTCGAGCAGCCGACCGGCGGCCATATCGAGATTTTTGGAGAAACCGCCGAAGGCGTGCCGCCCTACCGGCGCAGCGTCAACACGGTGTTCCAGGACTATGCCCTCTTCCCGCATCTCTCCATCCTCGACAATGTCGCCTATGGCCTGATGGTCAAGGGCGTCGGCAAGGCGGAACGCCGCAAGGCAGCCGAAGACGCGCTTGCCATGGTCAAGCTGCCCGGTTATGGCCAGCGCCGCCCGGGCCAGCTCTCCGGCGGCCAGCGCCAGCGTGTTGCGCTCGCCCGCGCGCTGGTCAACAAGCCCAAGGTGCTTCTGCTGGACGAGCCGCTCGGCGCGCTTGACCTCAAACTGCGCGAGCAGATGCAGGAGGAGCTGAAAACCCTGCAGAAATCGCTCGGCATCACCTTCGTTTTCGTCACCCACGATCAGGGCGAGGCACTCTCGATGGCCGACCGGATCGCCGTCTTCAACGACGGCCGGATCCAGCAGCTCGGCACCCCGGAAGATATCTACAAGCGGCCGCAGACCCGTTTCGTCGCCGATTTCGTCGGCTCGTCCAATGTGCTCTCCAGCGCGCTCTGCGCGCGGCTCGGGCTTCCGGCGAAAGCCGCCAGCCTGCGCCCGGAAGCCATCGTTATCGGCACCGCGTCTGCTGGACAGCTGACCCTGCCCGGCACCGTCACCGCCCGCAGTTTTTTGGGCGCGACCAACCGTGTCAGTGTCGATTGCAGCGGCGAAAAAATCATCGTCGCCAGCCCCGCCGCCCTGCCGGTTCCCGAGATCGGCACCGATGTGCAGCTCGGCTTTTCGCGCAATGACCTTCACCTGATGGAGGACGCATGAGCGCGCTCGTCACAACCGAAACCATTTTGCCGAACAGGCCCGGCCTGATGGGACGGCTGTCGGACTTCCTGTGGAAGCACCCGCAGGTGCTTCTCGCCATCCTGCTCGGCCCCCCGGTACTCTGGCTCGGCATCATCTATCTCGGCTCGCTGTTTGCCCTTCTGCTGCAGAGCTTTTTCTCGATCGATGATTTCTCCGGCCTGATCAATTACGAGTTCACGTTCGCCACCTACAGGCAGCTGCTGTCGGACGCCAATTTCGACATCATCGTCCGCACCGTGACGATGGCGGCCGTGGTCACGATTTTCTCGGCGCTGATCGCCTTCCCGATCGCCTATTATGCGGCCCGCTATGCCAAGGGAAAATGGAAGGCCGTCTTTTATCTCGGCATCATGCTGCCGCTCTGGTCGAGCTATCTGGTCAAGATCTACGCCTGGAAGCTGATCCTCGCCAAGGAAGGCATCCTCACCTGGGCCTTCACCAAGCTTCACCTGCTCTGGCTGCTCGACGGCTGGCTGTCGCTTCCCATCATCGGCGGCAATTCGCTTTCGGTGAGCTATACCGGCACCTTCCTGGTCTTCGTCTATGTCTGGATGCCCTTCATGATCCTGCCGATCCAGGCGGCACTCGAGCGCGTGCCCGGCAACCTGATCGAGGCTTCCTCCGACCTGGGAGGCACGCCGCAGCAGACCTTCCGCCACGTGCTGTTTCCGCTGGCGCTTCCCGGCATCGTCGCCGGCTCGATCTTCACCTTTTCGCTGACGCTGGGCGACTACATCATCCCGCAGATCGTCGGCTCGTCGCGGCTGTTCATCGGCCAGGCCGTCTATGCACAGCAGGGCACCGCCGGCAATATCCCGCTCGCCGCCGCCTTCACCGTCGTGCCGATCGTCATCATGGGCCTCTATCTCTTCATGGCCAAACGTATGGGAGCCTTCGATGCGCTCTGACCGCTCCACCTCCGCGCCGCTGCCCTTGAAGATCGCCGCCATCGGCGGCCTCGCCTTCCTGCATATCCCGATCCTGCTGATCTTCCTCTATGCCTTCACGACGGAAGAAAAGAGCTATCAGTTCCCGCCGCCCGGCCTGACGCTGCAATGGTTCGCCGTCACCTGGAACCGGCCGGATGTCTGGGCCGCTCTCACCCTGTCGGTCAAGGTCGCAACCATCGCCACGGCGATAGCGCTTGTCCTTGGCACGCTCTGTGCCGCCGCCGTCAGCCAGACCCGCTTCTTCGGCCGCGAGACCATTTCGCTGCTGGTCATCCTGCCGATCGCCCTTCCCGGCATCATCACCGGCATTGCGCTACGCTCGGCCTTTTCGATGGCCGATATTCCCTTCTCGTTCTGGACGATCGTGCTCGGCCACGCCACTTTCTGCATCGTCGTCGTCTACAACAATGCCGTTGCCCGCTTCCGGCGCGTGTCCGGTTCGCTGATCGAGGCGTCGATGGATCTCGGCGCCGACGGCTTCCAGACCTTCCGCCATATCATCCTGCCGAATATCGGCACCGCGCTTCTCGCCGGCGGCATGCTCGCCTTCGCGCTCTCTTTCGATGAAGTCATCGTCACCACCTTCACCGGCGGCCAGCAATCGACACTGCCGATCTGGATGCTCGAAGAACTCATCCGCCCGCGCCAAAGACCCGTCACCAACGTCGTCGCCATGGTGGTCATGCTCGTCACCTTCCTGCCCATCCTCGCCGCCTATTACCTGACGCGCGACGGGGATCAGATTGCGGGAGGGGGGAAATGAAGGAGTGATTAGGGGGTAGCGAATAGTCGGTAGTCGGTAGTCGGTAGTCGGTAGTGAACAAAGCAGCTTCACTGCACTTTTTCCTAATGCCTACTGCCTACTGCCTACTGCCTAATCACTACTCACTATTCGCTACTCACTATTCGCTAATCGCTACTCACCACTTCGATCCAAAACCGGAGAACAAAAAATGGACACCCAATTGCTGATCGGATCGACATTCGAGGCCGGAACGGAGGCCGAGGAGCTGATCCTCAATCCGCGTACCGGCGCCCGGATCATCGATCTTGCCGAAGCCTCGCAATCGCAGATCGAGCGCGCCGTCGATGCCGCCGAAAAGGCGTTTGTCACCTGGTCGATGACGACACCCGGCGAGCGCTCCGGCTATCTCCTGAAAATCGCCGATGCGATCGAGAAGGATGCCGATGCCTTTGCGGCGCTGGAAGCCTTGAACTGTGGCAAGCCGATCAATGCGGTGCGCAATGACGAACTGCCGGCCATCGTCGATTGCTGGCGCTTCTTTGCCGGCGCGATCCGCAACTTGCATGCGACGGTCGCCGGCGAATATCTGCCCGGCCATACCTCGATGATCCGCCGCGATCCCGTTGGCATTATCGGTTCGATCGCGCCATGGAACTATCCGCTGATGATGATGGCCTGGAAGCTGGCACCGGCGATTGCCGGGGGCAATACCGTCGTCTTCAAGCCGTCGGAACAGACGCCGCTGACAGCGTTGAAGATGGCCCGCCTGCTCGCCGATATCCTGCCGGAAGGCGTCGTCAACGTCGTCCTTGGGCGCGGCGACACGGTCGGCAACACGCTGATCAACCATCCGAAGATCGGCATGGTCTCGATCACCGGCGATATCGCCACCGGCAAGAAGGTGCTGCAGGCGGCTGCAAAAACCGTCAAGCGCACCCATCTGGAACTCGGCGGCAAGGCCCCGGTCATCGTCTACGACGACGCCGACCTCGAAGCCGTCGTCAACGGCATCCGCACCTTCGGCTATTACAATGCCGGCCAGGACTGCACCGCCGCCTGCCGCATCTACGCGCAGGACGGCATCTATGAAAAGCTGGTCGCCGACCTCACCTCCGCTGTCTCGACCATCAAGTACAATTTGGCTGATGACACGGAAAACGAAATCGGCCCGCTGATCTCCAAGCGCCAGCGCGACCGGGTGGCAAGCTTCGTCGAGCGCGCCACCGAGCAGAAACATATCGAGATCACCACAGGCGGTAATCCCGGCAGCAAGGACGGCTTCTTCTTCCAGCCGACCGTCGTTGCCGGCGCCACCCAGGAAGACGAGATCGTCCGCCGCGAAGTCTTCGGCCCGGTCGTCTCCGTCACCCGCTTCACCGAAAACGACCAGGCGGTCACCTGGGCCAATGACAGCGATTACGGCCTTGCCTCCTCCGTCTGGACCAAGGATATTTCCAAGGCGATGAAGGCGGCGTCGCGCCTGCAATATGGCTGTACCTGGATCAACACCCACTTCATGCTGACCAACGAGATGCCGCATGGCGGCGTCAAGCAGTCCGGCTATGGCAAGGATATGTCGATCTACGCCCTGGAGGACTACACGGCCGTGCGCCACGTGATGATCAATCACGGATAAGCACCTTCTGCGGGATAGGCGAGGCACAATAAAAGGTCGCGTTCATAACGCGGCCTTTTGCAATTTATGCGCTAACCAGCGGAAAGAATTCGATATTCCGCCGGAAAACGTTGCACAAATCCCACACCATTTAAAACATGAGTATTTTGCTCATAGATTCCGCTTTTCCGGCGACATAATCTTGATAGAACGGGTCATCTTATCGTCCGCCTATCCAGCCAGTCTACCAGAAAGTGCATGACATGCCTCTGCTTCGCCACGCCCGGTTCACCACTCGCCTTGCCCTTGCCGGCACCTCGCTGCTCGCGCTGTCGCTGACGGCTTTTGCCCAGGACGCAGCGCCAATCACGACGGGCACGGACGGCGCGACCGAGCTTGAGACCCTGACCGTCACCGGCGGCAGCGGCGGCGTCATCACCGCAGACGGCTATGTCGGCACCAGCAGCGCCACCGGCGCCAAGGTCGACACACCGTTCCTGCAGACACCGCAATCGATTTCGTCGGTTACGGAACAGCAGCTGAAGGATCGCAATCCGCAGACGCTGCTCGAAACGCTCGCGTACACACCGGGCTCGCGCGTCGGCGCCTACGGTTTCGATCCGCGGTTTGATTCCTTCACGGTGCGCGGTTTCGACGTGACCTATAACGGCATGTTCCGCGATAACCTGCGCCAGCCCGGCGCCAGCTCCTCGCTGTTCAAGAACGAACCCTATGGCCTGGAAGGCGTCTCGATCCTGCGCGGCCCCTCCTCGGCGCTCTATGGTGCATCGGGTGCCGGCGGCCTGTTCAACCTGATCACCAAGCGCCCGACCGAAGAACCGCTGCGCGAGCTTCAGCTGCAATACGGCACGAATAACCGCTACCAGGGCCAGTTCGATTTCTCCGGCCCGATCAACGAGACCGATCCGTTGTACTACCGCATGACCGGCCTTTTGCGCAGCGCCGATACCGAGCAGGTCAGCGTTCCCGACGACCGCGCCTATATCGCGCCCGCCTTTACCTGGAAGCCGGACGAAGACACCAAGCTTACCATCCTTGGTGAATATTCCCGCACCAAGACCGGCGGCTCGGCAGCCTATTACAATGACCCGACCGGCAAGGTCACCGACATTTTCGCCGGCAATCCCGACTTCAACGATTCGGTCCAGACACAGGCCCGCGTCGGCTACGAATTCGAGCACCGCCTCAACGACGTCTTCACCTTCCGGCAGAACCTGCGCGTCTCGACGCTCAACGTCGATGCCGACTGGGCCTTTGCCTATGCGCCGAACGCTATCGATCCAACCTTGCTCGACAGCAGCGCAGGAACATTCGACGAGCGCCTGAGCGCCATCGTCATCGACAACCAGATGGAGGCGAAGTTCGATACCGGCGCGCTCGATCACACCCTGCTCGCAGGCGTCGATTATACGAAATTGCGGTTCAAGTCCCTGGCTGGCACCGGCTTTACTCCGCCGCTCGACACCAACAATCCGACGCAGGGCCGCCCCACGGACCCCATTCCCTTCAGCGAGCGCGTCGTCCAGGACCAATGGCAGCTCGGCACCTATCTCCAGGACCAGATCCGCTACGATGCCTGGACGCTGACCGCCGGCGCCCGCTATGACTGGGTTTCGACCGACACGGACAATACCGATCTGACCACCGGTTTGACGGACCCGATCGCGCAGAAGGACAAGGCCTTTTCCGGCCGCATCGGCCTGACCTACGAGACCGATTTCGGCCTGGCGCCCTATATCAGCTATTCCACCGCGTTCTCGCCCAATGCCGGCTTCAACAAGGAAACAAACCAGCCGTTCAAGCCGACCGAAAGCCAGCAGGAAGAGATCGGCATCAAATATCTGCTGCCAAGCAGCAATACGATGATCACGGCCGCCCTCTTCAATATCGACCAGAAGAACAGCCTTTATTACGAGGTCGTCGATCTGCCGACAGGCCCGGAAAACATCCAGGTCCAGCGTGGCAAGGTGCGGTCGCGCGGCTTCGAGCTGGAGGCCAATACCAGCCTCGACAACGGTCTTTCGCTGATCGCGTCCTATACCTATACCGACATCAAGATCACCGAGGGCCCCGCCGATACGGTCGGCAACTATGTCTCTTCCGTGCCGCGTCACATGGCATCGCTCTGGGCAGACTATACGATGCCGGAGGACGGTCCTGCGGCCGGCCTCGGTTTTGGCGCCGGCGCCCGGTTCTTGGGCTCAAGCTACGGCAACGACCAGAACACGACGCGGAACGGCGCCCGCATCCTCTTCGATGCCGCCGCGCACTACGACTTTGCAGCCATCGACAAGAAATACGAGGGCCTGCGGCTGCAGGTCAACGCCACCAACGTCTTCGACAAGCGCGACACCGTATGCTCGGCCGGCTTCTGCTACCGCGACCAGGGCCGCGCCGTCATCGGCTCGCTGAAATACAGCTGGTGATCCGTTGAGCCTCTCCACCACCCACGACACGAACACCGCCTTCCGGCCATCTGGGCTGAAGGCGGTGTTTGCCGGTGAGCATGCCTGGTGCGGCGAAAAGATGATGCTGTCTTCGGAGCTGGAAGACGGCATTCCGCTTTCGGAGTTCTTCGGCTCCGGCGGTTTTTCCGCAGCCCTTGATACCTACGCGCGCACCCACGGCGGCACCGACCGGCGCGCCGTCGCTTCCATGTGGTCGCTCTATTATTTCTCGATGCTGACCATCCCCTATATCGTTGCGCGAAGGGCCGATCATGTTTTGCCGGTTGTTCCCGCCGAGATGACGATCGCCCTTGCCGAGGACGGGCTGCCGCGCGCCCTCGGTCTGGCCCGCGAAGGCGACTGGAGCGAGGGCGGGCAGGCCGATCTCCTGTCTTTCGTCATGCCGCTTATCAGCCAGCACCTCACCGAAATCGTTGCGCAACTGAAGGCGCTCGGCGGCATCGCGCCAAAACTCGCCTGGAACAACGCGGCCGTCTATCTCGACTATGCCTTCAACGCGACCGAACGGGAGCGCCCGGCAGATGGCGATGCCTGGGCCTCACGCGCGCTTTTTTCGCAAAGCCACCTGCCGGATGGAAGCGCCAACCCCTTTCTCGGCTGCCTGCGCCACGACGTCGAAGGCGAGGAAACCGTCTGCCGCCGCAAGGTCTGTTGCCTGCGCTACCTCTTGCCGGGTATTCCCAGCTGCGGCGAACTCTGCGCCCTGCCCGCCCAAAGAAAGCAATGATCGTGAAACGCCTTCTTCTCTTGACCCTCTGTCTGTTTCTGGCCTGCACCGCTATCTCGAACGCGCAGGAACGCTGGCCGCTGACGTTGACCGACGCGATCGGCCGGCAGGTGACGATCAAGGCAAAGCCCAAGGCCATCCTGCTTGGCAGCGGCTTCAACCTGGTGGCGCTATCGCTTATTCACCCCGATCCCGTCAGCCTGCTGGCCGGCTGGTCGGGAGACCTCAAGGGCGACAACCCGGAAATCTACAAGGATTTCGTCGGAAAGTTTCCAAGCCTTGCGCATGTGCCGATCATCGGCAATGGCACCGGCGACGGCCTGTCCTTCGAAACCATTCTGTCGCTGAAAGCCGATCTGGCCATCATGGCCAACTGGCAGGCCGATACCGATCTCGGCAAGCGCGCGATCGACTATCTCGAGAGCACCGGCGTTCCGGTCTTCGTCGTCGATTTCAACAGCGATCCCTTGAAGAACACGCCGGACAACATGCGCCTGCTCGGCAAGATCCTGGAGCGGGAAGAACAGGCAAACGCCTTTGCCGATTTCTATATAGAACACCTCAAGCGCATCACCGATCGCGTCGCCGCCAATCCGCAGCCCGGCCCGACCGTGCTGATGGACGCGTTCCCCAATCCGGACCGCTGCTGCTTTGCCTATGGCACAGGAGGCCTTGGCGAATTCATCGGCATCACCGGCAGCCGCAATATCGCGGACAAAAACCTGCCGCGCCAGGGCGGCATTGTCAGCAGCGAATATCTGATCGAGGCCGATCCGGAGGTCTATATTGCCACCGCCTCGCCGGGCGGTACCTACAGCGTCTTTTCCATCGGCCCCGGAGTTCCCACAGACGAGGCCCGCCGAACATTGGGCGAAGCCGTTAAAAATCCGGTTCTCGCCAACCTGTCGGGCGTCCAGAACGGACGGGTGCACGGCGTCTGGAATTTCTTCAATGCCGTACCGCTGAATATTCTGGCAGCGGAGGCCTTTGCCCACTGGCTACGGCCGGACATCTTTGCCGATATCGACCCGGATCAATCTTTGAAGGAAATCAACGCGCGCTTTGCGGCCGTTCCATTCCGGGGCTCCTACTGGATCAGCCTGAAATAGAATTGGCCGGAGACACGGTCTCCGGCCAATGTGATCATGAAACAATGGTGTTAGGCGGCTTTTTTCATCGCCGAAGCATTGACCGAGGCCTCTGCCAGTGCCGTCAGCGCGTGGTCTGTGGCGCCTTCCTGCTGCAGGGTCTCGTCGAGCAGCTTGACCGCATCGTTCAGGCCAAGCATGCCCGCCCAGGTCTTCAGCGTGCCGTAACGGGCCATTTCATAGTGTTCAACAGCCTGCGCCGTAGCCAGAAGGCCGGCATCAAGCGCTGGCGAACCCTTGAATTCTTCGAGGATTTCCTCGCCTTCCTCGACAATGCCGTCGATCGCCGGGCAGGTCTTGCCGACTGCGCGCTTGCCGAAAATTTCAAACACCTGCTGCAGGCGCTCGATCTGGCCTTCAGTTTCATCGCGGTGCTTTTCGAATGCTGCCTTCAGCTGCGGGCTCTGCGCGCCCTTGGCCATTTTCGGCAAGGTTTTCAGGATCTTGCGCTCAGCATAATAGACGTCCTTGAGCATATCATAGAACAGGTCTTGCAGGGCTTTCTCGGCCATTGGTTTCTTCCTTTTCCGCAATTGGAACATGTCGGGGGTGACGAGCAGGTAACGGGTTGGTGATGTGTTTGTTCCGCAACCTCGGCCGGATCGTCCCCGGCGCGCTTCCATCCCGTCAATGCCCTGTCTATATAGGGGACTGGAGGACTTTGATGATTTGGATATTTCCTGCGATTGCAGGCCTGCTGATCGTATATTTCGCCATGCGCTCATCGCGCTTCCGGCGTTTTGCCGAACCGGTGCTGAGCATACTCGTCGCTTTGGGGCTTGTTTCGGCCTTCGTGGTCTGGATGAAAGATGGCAGCGGCGACAGCAATGAGACCGACCCACCGCCGTTTACCCAGAGCCGTCCGGCCATCACACCGGAAGAGCTCGTCTTGGAAGGGCTGACATTCACCCGCAACCGCCCGGATACGAGCTACCGGGTCACCGGCACGATCGTCAACAGGAGCGCTGCCAATCTCACCAATTTCAACCTGACCGTCACGCTTCAGGATTGCCCCGGCAACGTCTGCACGACGGTCGGCGAAGACACGGCGCTGATCCTTGCCCGCGTTCCCGCCGGGCGGGAGCAGACGTTCGAAACCTTCTTCACCTTCCCCGCCCGCTTCGGTGTCGAACCCGCAGCGCCGAAATGGACGACGCAGATCTCCAATATCCGTGGCGTGGCAGCGCAGTAAACTGCGCCGCCGTTTTGTCAGGCCCGGCTGATCTCGTCGAGATACCAGTTGATATAGCGCAACTCGTTCTGCTCCATCGGGGCGATGGGGCCGGGCACGAAATAGTGCGAGCGCACGCCGCGCGACGTATGCTCGATGATCGACTTGTCCTCGTCGGTGGTCACCGTCCAGAGCCATTTCAGCTTTTCGAGGTCGTAATCGACGCCCTCTTCCGCCGCGCCATTGACCAGCCAGATCAGCTCCATCTCGCAGGCTTCCGGCCCCTTCGGAATGAAGCGGTAGATCATGCCGTGGTCGGGATAGCAGACAAGGAATGATGTGCCGCCGAGATGGACGGAGGTGACGCCGCCATCGAATTCGGTAAACCGGCCCATCAATGGCGCAAGCGGCGAACCGTCCTGGCTGCCGGTCTTGACGCCGTCATACAGGGCGTAGCGGAAGGCATGAATGGTTTCCTTGCCGTTTTCGGAGGTCTGCCAGTGATCGCCGGAACCAACCTGGATGCCGAGCGCGCAGGTCCGCTCCTCCATCGCCGCATTCAGCGCCTCGATCATGTGCAGCGGCTGTTCCAGCGCATGGGTCTGCGAATATTCCGGATGCGCCGGGCCGCAATGATAGCACTCGACATAATTTTCGACCGCCAGTTTCCAGTTGGCATCGACCGGATAGCTCTGCCGGTGGGCGACCTTGGCCTGTCCCCAGCCATATTGGCCGCAGGTGGCGTGCAGCAGGTTTTCGACCTCGGTGAAATCCAGCGGATTTTCCGCAAAGGAAATGAAGACGAGGCCTTCGACGACGCGCACATGCAGCTTCTTCAGTCCATGATCTTCCCGCTTGAAATCCTTCGGCATCAGCCGGGCGGCCTTGAGCGCCCCGTCATTGCCATAGGTCCAGGCATGATAGGGACAGACGAAAACACGGGCATTGCCCTTGTCCTTGGTACAGACCTCGGCGCCACGATGGCGGCAGACATTGAGGATGGCATGAACCGTCCCATCCGCATGCCGCGTCAGGATCACCTGCTCGGACGCCATGCGAAACACCTCGAAATCGTTCGGTTTCGGGATGACGCTCTCATGCGCGACGCAATGCCAATGGCGGCGGAAGACACGCTCCAGATCCCGCTCATAGATATCCTCGTCGCGGTAGAACGGCCGGGCGAGACCATGGCCGGGCTTGTGGGCAGCGACGAGCTGGTCGATGCGGTCGGCGGGCTTCTCGATCGTCTTTGTGTCTGGCGCGAGCATGGCTTTCATCTCCTTGAAAACATCCGGAAAAATCGCGTTCCGGCGCGCGCACTCAATTCTGGCGGAGCCGTATGGCTCCCTCTTCTCCCCAACGGGGAGAAGGTGGCCCGAAGGGCCGGATGAGGGGGAGCCACAAATCCGACATCTGCCGAACCGCCCCCTCATCGCCTCGTTTCACTCGGCACTTCTCCCCGCTGGGGAGAAGAGAAACCGCCCCTCACCCCAACCCTCTCCCCGCAAACGGGGAGAGGGAACGACGGAGGCTGCCGCATATCGCTTCTCCCCCGTTTACGGGGAGAAGGTGCCCGACAGGGCGGATGAGGGGCGCCTCTGGTTTGAGACCAGAGAGTGAGAAGGGCTAAACCCTCACCCGCTCCGACTTCGGATCATACATCGGCGCAAGCGACACATCCGCCTTCACCCGCGTCCCGGCAATCTCGATCTCGTAGGCCGAACCCAGCACATCCGCCTCGCTCTCGCCCTTGCACGGCACGTAGCCGAGCCCGATCGCACCGCCGAGATGGTGGCCGTAATTGCCAGAGGTGATCGTGCCGACGATTTTGCCGTCGCGCACCACCGCCTCGTTGTGGAACAGAAGCGGCTCCGGGTCGGTCAGCCGGAACTGCACCAGCCGGCGCGACAGCCCTTCATCCTGCTTCTTCAACACCGCGTCACGGCCGATGAAATCGCCCTTTCCTGCCTTTACCGCAAACCCAAGCCCGGCCTCCAGCACATGATCCTCGTCGGTGATATCATGGCCAAAATGGCGGAAGGCCTTTTCGATCCGGCAACTGTCGAGCGTATGGATGCCGCAGAGTTTCAGGCCGATCTCCGCTCCCGCTGCTTCGAGCGTCTCGAACACATGCGCCGTCTGATCGCTGGAGACATAAAGCTCCCAGCCGAGTTCGCCGACATAGGTGACGCGGTGCGCGCGTGCCAGCCCCATGCCGATCTCGATCTCCCGTGCCGACCCGAACGGATGCGCGGCATTGGAAAAATCGTTGGGGCTGACTTTTTGCATGAGATCACGCGCCTTCGGCCCCATGACGCAAAGCACCGATTCCGCCGCAGTCACGTCGGTGACGACAGCGAATTCATCGGCCAGATGCTTGCGCAGCCAGGCAAGGTCGCGCTGCAGCGTGGCGCCGGGAACGACCAGCAGGAAAGCGGTTTCCGAAAGGCGCGTGACCGTCAGGTCGCTCTCGATGCCGCCACGGGCATTCAGCATCTGGGTATAAACGATGCGGTTTGTGGCGACATCCAGCTGGTTGGCACAGAGCTTTTGCAGGAAGGCCAAAGCATCGCGGCCCTCGACACGGATCTTGCCGAACGAGGTCATGTCGATCAAACCGGCGCCATTGCGGATCGCCAGATGTTCATCGCGCTGGTTGTCGAACCAGTTCTGCCGTTTCCAGCTATATTTATATTCCCGCTCCTGGCCGTCCCTGGCAAACCAGTTGGCCCGCTCCCAGCCCGCCACTTCGCCGAACACGGCACCGCGTGCCTTCAGATGTTCATGCAAAGGCGTGCGCCGCACGCCGCGTGCCGTCGCCATCTGGCGATAGGGGAAATGGTCGGCATAGAGAAGGCCAAGCGTTTCGGTGACCCGTTCCTTGAGATAGGTGCGGTTCTTCTGAAACGGCTGCGCCCGGCGGATATCCACTTCCCAGAGATCAAACGGCGGCTCGCCGTCATTCATCCATTGCGCCAGCGCCATGCCGGCGCCGCCGGAGGAGACGATGCCGATCGAATTGTACCCGGCCGCGACCCAATATCCCTTCAGCTCCGGCGCTTCGCCCAGATAGTAGCGGTCGTCGGGCGTAAAGCTTTCCGGGCCGTTGAAGAACGTGTGGATCCCCGCCGTTTCCAGCATCGGCATGCGGCCGACCGCCTTTTCGAGGATCGGCGCGAAATGGTCGAAATCCTCCGGCAGCTGGTCGAAGCAGAAATCCTCGCTGATCCCATCCATGCCCCAGGGCTTGGCCTTCAGCTCGAAGGCACCGACCAGCATCTTGCCGGCATCCTCCTTGTAATAGGTGCACTCGTCCGGCACGCGCAGCACCGGCAGACGCTGCAATCCGGCGACCGGCTCGGTGACGATATAGAAGTGCTCGCAGGCATGCAGCGGCACGGTGACCCCCGACATGTTGGCAAGCTCCCTGCCCCACATGCCGGCGGCATTGACGACGTTCTCGGTCTCGATCGTAAACATCTCGCCATTTTGCTCGCAGGTGACGCCGGACACCCGGCCGTCCTTCTTGTGAACCGCCGTGACCTTGACGCCTTCCAGGATCGTCGCGCCGTTCTGGCGGGCACCCTTGGCAAGCGCCATCGCAATATTGGCGGGATCGCACTGTCCGTCGAGCGGCAGATGCACGGCGGCAACCACATCCGAAACGTTCAGATGCGGATACATCGCCTTCACTTCATCGGGGGAAATTTCGCGCACATCGACATCGAAGGCGCGGGCAAGCGAGGCCTGCCGGTAGATTTCCTGCTTGCGCTCTTCGGTGAGTGCAACGGTGATCGAACCGCATTGGCGCATGCCTGTGCCGATGCCGGTTTCGGCCTCCAGCCTGGTGTAGAGATCGGCCGAATATTTGGCGAGACGCGTCATGTTCTGCGAGGCGCGCAACTGCCCGATCAGGCCTGCCGCATGCCAGGTCGTGCCCGATGTCAGCTGCTTGCGCTCCAGCAGGACCACGTCCGTCCAGCCGAGCTTCGCCAGATGATAGGCGACCGAACAGCCGGAGACGCCGCCGCCGATTATGACCGCGCGGGCCTTTTTGGGGATGGGCTTGCTCATGCGCGCAGTCTCTCATTCTTGGGATCAAACAGCGGCTCGTCCGCTTGCACCACCGCCTTGAAGCGGTCGCCGTAAATCTCGACCTCGACCTCGGTTCCGGGCTCGGCCAGATCGGCACGCAGCATGCCGAGCGCCACCGATTTGCCGATCCGGTAACCCCAGTTGCCGGACGTCGTTTCGCCGACCACTTTTCCGCCATGCCAGAGCGTCGACATATAGGGCGCGTCGCAATCTGCAGCGTCCACCACCAGCGTCACGAAGCGCTTCGTCACGCCCTGCTGCTTCTCGCGCTCCAGCGCCGCCTTGCCCTTGAAGTCGGGCTTGGCCCAATCGACGAAGCGCTCAAGGCCACCCTGCAGAATGGTGTAGTCGGTCGAAAGATCGCCCTTCCACGCACGGTATCCTTTCTCGATACGCAGGCTGTCCAGCGCCTCCATGCCGAAAGGCTTTAACCCATGCTTTTGACCGGCCGCCCAGACGGCATCGAAGATTGCAGCGGTATCCTCGATCTTGGTGTGGATTTCCCAGCCGAGTTCACCGGCAAAGGACACGCGCACCAGCTGGCACCACAGTCCGGCGATCTGCACCGGCTGATGCGTCAGCCAGCCTTTGGTAAGATCGGCGCCGGAAACCTCGGCCAGAATATCCCGCGACTTCGGACCGGACAGAATCTGGCAGGTGAAGCTTTCAGTGACATCATCCAGCGTAAACGCCGCGTCCTTCGGCAGATGCTTTTGCAGCCACTCGAAATCATGCCATTGCGCGGTCGCCGCCGTGATCAGGAAGAAGAAATCCTCCTCCAGCGCCATGACCGACATTTCAGTGACGATGCGGCCCTTGTCGTCGGAGAAATAGGCCAGACCGATGCGGCCGGGCTTTGGCACCTTGCCGGTGGTCAGACCCAGCAGCCAGTCGCGCGCACCCTCGCCCTTCAGGCGGAAACGGGAAAATCCGGGCAGATCGAGAATGCCGGCAGCATCGCGCACCGCAAGGCATTCCTCCTCGATGCGCTTCTGCCAGGGGCCCGCCCGGTTCCAGGTCTGGGTCGCCGCCTCGGAAAGATCGTCGCCCGGCTTGGCGTACCAGTTGGCGCGCTCCCAGCCATTATAGGGCTTGAACTGCGCGCCCAGCGCTGCAATCCGGTCGTGGATCGGCGATAGCTTCTTGTTGCGTCCGGCCGGCCAGGCGTGTTTCGGAAAATGCATGGCATATTCATGGCCATAAATTTCCATGCCCTTGGCGATGCAGTAATCCTGATCCGTGTAGCTGGTAAAGCGGCGCGGATCGCAGGACCACATGTCCCATTCCGTCTGCCCCTCGGTCACCCATTCGGCCAAAACCTTGCCCGCACCACCCGCCTGGCAGATGCCGAAGGTAAAGACACAGGCCTCGAATGCATTGGGAACGCCCGGCATCGGCCCGATCAGCGGATTGCCGTCCGGCGCATAGGGGATCGGTCCATTGATCATCCGCGACAGTCCGGCAGTGCCGAGGATGGGCACGCGCTCGACGGCGTCGTTCAGATACCATTCCAGCCGCTCGAGATCATCGGGGAACAGCTGGAACGAGAAATCCTCCGGCATGGGATCATCGGGCGTGATCCAGTGCGCCTTGCAGTTTTTCTCGTAAGGCCCGAGATTCATCCCGGACTTTTCCTGGCGCAGGTAATAGGAACTATCGACATCGCGCAGAAGCGGCAATTTGTGCCCGGCTTCCTTCGACCAGGCCGCCAGCTCCGGAATTTCCTCAAACAGCATATATTGATGGCTCATCACCATCATCGGCACATCGCGGCCGAACCATTTGCCGACCTCGCGGGCATAATAACCGGCGGCATTGACGACATAATCGCACCGGATGTCGCCCTGCGGCGTCGAAATGATCCATTCGTCGTTGTCCCGGCGGGCGCCGGTGGCGGGACAGAAGCGGAAGATCTTCGCACCCAGGTCGCGGGCACCCTTCGCAAGAGCCTGCGTCAGCTGCGCCGGATCGATATCGCCGTCATAGGGATCGTAGAGCGCGCCGGTCAGGTCGTGGGTTTCCAAAAACGGATATTTCGACTTGATCTGATCGGGCGACAGAATGTCGAGGTCCATGCCCTGATAGCGGCCCATGCCGACGACGCGCTTGAATTCCTGCAGCCGTTCCTTCGAATGGCCGAGCCGGATCGAGCCGGTGACATGATAGTTCATCGGATAATCGACGAGATCGCCAAGTTCGCGGTAAAGCGACGCCGAATAGCGCTGCATGTTCATGATCGACCAGGACGAGGAGAATGTCGGCACATTGCCCGCCGCATGCCATGTCGATCCGGCCGTCAGCTCGTTCTTTTCCAGAAGCACGCAGTCGGTCCAGCCGGCCTTGGCCAGATGGTAGAGACAGGACGCGCCGACAGCACCTCCCCCGATGATCACGACGCGTGCATGAGACGGCAAATTCGACATGTCTGTTCCCTTGTTTTGGGACAAGTTTTCGCAACGAAGCACTCCCGCATCAAGCGGCCAGAATTCGCTTTATTGATCGAAGAATTCGATTAGATTGGAGATGAAGAAAACCCCTCCCCGACCCTCCCCACAAGGGGGAGGGAGTATACAGAGTATGCCTCGCCGCTGTGGCTGCTCTGCAAAGGGCGAACGACATCCCCCGTAAACCCCCTCCCCCTTGTGGGGAGGGTTGGGGAGGGGTTTGTACCACAACACACCGGACACCCCATGCAGATCGACCTCATCGAAACCTTCCTCGACCTGATGGAAACCCGTAGCTTCAACCGTACGGCCGAGCGGCTGAACATCACGCAATCGACCGTCTCCCACCGCGTCAAGGCATTGGAGGCACAGTTCAACCGCAAGCTCTTTACCCGCAACAAGGGCGGCACTGCGCCGACGGCATCCGGCCTGCGGTTCCTCGACCATGCCAAGGCGCTGCAGCATCAATGGCACGAGGCGACGCGGGCGGTCGAAAATGCCGGAACCTATGAGCGCTCCATGCGGCTGGGCATCCAGCATGATCTGGCCGAAGCCTTTGCCGGGAAATGGCTGTCCGCCGTCCGCACTGATCTGCCGACCACCTCGATCTATATGGAAGCCGATTATTCCAACCAGATGAACCGCGATCTGGCCGCCGGCGATCTCGATCTCGCCATCCTCTATACGCCGCACTACCTGCCCGACCTGCACTACGAGCGCATCGGCGACATGACCTATACGCTGGTCGCCACAACAGTGAAAACGGTCGCCGAATTGCAGCCGGAGACCTATATCCAGGCCGTCTATTCCCCGGCATTCGACCGTGCGCACCGCCTCGCCCTGCCGCAACTGTCCTCCGCACCGCTGGCGTCAGGACAGAACATCGCCATCACCGGCCTGTTGAAAACGCTTGCCGGCGCAGCCTATGTGACGCGCGCCACCGCAATGAAGCTTGCGGATGAAGGCACCGCCTTTCCGATTGAGGATGCACCCCTCATCCAGCAGGCGATCTATGCGGCGACCAGCATCCGCACACGCCACGCCCACCAGCACCGGCGCATCATCGCCGTCATGCAGGATCTGTTGGGAAAGCAGGAATAAGGACGGGAAACGCCGTCAGTGCTGGACGGCAAGGGCTTGCGGGTCATCCTCCGTCAGCCGGGCCAGCATGTCGGCGGCCGGGGCCGGATAGGCTATAGCATAGCCCTGCAGGATATCGCAGCCAAGCCGCGTCAACAGCTTGGCGTGTTCCTGTGTCTCCACCCCTTCGGCAATCACTTCGATATTCAGCGCCTTGGCAATATCGATGATCGAGCGCAGCAGCCGTTTCTGCTCACGCGATGTGGTGATCGGCAAGACCAGCTGCCGGTCGATCTTCATCCGCCGTGGTTTCAGCTTGACCAGCCCGATAATCGACGCGTGGCCGGAGCCGAAATCATCGATCTCGATATCGATGCCCATGGCCTTCAGCCCGGCAACATTGGCAAACACATCATCCTCGCTGTCGTCGAGGAAAATGGTTTCCAGCAATTCGAAGGACAGCATGTCCGGCTGAACGCCGAGACGCTTGAGTTCGTCGATCAACAATGGATCCGACAGGCGGGCGGCCGACACATTGACGGAGATGCGCGGAACATCCACGCCCCGGCGCGTCCAGGCCTCGCGATCCCTGAGCGCCGCTTTAAGGATGGCGGCATCAAGATCGTCCAGCCGGCCAAGACCCGCCGCAACCTTGATGAATTCCCCCGGCATGATCAATCCACGCTTGGGATGGCGCCAGCGCGCCAGAACTTCCATCCCGACGACGCGCCGGGTCCGTGCATCGACCTGCGCCTGATAGAAGGGAACGAACTCGCCTTTCTCCAGACCATGCGAAAACTGACGGCCGATCCGCTGCTCGGCGTTGAGCTGCGCTTTCAGCTGTGCGGAATAGACTTCGACACGTCCCCTGCCGAGCTTTTTCGCCCGGTTGAGCGCAATGTCGGACTGCGCCAGAAGGCTTGCAATATTGCGTCCGCTGGCTGCGGCGACGCCGATGGAGCCGCCGGTGTGCAGGACCTCGTCATT
This sequence comes from Pararhizobium qamdonense, assembly GCF_029277445.1. NCBI lineage: Bacteria > Pseudomonadati > Pseudomonadota > Alphaproteobacteria > Hyphomicrobiales > Rhizobiaceae > Pararhizobium > Pararhizobium qamdonense. Next base: position 1,997,675 of record NZ_CP119566.1, on the reverse strand, counting down.
GTGCCAGACCGACTGCTTCAGCCCCTGTGTCAGCCGCTCGGCCCGGGCTTTGAGGTCTTCCAGGGAGACGAAGTTTGCGATCAGAACGGCAAATTCATCACCGCTGACGCGGGCGATGAACGAGTTTTTCGGAACGCCGGCCTCAATACGCCGCGCGCAGGACCGCAGGACATCGTCGCCCGCCGCATGGCCGGCCGCGTCGTTGATCTGTTTGAACCGGTCGAGACCAATATGCAGGATCGCCAGCTTCTCCGGGCCCTCCCCCTCGGCAAGCTCCGCCAGCCGACGGTCGAAAAAGCGGCGGTTTGGAAGCCCTGTCAGGGAATCGTGCTCGGCGGCATGCTGTATCCGCTCGGAGCTCACTTCCAGCGCAACGGCGCGCGCTTCGGCAATCGCCTTCTGCCGCCGCAATTCGCGATTGAGCAGCACATCCGCCGTCACGTCCCACTCGGCACCGATGAAGGTGATGTGGCCGTCTTCCTCGAAACAATAGGCACGCGAGCGCAGATGGCGGGTTTCGCCGTCCGGCAGGATGATCCGGTATTCCGACGAATAAACGTCGCCTGTTGCAATCGCGAGATCGAAATCCGCTTGCGCTTGCACAAAATCATCGGGATGAATCGCATTCATCCACACCGCCGCCTTGACGCGCTTCTGTGTCTTGCCCGTTGCGTAGAGCCGATGCATTTGCAGGTCCCAGACGACTTCGTCCTTCTGCGTATCGTGCTCCCACACCCCGATCTGAGAAGCGTCGAGCGCAATTCCCAAGCGGCGAAGAATATTCTGAAATTCCTGTTCGGACCTCGCCGCTTTCATGGTCTTCTCTGTGGGTGATGCTTCGCGTGTCAGCGCCGCCGCATTCTACACCAAGATTGCTAAAGAACTATTGTTCCGGTGAATAAGAAGAGTATCTTTCAATTCAAACAACCATTGAGTGTTTCTTGAAAAAACCGGGTTGCAACTTGAGCGCATACCAGGTTGTACTACATATCCAATTTAGACATTGCGGGGAAAAATCAAGAGCTGCAATACGTCATTGGAGGTCGCAGCGCCGAATTGACATGCATGATACGACGGCATAATCATTGCGGGATCAATTGGTTCCCTGGGGGCGAGGCGCTTTCGGGGAGTAAATGGGAACGTGACGGGTGGACCCATTCTGGGCATCTTCATCACGGCCGACCCCGCGACTGTAGAGCGGTCAGAGTTTGTCATGCCGGTTTGTTCAGCCGGTAAAAGCCACTAGGGCGACGGGATTTCAAGCCCTGCCCCGGGAAGGTGAGACAGGCTCCTTGGCGCGAAAGCGCCTGACGCCGCGAGCCAGGAAACCTGCCGGTTGATGAAGGGCATGGTGCCCAATTGAGTGGGATATATTCCACGCGCCATCACGGAGGTTGTCATGGCTACGACTACAGTTTCAAGCATTCCGCTTTCTCTCAGCGACCGCATCACGACGGCCGTTCTCGCCCTGTTGATCGGTGGTTTCCTGGTCTTCGGTGCAGGCCTTGCCAATTCTGCAGTGCTGCACGACACCGCCCACGACGTCCGCCACTCCTACGGCTTCCCTTGCCATTGATGAACGGTGGAAGGCTTTGCGCTTTCCGCACCTGATCGATGAGAGGGATCGCCGATTTCCGACAGGACATCGCGCGGCCCTGGATTGCGCCCATGCTTTTGCATCGGGCGGTTTTTGCCGTGGGGAATTGAAACACAGCAAGCGTTGAGCACGACAGATCGATCAGTTCCGCTTGATTTTTGGGGGTATCACATGATTGTCAAAACACTTCTGGCCGCATTGGTGGCTGGGTTGATCGCGGGCGTCTTCATGACGGCGGCACAGGAATTGCGGGTTGTCCCGCTCATCCTTCATGCCGAGGAATTCGAAGTCAAGGAACCCGCAGCCGAGCCGCCTGCCACGACCGAAGGTCAGCAGCAGCAACAGTCCTCGCTCAACCGGTCCTCGGTCATTGGCGAGATGTTGTCCGCACTCTCGCCGGTCACGCCGGCCTATGCCCATGAGGGCGAGCATGAGGAAGAAGGCGGCATCATGTTCGGCATGAGCCGTTTCTCCGGCACGCTGCTTGCCAATCTGGTGGCCGGTGCCGGTTTCGGCCTGCTGCTTGCCGGAGCAAGCCTGGTGTTCAACCAGCCGATTACGTTGCGCAACGGCGCGATCTGGGGCATTTGCGGCTGGCTTGCGGTGCATCTCCTGCCGGCCGTCGGCCTGCCGCCGGAACTTCCGGGCTTTCCTGCAGCCGATCTGCAAGACCGCAAAATCTGGTGGCTCGCGGCGATCGTTCTCTCTGTGGCCGGACTTTATCTCATCGTGCTGCGTGGCGAGATCGTCGCCAAGATCGCCGGTCTTGTCCTGATCGCTGCGCCGCATGCCTATGGCGCGCCACAGCCGTCGGATTTGTCGAGCCCGGTTCCTGCCGTGCTTGGCGCCGAATTCGCCGTTGCCGCCTTGGCCACGACGCTGGCCTTCTGGCTCGTGCTCGGCGTCATCTCGGGCTATCTGAACGAACGGTTTTTGAAATCGGCCTGAGCCATAAAGTTGCCGCGGGGTTTTGTCCGTGCGGCAACCGTGATCAGAGGCCGCCGGTGCGCTCGACATGGGCGCGCAGGCGGCTTTTTTTGCTCTCGTCATCCAGGAGAACGCAGACATCGCAAAAATCACCGCCCTGCGTCCGGTAGTAGAGACAGCAGCCGCTTCGCAAGCGGAATAAGCGCTCGACGGCAACCCCATTGCAGACGGCGCTGATCCGCTGATAGCGCATCGCATCAAAAGACAGCGGCGAGCCGGCTCCGTTGATGACAGCAAGTGCCGCAGCCATCGCCCGTTCCGCCTCGCCCAGCGCCAGACCGGCCTCCAGAAACGCCCCTGCAATACCATCGGCCACCAGCCGCCATTGCGCAACGGGCGAAAGGCCGGTGCGCGCCTGCAGCGCATCGATCATGGGCGTGAAATTTTCGACGAAACCATCATGCAACAACGTCGCCCAATCATGCCCGCGCGCAAAATTCTCGACGCGAAAATGAAAGCGGCAGGCATCGGCTGGCTGGGGGGCATTGACTGAACCGCAGTCGTTGGGAACGGCAGGTTCAAACCGGAATGCCAGGCGATCCTTGCCGGGGACCAGTCCCGCGCGCAGATAGACTGCCGCCACCGCAACACTGAGGTGATGGCTGTAAAAGGACACGAGATGAGCGCCCCTGACGCGATCATCCATTCCGGACGCGAAACGGTTCTGATAGGCGAGCAGGCGTTCGATCATCTCCCCGTCACGGCGCCACGCCCGATCGACGGAAACAAAGTCGCCACTTGGCAAACCTTGCGACATCGCGACATGTGGAAAATACTGTGCCTGCCAGACGATGGCATCAGCCACCTGCCCTGCATCACCGTCTCGAAACCTGCCGTGATCCCTATTGTCGTCCAAGGGGCCGCCTCAAATGTTCTGACGGTCCGTTTACCTCATGATGGAGACTGATGATAGGACCCCAAAAGCACGATCCCTGATCTCAAAGCCAGCCGCCGGAAAAACCCGCCCGTCTCAGGCCGCGCCGTATCACCACCGTTTCGCGCAGCATGGACCAATAGAGCCCAGTGCGGTGGTTTTCGATCATCATGACCAGCAATCCCTGGTCAAGGCCGACGCTGCGATTGTTGAGCCACCCTTCCGCCGTCTTGCCCGGAACGCTCGGATTGAAACTGCCGATAAACCGCCCATCCGCCATGACATCCGGATAGCTCGACAGGATATGGCGTGTGCCTGATATGGCGGCCTGAGGCTCGAATGGCAAGCATGCCAGGGGCGCCCAGGGCGCAAGCGTGCCGTCGTCGGGGCCATTTGGCGCGCCGCGCGCGGCATAACCGGCAAATTGCTGGCGCCGTCCATCCTGCAGGCGGCGCGGACGCTGCGGGCCATCGCATGAGGTCAGCCCCCATGTATCGGCACCATAGCCCGTGAAGCCACCCGGATTGGCCGTCGCATAATCACGCTGAACGGCAATCGCGCGCCGGGTATTTTCGAAATAATCCGTATCATGGGCCGCCACGGCCTCATCGCGGATTCCGCGAAAATCGATCCAGGCATGCGAGAACAGGTGGATGAACAAGGGACCGGCATAGAGGAACGGCTTGCCCTTCACCGTCATCCAGTCGAATTTCGCGGCAAACGCATCATAGCTGTCCTTGCCGATCGGATAGGAGGGCGAAGCGAGCGCCAGCGTATAGAGGATGATCGCCTCGCTATAGGATTCCCAGTGATAGGGCAGAAAGCCGCTGCGCGGTTTCCATCCGAGCCACAGAGCGCCGTCACCGTCCAGCGCCCAGGCCCAGTTTGCCCTTGCATAGAGCATATCGACGTGAGAGCGGATTTCCTTTTCGACTTCGTCATCCCGGTTGAAATACGCAGCTGACGTGATCATGCCGGCGATCAGAAGCGCGCTGTCAATCAGGGACAATTCGCTGCGCCACGTTCTAAGCCCGGTCTTCATGTCCAGGAAATGATAATAGAGCCCCTTGTAACCGGTGGCATCCTTGCTGCGGCTTTGCGGACTTTTGGCGAAGAAGCGCAAGGTGGTCAGCGTGATCGCCGCAGCCTCCTCCCGGCTCATCCAGCCTCTCTCGACGCCGGTGGGATAGGCGGACAGGGCAAAGCCGGTCGCAGCGATGCTCGAAGGCGCGCCAGGGAGTGACGTGTCGGCAATCAAACCATTTTCCGGATTGACGAAATCGAGAAAGTAGCTGAACGCCGCTCGCTGCAAACGGTCGAGAATAACCGTGTCGGTTTCGTTTTTCAGAAGCATTACAGGCTAACTCCAGTCGATCGGTCGAAAAAGTGACCGCAGGTACAAATCACTGATTGTTGAAGCCGCCGGCTTCCCGGACGGTCGCCTAACCAACGATTTGTGTTACATTTTAGTTTCATACGATCCTGAGCGCCGATTGGATGACCTGATGTTTTCAGCACTTGCGATGTTTCTGACGATTGCAGCCACGCCAGTGGCGACGCCGGTGGCAGATTCCGTTCCGGTCGATGTAGCGCTGGTGCTCGCGGTCGATATGTCGGGCTCGATGGATATCGAAGAGGCGCAGGTTCAGCGCATGGGCTATGTCGAGGCGCTGCGTCATCCCGACTTCATCAACGCGGTGACCGCAGGCCTGAATGGCCGCATCGCCATCAGCTATTTCGAATGGGCGGGCAGCGTCAACGAAACCTCCGTCATCGGCTGGCAGGTGATTGACGACGCGCAGGACGCCGCTAGCCTCGCTGAACATCTCGCCTCACGGCCGGTCTTCACCCGCCGCGGCACCTCCATTTCCAATGCCATCACCTTTGCATCGAAACTGATGGCGGCAAGCCCTTATGATGCCATGCGCCGGGTGGTCGATATTTCCGGCGACGGGCCGAACAATCTGGGCCCTCCGGTCGATCCTGCCCGCGATGCCGCCATTGAAAGCGGCATCATCATCAATGGCCTTGCCATTCTCATCCGCCCCTCCGGCGGGCCGGTTTCGCTTGACCGCTACTATGCCGATTGCGTCATCGGCGGCCCCGGCTCCTTCGTGCTGCCGGTGCATCAGCCGGAAGATTTTGCCGTCGCCATCCGCCAGAAGCTGGTCCTTGAGGTCAGCCAGGCGCGACTGCCGGCCATTCCCGTTCAGATCAAACCGCCCACCGATTGCCTGATGGGCGAAAAACTTCGGCCGGGTTTTCTCGACCGGGTCTACCCGGAACTGGAAAGATAGGCCCGGACACGACTGCGGTTCCTTTGACGCAACATACTCCCGTCCCCTGGCAAATGCCGAAGGACCGGACGGCGGCGGCCGCAATTTCCGTGCAAATCCGAAAATTCCAAAAAATTTCGTAGAGGCACCAATCCCTCAACCTATTCCTATTCATGGAGAAATGTGATTATATTGAATGAACGTTCAGCAAGATATGGGGAAATTCATGAACGAAATGACCCGAAACATCAACGTTCCCAACGACTGGGACCGCAGCGGCTTGCCCGGCTGGTGCTATCACAGCGACGCGCTGCTGGAGCTTGAAAAACAGCATGTCTTCCGCGAGCACTGGCAGATCGCCTGCCATGTTTCCGATGTGCCGGAGCCCGGCAATTACATCACGATGGATGTCGTCGGCGAGCGCGCGCTGATCCTGCGCGACCAGGACGGCACCGTGCGCGGCTTCCACAATATCTGCCGCCACCGCGGCTCGCGCGTCGTGGCCGATGACAAGGGAACCTGCCGCAATGCGCTGGTCTGTCCGTTCCACGGCTGGGTCTATAATCTCGACGGAACGTTGCGGGGCGCCGCCCGCCCCCGCTCCTTCCCGCCGCTCGACAAGCAGGAATTCGGGCTGATCGCACTGGATCTCGAAGTCTGGATGGGCTTCGTCTTCATCCGTTTTGCACCCGGGCCCCAGCCGTCCGTTGCCGAACTGATGCAGCCCTTCGCGGCCGAACTCAGCGAATACAAAACGCAGGACATGGTTGCCGCCGGCAATCTCTGGACGCAGACCTCGCCGGTCAACTGGAAATCCGTCCGCGATGTCGACAACGAGGGTTACCACGTGGCGATGGCCCATCCGGCGCTGCAGGACCTCTATGGCTCGACCTATTATGACGAACCCTTCGTCAACGGACTCTGCCGCTCGTTCGCCACCTATAATCCGCATGCCGGCCGACGCTGGAGCGTGCGCAATTATGTCAGAATCGCCCCGGAAGCCACCCACCTGCCACAGCACCTGCGCAAGGCCTGGATCTATTACGGCATCTTCGCCAATGCGGTGATCGCCGTGACGCCGGAAGCCGTGCAGTTCTATCAGGAATTTCCGCTTTCCACCGGCCAAACCATGCTGCGCGGCGGCGTCTACCGCCATCGCGACGAAAGCCGCCGGGAACGCGCCGCCCGCTACCTTGCCCAGCGCATCGACCGCGATACGCAGTCCGAGGACGTGCAACTGACCATCTGGTCCAACGAATCGATGACCTCCAAGGCCTTCAGCGGGTTCTACCTGTCCGATCTCGAATATGGCGTGCGCACCCACCACGACCACCTTCGCGCCATCCTGCCGGTCATGACCCTGCCCGCCGCCCCGGACGAGCGGGAAATGGCCGGCATGAACAGCCGGCTGCGTTTTGCCGCAGTCTGACAAGCCATAAAGAAAGGGCCGGGAAAACCGGCCCTTTAAAAATGAGCATGGCGGGGAATGGATGCCATGCCCAAGACAAAACTCAGCCGTGCCACAACCCTTCGCGCACCAGTTCATCCATCGTCCGGCGGATGCTGGTGCGCAGGATCGTGGTCATCTCGTCGATCTGCGGCAGGGTGATCGTCAGCGGTGGTGACATCACGCACATGTTGATCAGCGGCCGCACCAGGAGACCGAGGTCCTGGCAATGCCTGTCGATGCGCTTGCCGACGTCGAGATCAAGCGTCAGCGGATTGTTGTGCACGCGGTCGGCGACACATTCGACGCAGGCCATCAGCCCGACCCCGCGCACTTCGCCGACCAGCGGCAGGTCTTCAAGCGTCTTCAGGCTCGCCTGGAAATGGCCGGAAATGGCGCGCGTATGCTCAAGCAGACCCTCTTCCAGGATATCGAGGTTTTTCAGCGCCACGGCGCAGCCGATCGGGTGGCTGGAATAGGTTAGCCCATGGGCAAACATCGCATCGGGATGGTTGGAGCGGCGCAATTCCTCAAACAGGCGCGACGAAATCATCACGCCGCCAAGCGGAAAGTAACCGGAGGTCACACCCTTGGCGAAGGTGATCATATCAGGCTCGATGCCGAAGACATCGCTGGAGGCAAAGACATGCCCCAGCCGCCCGAAGGCCGTCACCACCTCGTCGGCGATGAACAGGATGTCGTTGTCGGTGCAAAGCTGCCGCATCCGGCTGAGATAACCGTCCGGCGGCACGATGACCCCGCCGGACGCCATCACCGGCTCGGCAATGAAGGCACCGATGCGGTCGGCCCCCCGCGCCTCGATGACCGCGCGGAATTCCGCGACGAGCCCATCGCAGAACGCAGCCTCGCTCATCCCTTCCGGCCGCCGGAACGGATTGGGACAGGAGAGTTTCACCACCTGCTCGCCGGCACTGTCCATCCAGTCGTGATCGCGCGGACGGCCGTTCAGCGAGGCCGACAGATAGGTCGAGCCGTGATAGCCGCCTTGCCGCGACACCATCAGCTTCTTGTCCGGGCGCCCCTTCACATTGTTGGAAAACTGCATGAAGCGCAGTGCGGTCTCGACCGCAGAGGAGCCGCCGGTCGTGTAGAAGACATGATTGAGATCGCCCGGCGCATGACCGGCAAGCCGGGCGGACAGCGTCACCGACGGCGCGTTCATCGTGTACCAGGGCGAATTGTAGGAGAGGTCCATGGCCTGATCATAGAGCACGTCGGCGAGCTCCTTTCGCCGATGCCCGGCATTGACGCACCACATGCCGGCGGGGCCATCGATCAGCTTTCGCCCCTCGCCGTCGATCACATAGATACCGTCACCGCTGACGATACCGCCGCGCGCCTCCGCGCCGATCTCGCCCGCCGTCGGCCAGGGCTGGACGAGATGATCTCTGGCCAGAGCCACCATGCTGTCTGAAGCCTCCAAAGAGCTGATCGCGTCTTCACGTTTGGCCGCCATTTTTTCGCCTCCACAGATAATTTATGGACATTATTTCAAATCAAATAACTGATATAAAACATCAATTACTTCTATTTTGAATGTCCGTTCAATCAATATTGGCAGAAAAAACACTTGCGTTCAATCCCGTTTTGCGCTCATTCTCTCTGCGGGAACCAAAGAATGGCGGAAAACCGCCCGGGACGGACGGCATGATACGATCCCTGCATTTTCACTGTTGTCACGGCACCGCGCCGCACGGGTGGCGCTGATGGTGGCGTTGCCGGGCGCAATCGGCGTGGAGAGCAAACCGCCTCTTGCCGGCAGCCGCCGCTGGGCGGCAAGCGACGAGGCAAAAGGCCTGACGCTGATCTCGCCGACCCTGCTTTACGCGCTGGCGCTGCTCTTCCTGCCGGTCCTCATCGTCATCGCCTACAGCTTCTGGTCCCAGGATTACCTGACCATCGACCGCAGCTTCACGCTTGAGAATTATCGCGTCGCCCTGACAGAACCGATCTACCGCGACCTGCTCTGGCGCTCGCTCACCATCTCGCTCGCCGTCAGCCTCATCACCGTCACCTTTTCCTATCCGGTCGCCTGGTTCATCTCCTTCCATGGCGGCGTTCACAAGAACCTCTGGCTGTTCCTGATCACCGTGCCCTGCTGGACCAGCTACCTCCTGCGCGTCATGTCCTGGAAGGTCATCCTCGGCTATCAGGGCGTGCTGAATACCGGCTTGATGTCCACCGGACTGATCGATCAGCCGGTGACCACATTGCTCTACAATTCCAACGCCGTGATCATCACGCTCGTCCATAGCTGGGCGGCCTTTGCCATCCTGCCGATCTATGTCTCCCTGGAAAAGATCGACCGCTCGCTGATCGAGGCGGCGCATGATCTCGGCGACAACAAGGTCTGGAGCTTTCTGCGCGTCACGCTGCCGCTGTCGCTGCCGGGCGTCATTTCCGCCTTCCTGATCGTGATGATCCCGACCGTCGGCGATTACGTGACGCCCAAGCTGGTTGGCGGCAAGGACGGCGTGATGATCGCCACCGCCATCCAGGCGCAGTTCGGCAAGGGGGCCAACTGGCCGCTTGGCGCAGCCCTTTCTGTCACAACGATGGTGATCGTTTCGGCCATGGCCGGCTGCATGGTGCTGGCGCTGAAGCTATTCGTGAGGCGGATCAAATGAGCGGCCGTCACGGCATTCGAAAATCCCGCTGGCTGCCGGTCTATGTGTCGGCTTACCTTGTCTTTCTCTATCTGCCGATCCTGCTTTTGCCGATCTTCTCGTTCAACAATGCGGCCTCCACCACCTTCCCGCTCGCCGGCTTCACCACCAAATGGTACGCCTCGCTCTGGGGCAATGCGGCGATGCTGGCGGCCGCGCGCAACAGCCTGATCGTCGGCATCTGCGTCTCAATCCTGTCAACCGGTCTTGCCATCTGCGCCGCCCGCGCCGTCACCCGCTACAAGTTCCGCGGCCAGCGCGCAGCGACAGGCCTGTTGATGGCGCCGCTGTTTCTGCCCGAGATCATCGTGGCCGTATCGCTGCTGATGATCGTGCTGCAGCTCGGCCTGGAACTGTCGCTGGTCACGGTCATTCTCGGCCAGACGGTGTTTTGCCTGCCCTATGCGCTGTCGGTGCTGATTTCCGGCTTTGATGGCTTCGACCGTTCGCTGGAGGAAGCCTCGCTCGACCTCGGGGAAACCGCCATCGGCACCTTCCGCCGGGTGACGCTGCCGGTGGTGGCGCCGGCCATCATCTCCAGCCTGCTCGTCTCCTTCACCATTTCGCTCGACGAGTTCATCCTCGCCTTCTTCCTGTCGGGCACGGAGCCGACGCTGCCGGTCTATATCTGGGGACAGCTGCGCTTTGCCGCCAAGCTGCCAAGCGTGCTGGCGCTCGGAAGCCTGATGATCGCCCTGTCGATCCTCCTGGTCGCCACCGCCGAAATCCTGCGCCGCCGCGCGGAAAACCGCCTCAAAGCTGGAGCCGCCGCCCATGGCTGATACACCCATGATCGAGATCGATGACGTCAGCCGCTATTACGGCATCTATCGCGCGCTCGACAATGTCAGCCTCGACATTGCCGCCGGCGAATTCTTCTCCCTGCTGGGACCATCCGGCTGCGGCAAGACCACCCTTTTGCGCTCGATCGCCGGCTTCGACACGCCGACATCAGGAGACATCCGCATCGACGGCCATTCGGCCATCGACCTGCCGCCCAACAAGCGGCCGACCAACATGGTCTTCCAGAACTATGCGATCTTCCCGCATCTGAATGTCGAGGATAATGTCGGCTACGGCCTCAAGCGCCTGAAACTGAACGCAAGCGACGAACGCCAGCGTGTCGGCAATGCACTGGAACAGGTGCGGCTTTCGCATCTTGGCAAACGCAAAGCCCATGAACTGTCCGGCGGCCAGCGCCAGCGCGTCGCGCTTGCACGGGCGCTGGTGATGCGGCCGAAGGTGCTTTTGCTCGACGAGCCGCTGTCGGCGCTCGACAAGAAGCTGCGCGAGGAAATGCAGGTCGAGCTGCGCACCTTGCAAAAAGCCGTGGGCATCACCTTCGTTCTGGTCACCCATGATCAATACGAAGCGCTCGCCATGTCGGACCGGATCGCCGTGATGTTCGGCGGCAAGATTGCCCAGGTGGCGACGCCCAAGGAAATCTACCAGCGTCCCCTCACCCGGCAGGTCGCGGATTTTCTCGGCGGCATGAATTTCATGCGGGCGAAGATCACCGGTGAAAGCGCTCTCAACCTCTCCGTCGAGACCACCCGTTTCGGCAATGTCACCATCGCCAAGCCCAAGGGTTTTACCGCTGAGAACGGTGAGGCCACCATCGGCATTCGCCCGGAACGCCTGCGGGTGCTGTGGGACGATGCCAAGGCCGATTGCGAGGTGACCGGCCATGTGGTGGACCGTCATTACTTTGGCGAGATCACCCACCTGATCGTCGATGTGCCGGGCCTCGAAAAACCGCTATCCGTGTCGGAAACTAATAATTTCGGCGCGGACGATATTCCGGTCGGCGCGCCGATCCGCCTTGCCTATGATCCGGATGCGCTGGTGGCGATGGCCGATTGATGCGCTGCAATCACCCGCATGGCGGCGTCCCGTCCGGCAACGATGGCGCCCTCGATATAGGCGGGGAATGACGGGGATAGCTCCGACGAGGCAAAATGCACCGGCGGCGCACCGGCGCGCAGAATGTCTTCGGCATCATAGGCCTGGAGATCCGTGATCACATCGCTATAGCCACCGCCGCTCCAGGGATCGCCGACCCAATCGCGGATCAACAGCCCCGTCACCGCAGCGGCCTGCGGACCCAGCGCCGCCACCAGCCGGCGGCGGATTTCCGCCTCGATGAAGGCGTGTCCCTTCGCGCTCCATTCGACGGCAACCGGCCCACCGGCAAACATCACCAGCGCCGACGCCTGCCGGCTGCTGACATCGCAGGCGAAAAGCCCCAGCGTATCGCGCCACATCACCATGCCGCTCAGTCCGCGATCACGCCAGAACGGCCGCTCAAAGCGCACCAGCGCCTTGATCACCGTGCCGCTTTTCCAGGCGCTCAGAGCGCCGTTCAGCGCATGGGGGAGATCGGGCACATGCGCGATGCGCGAAGCCATCACCGGCGGCACGGCAATGATCACCTGCCGCGCGGTTAAGACGCCGCCCGCGCCTGTTGTCACCGACACCGAACCCTCGCTGCGGCCTATGCGAAACACCGGCGCCTCAAGCCGCAGGCGCTTGCCCAGCGTTGCCGCCAGTGCTTCGGCCGCAGCATGGATCGTACCCTCGGCGAAATATTGCAGCTCGTTGCCGTTGCTGATCGTACGCCTGTCATTGTCGATCAGGTACCAGAGCGGGATTTCGCTCATCGACCGGCACCAGAGGCCCTCGACCATCGCCTGATAGCTGGCTTTTGCGCCGGGCGGATCGCTCTGGCGCGCCAGCCATTCCCCCGCCGTGAGCCCCGAAATAGCGGGATCGCGCGGATCGATCCGGTTGGCACGGGCGCGGATGCGGCCGGATTCCGCAAAGGACGACCCGGCCTCAAACGGTTGCGGCTCAACGAGAAAGGCGCCGTCCAGCGGCGTCTCCGCCAAAGGCAAGTTGAACCGCCGCGTCAAGGCCATGACATTCGGCATCTCGTCGCAGATAAACTGCCCGCCGGTATCCATCGCAACGCCATCGGCAAACGCCGAGGCCTCCACCCTGCCGCCAACACGATCACGGGCTTCCAGCACGATCACATCGAGACCGGCCGACACCAGGGCATCGGCCGCCGAAAGGCCGGCAAAACCGGCCCCGGCGACAATCACATCTGCATCATATCCGCTCAATAGCCCGCCTTGATCTTCTCGAATTCGGCAATCATCTTCTGACGCAGCTCGATCGGCATCGGCGACTGGAACAGCGTCTTGTCGACGAATTTATCGACATCCGCATATCCTTTCGCCACAAGGATCTTCGGGTCCACCGCAGCCATGCCCTTGGCATTGGCATGGCCGTAACCCCAGTCATTGACGAGGTACGTACTGATGGCCGGATCGCTGATCGAATTCAGGAAATCATATTGTTTGTCCGCGTCGCCCTCCGCCCCCTTCAGGCGGACATAGCCGCAGACCCAGGTGGACAGCCCTTCCGTCGTGTCCCGCTTGACGTCGGCCGGCACGCCATCTTTTTGCAGCGTCGTCACGGTCTCGTTCCAGGCCCAGGCGAGATCGACCTCGCCGCTCGCCATCGCCTGGCTGACTTCGGTATTGTCGGTCCAGTAGAGGCGGACATTTTTGTGCACCTCGCGCAGAAAAGCGGAAGCTTCCGCAAACTGCGCATCGGTCATCTTCGTCCAGTCCTTGAGGCCAATCGCAAGGCTCGCCAGCGCATAGGCATCATCGACATTGTCGCCGATCGAAACGCGGTCCTTGAATTTCGGGTCGGCAAACGCCTTCAGCGACTGGACTTCTTCCGGCTTCACCGTGTCGGTGCGATAGGTCAGAACCGTATTGCCCCACTCGAACGGCAGGAACCAGGCCGTGCCGTCATCAGAGGTCATCAGGCCCTTCATCGCCTTGATGCCGGGCAGGATATCGTTCCACCCGGTCAGCTTGGACGTATCGAGCGGCTCGATCAGCCCTGCCTCACGCCACTTGTTGACACTCTGCGAACAGGGATGGGCAAGGTCGGCCTTGAAGCCGGAGCGCAACTTCTGGAACGCCTCTTCCTCATCGCCGAAGAAGCTGAAATCCGGTTCCGTGCCGTGCTTTGCGGTATAGGCCGGGTGGAAGGCCGGATCCTCGTAGCCGGACCAATCAAAGACGGTGATATTGTCGGCGGCGCGCGCCGTAAACGCCGCGCCGGACAGCAGCGAGGCCAGCAACGCGGCCCTGCCCAAATCCCTGACCATTCCCATTATCCGCATGCCGGTCTCCTTTGCCGTTTTCAGCTGTTCCCTATTTCGGACCCTGATGGGTCATATGGCCCGGAAAGACCGAGACCAGATATTCGATTGCCGCCGCATGGGCCTTTTCGCGCGTCAGCCCATCGCCCATCATCAGCCGGAACCACAGGCCTTCCATCATGGCGCTGAGCGCCAGCGCGATGGTTTCGGCGTCATATGTATAGGATGCCTCGGCCTTCATCTGCGCGCAGAGCGCCACGAACAGCTCCTGGTACTTGGTGTCGCGGGCGCCGCAGAGCGCCTGATAGGTCGGCCGCGATTTCGCCTCGCCCCAGAAGGCGCACCAGGCGGCCAGCTTGCGCTTGGTGCAGATCTTGCGGTCGAAATCGGCCGCCACCAGCGCCCAGAGCTGCGAGGATGCCGCCGCGCCCGCTTTATCGAGTGCCGCGCCCCAATGCGCCGCATATTCGTCGGCCATGAATTGCAGCGTGGCAATCAAGAGCTTTTCCTTGCTCTCGAAATGAAAATTGACGATGCCGCGCGACAGGCCGGCGCCATCGGCGACATCGGCCAGCGTCGTTTCGGAATAGCCGCGCTTGGCAAGCGAATCGATCGTTGCCTCGACCAGCTGCTGGCGCCGTGTTTCCTTCGAAGCCTTGCGGCCACGCCTTTCGTTTTCGCCGGTTTCAGCCGCAGACACTGCCTTCATTCTCACCGTTACCTTCTTGCCCTTCAGGCTGAGAACGACGCTCATGATGCGCTCCCGCCCGGTTTTTCACCGGGCAGATGAGCGCGACAATGCGGCCCGGTGTCAAGAACCTTCTGCTTGGCTTTGAAGCTGCGGATGCCCGTTCCAGGATAGCCCGTGCGCGCCGTCTTCACGGTCACGGAGCCGCATGCCTGCCCGGACGCAGACAGTCGCGCGATCACCAAACCGGAGCCCGATGCGCCTGCCTGGCCATATCCCGTTTCCCGCATCGAGGTTTCGATCATCCCGTCATGTCCACCGCATGGCCTTTGACACGAAATCCTATCGCATTATCAGAGGATTGCAACATACTTGCTGAATATTCATTCAATATAACTGGACAACATTCTGCTTTTCATGCCAGATTTTTCGCAATGAGGGAGACAGAGGCATGAAGAAATACGATGTGGTGATGATCGGAGGCGGCCATAACGGCCTGGTCGCGGCCTGCTATCTGCAGCGCGCCGGGCTTGATGTGCTGGTGCTCGAAAAGAACGATTGGGTGGGCGGTGCGGCCACCAGCCGCGAGTTGACGCCGGGCTTCCTCTACTCCAACTGCTCCTATGTCTGCTCGCTGTTTCGCCCAGAAATCATGCGCGACCTCGAGCTGCCGAAACACGGGCTGCAGGTCATCGCCTATGAAGGCGGCGCGGTCTTTACCCGCGACGGCGACTATATCGCCTCCTACCGCGACCATGACAGCCACCGCCGCGAATTCGCCCGCTATTCCAAGCGCGATGCCGAAGCCTATGACCGCTACGCCCGCGACGTCACCCGCCAATGCCGTTTCATCCAGCCGCTATTGATGCGCACCGCACCGGACCCGTTTTCCTTCAAGCCGCGCGACATTTCCGAGCTGCTCTATCTCGGCAAAAAACTCGGCGAATTCTCCGCCCATGACATGGCGCAGACATTGCGCTTCTGGACCATGTCGATCTCTGACTTCCTCGACGAATATTTTGAGACCGACGTCATCAAGGCCTATCTGGCGTTGTCGGGCATTATCGGCACGGCGCTTGGGCCGATGTCGCCCGGCACGGCTTACGTGCTCCTGCATCACTACATGGGCGAAGTCGATGGCTCCGTCGGCGCCTGGGGCTATGCGCGCGGCGGCATGGGCGCGGTGACGCAGGCGCTTGCCTCCTCCTTCAAGGCATCGGGCGGCACGATCCGCACCGGCGCCGATGTCGCCCGCGTCATGACCCGCAGCGGCCGCGCCACCGGCGTCGTGCTGGCCGATGGCGAGGAGGTGCGCGGCAATCTCGTGGTCTCCAATGCCGACGTCAAGCGCACCTTCCTCAAGCTGGTCGAGGAGGATGCCCTGCCCGAAGCCTTCGTCCACCGCGTCAAGCACTTCAAAATGCGCGGCTCGTCCGGCAAGCTCAATATCGCACTCGACAGCCTGCCCGAATTTCCGGCGCTGCCGAAGAATTCCTCCTGCATTCGCGGCGATCTGCATTTCACCGATTCGATGGAGCGGATGGAACGCGCCTATGACGACTGGAAGGCTGGCCGCTATTCCGCCGATCCCTTCGTCGATATGGTCATCCCGACGACGCTCGATCCGACCATGGCGCCGCCGGGCAAGCATTTCATGAGCTGTTTCGTGCAATATTGCCCGCCGCAACTGGAAGGCCGCGACTGGACCGATGCCGACCGCGACGCCTTTGCCGAGACCGTCGTCAGCCAGATCGCCGATTATTCCCCCGGCTTCCGCGACCGCATCCTGCATATGGAAGTGCGCACGCCGCGCGAGATCGAGGCGGAGGTTGGCCTCACCGAAGGCAATATCTTCCAAGGGGAGCTGACCTTCGATCAGTTGCTGTTCAACCGCCCGGTGCCCGGTTACGCGCAATACCGCACGCCGGTGCCTGGCCTCTATCTCTGCGGCTCCTCCACCCATCCCGGCGGCGGCGTCATGGGAGCGCCCGGCCGCAATGCCGCCGCGGAAATCCTGCGCGACCTGAAACTGAAACCTTCAGAAATGAGCCCGGCCCATGACGTCATCTGATCTCGCCCGGACCACGGATTTCAACGCCGCAGACTTCGATGCCATCGTCATCGGCGGCGGCCATAACGGCCTGACGGCGGCCACGCTGCTGGCGCAGAACGGCCGCAGGGTCGTCGTTCTCGAAGCCGCCGACAGCACCGGCGGCGCGATGCGCGGCTTTGAATTCCATCCCGGCTACCGCTCCGCCGGCCTCGCCCATATCGTCAACCGGCTCGATCCGGAGGTCGAGGACCTGCTGAAGCTGAAGGCCGCCAAAACCTCCGGCGCGTCCCTGCCGACCGTGGCGCTCTCGCCGGATGGCAGGCACGCCGTCCTGCGTGGTGCCTATGGCGAGACAGTCGACGGCGTCAGCCCGGCAGAAGCGAAGGCCTTTGCGGCCATGCGCAAGAAGCTGATGTTCCAGGCGGGCATTCTCAAACGCTTCCTCAAGCGCCGGCCGCCGGAGATCGGCCATGTCGGGATGCGTGACCTCGGCGCCTTTGCAGGCGCGGGCCTCAGCCTCATTACCAAAGGCCGCGAGGAAGGCCGCGACTTCCTGCGCATGCTCCTGATGAATGTCGCCGATGTCGCCGACGAATATCTGAGCGACGACCGCCTCAAAGGTCTCGTTGCCTTCGACGCCACGCTCGGCATCCATCTCGGGCCGCGATCACCGACCTCTCTTCTCGGCCTCTATTACCGTCTGACCGGCGAAACGGGCGGCAAGACGGGCGCGCAATGCGTGCCGCAGGGTGGCATGAGCATCCTTGCCCCGGCGTTCGAAAAGGCCGCAACCGCTGCCGGAGCCGTCATCCGCACGGGCGCCCATGCCGCGCACATCCTCGCCGATCGCGGCACCGCAACCGGCGTCGTGCTCGCCAACGGCGAACAGCTGAATGCACCCGTTATCATCTGCGCCATCCATCCGCAGGCGACATTCCTGAACCTCTGCGACGCAGCCGAACTCGGCACAGGCTTTGTCCGCGCCGTCGGCAATATCCGCTCGAAAGGCAATGTCGCCAAGCTCGATCTGGCGCTCGACCGGCAGCCCGCCTTCACCGGCGTTTCGCCGGATGACCATCGCGGCCGGCTGGTCATCGCCCGCTCCATCGCCCATGTCGAAAATGCCTTCAACCCGGCCAAATATGGTGAATTCTCTCCCGATCCCGTGATGGAGATCACCCTGCCGAGCCTTGCCGATCCCGCACTCGCGCCCCCCGGCGGCGCGACGCTGTCCGCCCTGGTGGAATTTGCGCCCTATGATCTGAAGGGCGGCTGGGACAATGGCAAACCGGCCTTCGAAAAGATCATCCTCGACACGCTGGAGCGCTACGCGCCGGGCTTGAGCAAGAGCATCACCGGACGCCAGCTGATGACACCGGCCGATATGGAAACCCAGTATCATCTGCCCGGCGGCCACTGGCATCATGGCGAACTGCAGGCCGATCAGCTGCTGGTCAACCGCCCGGTCAATGCGGCGGCCGGCTATTCGACGCCGCTGTCCGGCCTCTACCTCGCCAGTGCCGGTTCGCATCCTGGCGGCGGCATTTCCGGCCTGCCGGGACTGCTCGCCGCGCGCCACATTCTTTCGGAGAGATCATGATGCTGGAGATCAACACTCGCCGCGCCCTGCAGAGCCATATTGCCACGCCACGCTTCGAGACCCCGTTTCATCCGCGCATCGCAGCCCTCAGCGAAACCAGCGACTGGTACACCTGGTCCGGCTACAAGGCGCCGCATTCGGTCTTCGACGAGGAACTGGAATATTTCGCCATCCGCTCGACATCGGCGCTGTTCGATATTTCGCCGATGGTGAAATACCGCATCGCCGGGCCGGATGCCGAGCGCTATCTCAACCGGCTGACCGTGCGCGATGTCTCAAAGCTCGGCACCGGCCGCGTCCACTACACCGCCTGGTGCGACGACCACGGTCATGTGCTTGATGATGGCACGCTGTTCCGGCTCGCGCCCGATACGTTTCGCCTCTGCTGCCAGGAGCGCCACCTGCCCTGGCTGCTCGACAGCGCCATCGGCTTTGACGTTACCGTCGCGGAAGAAACGGCTGAGATCGCCGGGCTTGCCCTGCAGGGCCCAACGTCATTCGCGGTCCTGTCCAAAGCCGGCTTCGACGGCATCGAACGGCTGAAACCCTTCCAGCTCGCAGACTTCACGCATGAGGGCGGCACGGTCACCATCTCGCGCACCGGCTTTACCGGCGATCTCGGCTACGAACTGTTCGTCCCCGCTGATGCCGCGCTCAGCCTGTGGGATCGCCTCTGGACGGCAGGACAGCTTCACGGCATCCGCGCCATCGGCTATGCCGCACTCAACCGCGCCCGCATCGAAGCGGGATTCATCGTCGCCAATGCCGATTTCATGACGGCGGAGACGGCGCTGCGCGCCGACCGCGCCCGCATGCCCGACGAGATCGGGCTGGACTGGCTGGTCGATGCGCAAAAAATCACCTTCAACGGACGTCAAGCGATACTTGAAGCCAGGCGGAATCAATCTCTCAAACATGTGCTCGTCGGCCTTGAAATTGAAGGCAATATTCCGGCTGACGGCGCCATCCTCTATCACCGGAAAAAGCATGAGGCCGGCCTCGTCAGTGCCGCAATCTGGTCGCCGCTTGCCAAGCGCAACATCGCCATCGCCAGCCTGACCCGGCCCTATGGCACGCGTCTGACCGAAGATCTCTGGGTGGAAATCTACGCGTCGCGCGAACTGCAATATCAAAAGATGATGAAACGCGCCCGCATCGTGCCGCGCCCTTTCATCAAGCTCGACCGCCGTGCCGCTTCCCCGCCCGCTCAGTTCTGACGGTTGCGATATGGACGAGGAAACACGCCAGAACTGGGATTTGATTAAAACTCCGCTGGGCATCGCATGGTCCGGCCGCACCCGCTATGCCGCCGCCACCTTTATCTATCATCGCGGCGAGATGAGTGCCGAGGTTCTGGAGGTCTATCGCATCTGTTCGCGGCTTGATGCGGAGGACCCGCTGGATGTGCTGACGCGATGGCAGATCGGGGCTGACTGGGTCGAGCGGATGCGCGCGATGCGCTGATCCCGTGGTTCATCAAAGACGCCTCAGCCGTGGTTCAGAACATGCTTTCACAAGCAGATTCCAAAATGAATCCGCCGTTGGAACCTTCTTGAATCCCGCACGTTTGAGTGCTGCAATTTCAAGAAGCAGCATGAGGACGACGTTGAGTTACAAACGCTTTCCAACCCCCGTCAGAGTGGTCATCCAGCAGAGCCAGGAAAACATCATCGCGACCGCCTGGGACGCCGTGGAATTCCTGCGCCGCTGGACCGGCAAGCGTGGCCTTGCCTATCGCCGCGCCCTGCAACATTGCCTGGACGCCCTCGACGGCATCCGCAGCCCGCAGAAAGCCTGGGCCTCGTTCATCGCCGCCATGAAGGAAGAAGGCCTGCTCGCCTGATTCCCGTTTCATCTTAGAATGTCCCCGGTGCCCGGATCCCTGATCCGGGCATTTTCGTGTGTGCTCGCCTTCCCAGATTACGCCACTTGAAAAGTCCGCTTTTCCGGCGTTGAATGCTCCAACTGGAGGCTCCTGAAGAAGCAAAAGCGGCACGTCTTTTACCATCCGCGACACCGCACTTTCCGGCGAGAAATCCACATCGCGGGCTTGCCGTTCCCGAAAACGCGAATATACTCAGGAATAATTATTTCCACAGAGTGAAATAAATAAGGGAACAAATCATGGCACTTAGCTGGCGTTTCTCCGCCCTGGGCGATCGGCATCGGGCATTGGGGTCCAATCTTGAAGACTGGAGCGGCATGGGAACCGCCTGGACCTATGACAAGGATATTTCCGAAGAACACATTGCCGTGCGCACCAAGGCCGGCATCATGGATGTTTCCGGCCTGAAGAAGGTGCATCTGGTCGGCCCGCATGCGATTGCCATCCTGGAATATATCACCACCCGCGACATGACGAAGGTCTATCCCGGCAAGTCCGTCTATGCCTGCATGCTGAACGATCGCGGCCATTTTACCGACGATTGCATCGTCTACCGCACCGGCCCGAATTCCTGGATGCTGGTGCATGGCTCGGGCTCCGGTTTTGAGGAAATCGTCAAGCAGGCACAGGGCCGCAATTGCGCCGTGCTGTTCGACGACGACCTGCATGACCTGTCACTGCAGGGACCGCTTGCCGTCGATTATCTCGAAAAATACGTGCCCGGCATCCGCGACCTCAAATATTTCCACCATATGCAGACGACCCTGTTCGGCGCCCCGGTGATGATCTCGCGCACCGGCTATACCGGCGAACGCGGCTACGAAATCTTCGTGCGCGGCCAGGATGCCGGCATGGTCTGGGACCGGATCGTCGATGAAGGCAAGGAGATGGGCATCATCCCCGTCTGCTTCAGCGTTCTCGACATGCTGCGGGTCGAAAGCTACCTGCTGTTCTATCCCTACGACAATTCGCAGATGTATCCGTTCGCCAACGAGCAGCCCGGCGACAGCCTGTGGGAACTCGGCCTCGATTTCACCGTCAGCCCCGGTAAGACCGGTTTTCGCGGCGCCGAGGAACATGCCCGCCTCAAAGGCAAGGAGCGCTTCAAGATCTTCGGCCTGCTGATCGAGGCCGACGGACCGGCCGATCTCGGCGACGAAGTCTGGGATGGCGACAAAAAAGTCGGCGTCATCACCTGCCCGTCCTATTCCAAGCTCACCAACCGCTCGATGGCGATCATGCGCGTCGAGGTTCCCTATGCCGTCCAGGGCACCAAGCTCCAGGTGAAGGGAAAGACGGTCAACGCACCGGCGATCGCCCACACGATCACCTTCGATGATCCGAAAAAGACGAAACGGACGGCGCAAGGCTGACGGCATGCTCGTAAAAGGGATCAAAAGTAGGCCGGAATATAAGGGGCTCGACATCGATCCCCACGCAAAGCGCCACCTCTTCGTCCTCGAGGGCGAAGGGGCGGCCGCCCTCACCGGCCAGGTGGACCTGAAGGGCAAGGATTTTCTGGCAAAATCGGAAATCCTCTATCTGGCCGCAGGCGCTGCACCGAAAGCCTATGACGTGGTTCTTTCGGCTCTGTCGCCCGACATCTTCTGGCAGGCGCCGACACTTCAGCCGTTGTTGTTTCGCCTGCGCGCCTGTCTGGAGCAGGCCCGGATGGGAACGCGGCTCTACATCGCCGGCACAGAAGGCTTTATCGGCCAGATCATGCAGGTGGCGCTGGAATTCGGCATCGATTTCAACTCGATCCATACCGAACATCGCGGCTCGACGGCGCGCCGGGTGCAATGCGTGCATTGCAAGGGCATCACCGATAACGTCACCACCAGCCCCTTTGCCTGCAGCCATTGCGGCTTGCCGCTCCTGGTGCGCGACCACTATTCCAGACGTCTCGGCGCCTTCCAGGGCGTCAACATCGATGCAGAAGAACCGGGTACGGCGCCTGCCCCTGAGGAGATGTTCCCGTGAGCCTCAACACCGACATGCCCGTCCGGGTCGCTGACGTCACTGCGGTGACCGATCTCGTCAAACGCTTCCGCTTCGAGCGGCTGGACGGTCATCCCATGCCGTTCTTTTCCGGCGGTGCCCACGTCGTCGTCTCGATGAACGACAATGGCCTTTTACGCCGCAATCCCTACTCGCTGATGTCCAATCCCGACGACAACAGCGCCTATGAAATCAGCGTGCTCAGGGTGCCCAATTCCCGCGGCGGCTCGGTCTTCATGCATGAACAGGTTAAGCCCGGCGATCAGCTGACCGTCAGCCAACCGGTCAATCTCTTTGCGCCGGATCATCGCGGCCGCAAGCATATCCTGATTGCCGGTGGCATCGGCATCACCCCGTTCATCGCGATGATGGAGCAGTTCAGCCGCGACAACATCGCCTTCGAACTGCACTACGCCATTCGCTCGCGCTCGCACGGCGCCTATTGGCAGCACCTCATCGACCGCTACGGCCCGCGCCGCATCAAGGTCTATGTGGATGAGGAAAAGAGCTATATCCCCGTGGCCGCCATCACCGACAACCAGCCGCTGGGCACGCATCTCTATGTCTGCGGCCCGGCCGGCATGATCGACGGTGTGCTGATGACGGCGCTGAAAGCCGGATGGCCGAAGGAAAACCTGCATTCGGAACGCTTCCTGGCGCCACCCGCCGGCCTGCCGTTCCAGGTCTTCCTCGAAAAATCCGGCATCCACATGACCGTTGGCGAACACCAGAGCATTCTGGAGGCGGCCGAAGCGCATGGCTGCGACGCCCCCTACATGTGCCGTGGCGGCGCCTGCGGCCAGTGCGAAACCGCAGTCTCGTCCTGCGACGGAACGCTGGAACACAATGATATCTACCTGTCGGACGAGGAAAAAGCGTCCGGCAGAAAGGTCATGATCTGCGTCTCGCGGTTCAAAGGCCAGCAACTCGTTCTTCAACTCTAGCAATCTTTTACAGATAGAAGGGGGACCGGACAGATGACCATCACGTTCAGGAACGAAACGTTCCGCGACGACTTCACCTTCCGCAACAGCCTTACCAATATCAGGCGCTTTCCCTTCCCCTTCGACCGCGACGAATACATGTATTCCGTCAACATGGAGCCGCATATCCGCGGCAAGGCCGATAGCGTTTTTGAAAACCTCATCGACGTTGACGAGCACTATGTCGCCGAGATGCAGGACCGGGAGATGGTGCTGAAGGAAGACCCGCTGCGCTGCCAGGCCCTGCCGCATATGATGGCGGCGCAATGGGACGTGCTGGAACTCTTGATGGAGCATCAGGCGCAGGACTATCCCGATCATTTCACGCTGACAAAGACCGGCGACCGCTGGCGCTGGATCAACCGCCCGCTGGGTATCGACGACACCTTCACCTTCGGCGATCCCTCCACGCTTCCCTACCCGCCGATGGAATATATCACCCGCCAGGCGCAGGGCGATTTCTGCATCGTGGACCAGCGCGACAACAATCTGTGGATGGATGCCGGCATGGTCACCACCCAGGCCGACTGGTCGCTCGATTTCGATATCGGCATGAACTTCATGGAATGGCACGGCCCGGTGCCGCTCGCCCACCAGATCGGCGTCTTCGACCGGGCGCTGAAATTCCTGCTCAACCTGCAGCAGGGAAAGCCGACCCGGCGCCTCAACTGGACCATGACCGTCAATCCGAGGCTCGATACCTCTCCGGAAAACTACCACAAATGGGGTCCCGACCGCCTGACCGTGACGCCGGAGAATGTCGGCGAAAAAATGCACCTGCGCGTCGAACTGCAGAGCCTGTGGCGCCTGCCGCGTTCCAACGCCATCCTCTTCGTCATCCGCTGCTACCTGATCAGCCTCGACGAACTGGTCACCGTGCCGAAATGGGCCCGCCGCCTGCCGCGCGTACTGAAAAGCCTGCCCCCTGAAATCATCGACTACAAGGGCCTGACCCGCAACCGCCCGATCATGATCGACTGGCTGGCGAAATATGACGACGGCGCGCCGACAAGCGCGGGGATCTATCCGGATTAGACTGAAAAAGCCCCTCATCCGGCCTGTCAGCCACCTTCTCCCCGTGCACGGGGAGAAGGGACAAGCGGCAACCTCTGTCGTCCCCTCTCCCCGCCTGCGGGGAGAGGGCTAGGGTGAGGGGCAAACGGCATAAAGACATTCGGCAACGACCGAATAAACTGACCATGACATAACAAAGGGAACAGACAGACATGACCAGAGTAGCCGTGATCGGCGCGGGGCCATCGGGCCTTGCCCAGTTGAGAGCCTTCCAGTCCGCCGCCCAGAAGGGTGCTGAAATCCCCGAAGTGGTCTGCTTCGAAAAACAGGCCGACTGGGGCGGCCTTTGGAACTATACCTGGCGCACCGGGCTCGACGAATATGGCGAACCCGTCCATGGCAGTATGTACCGCTATCTCTGGTCGAACGGCCCCAAGGAATGCCTGGAATTCGCCGATTATTCCTTCGAGGAGCATTTCGGCAAGCCGATCGGCTCCTATCCGCCCCGCGCGGTGCTGTGGGACTATATCAAGGGCCGCGTCGAAAAGGCCGACGTGCGCAAATGGGTGCGCTTCTCCACACCGGTGCGCATGGTGCGGTTCGACGAGGCAACGAAGAAGTTCACAGTGACGGCACATAATCGCGTCGAGGACCGGATGTATGACGAGGAGTTCGACTATGTCGTCGTCGCCTCCGGCCATTTCTCGACACCGAACGTCCCCTATTTCGAAGGCGTGAAAACCTTCGGCGGCCGCGTCCTGCACGCCCATGATTTCCGCGATGCGCTGGAATTCAAGGACAAGGACGTGCTGATCGTCGGCCGCAGCTATTCCGCAGAAGATATCGGCTCGCAATGCTGGAAATATGGCGCGAAATCCGTAACCACCAGCTACCGCTCCAAGCCGATGGGCTTCAAATGGCCGGAACGCTTCGAGGAACGGCCGCTCCTGCAGAAGCTTGTCAACAAGACGGCGCATTTCGCCGACGGATCGACCAAGGAGGTCGATGCGCTGATCCTGTGCACCGGTTACCTTCACCATTTCCCGTTCCTGCCAGACGACCTGCGCCTGAAGACCGCCAACCGGCTCTGGTCCGACAATCTCTACAAGGGCGTCGTCTACGAGGACAATCCGCAGCTGATGTATATCGGCATGCAGGACCAGTTCTACACCTTCAACATGTTCGACGCCCAGGCCTGGTTTGCCCGCGACGTCATCATGGACCGCATCAAGCTGCCCTCCAAGGACGAAATGAAGGCGCATTTCGACACTTGGCGCGCCCGCGAGGAAACGCTTGAAGACGCCGAACAGATGATCTGGTTCCAGGGCGATTACGTCATCGAACTGCTTGCAGACACCGACTATCCGAAGTTCGACGTCGAGGGCACCAACAAGACCTTCATGGAATGGGAACACCACAAGGGCGAAAACATCATGGGCTTCCGCGATAACGCCTATGCATCGCTGATGACCGGGACGATGGCCCCCAAGCATCATACGCCGTGGCTGGAAGCGATGGACGATACGCTGGAGGTTTATCTGAAAAACTGATGGTCATGGCGTAGGAGAGGCATCCGTCTCTTCTACGCCATCAAAACGACCGGAGATCCTCGACGAGCTCCGGATGACGGTCCAACATTCTGAAAAGCTGAATCGTTGGGCCGCTTGGTTCGATAAGCCCGCGCTCATATTTGTCGAAAGCGCTTTCACCGACCCGAAAAATCTGCCCAGCCTCCCTCTGCGAAAGCTTGAGCTTGGTACGGATGCGACGGATCGTTGCGGGAGATGGAAGTCCATCGACTTCCTCCTTGATCTCCCTGAGAGCCTGGTCCACGACGTCCATATCCTTGCCGACATGCACACCGTCCCCATCTCCGGCTGGATAATATCCAGGAAGATCCACCAGGCGGCTTTTGCCCTTGTACGATACGGTGAAAGGGCGAACGCTTCGTTTCAACATTTCTCCGTTTTCCGGCGAAGGCATTTGGCCGGCAAGCTTTTCAACCGACATTACGATTTCTCCTTGAAGGACATGACCGTAAACTCCGTTACGACATTCGCCTGGAATTTGACGTAGAGAACAAAACCCCGCGCCGGCACGTGATAAACATCCTGCCAAACCCGATGATCAGCGAAAGTCGTCATCGATTTATAAAACATTCTCGGCTCGACCAGCTCAATCGTTTCAACAATGGCCGCGCGATCGAAACCGATCGCGACGGCATCCCGAAGCGCAGACGTCGTTATGGACAGTTGCTCGACCGATGCGAGCGCACGCTGTATCGCCTTGAGATCGTAAGACGGGCGCTTCTTTTCCATGGCAGCAATCATGCCACCATAAAGGTGGCATTTCAAGATGCTAAGATGAGCGCTGCTCTGCTAAAAGCCATCGCCCTCACGACCGCGGCTTCAGCTTTTGCGGATCGTAATGCGCAAACGGCACGATCCGCCCCGGCAGCCGCTTTTGCTGGCCATCGAGCTTGCCGATTTCAACCTCGGTGCCGACATCCGAATGCAGCACATCCATCCGCGCCAGCGCGATCGTCTTCTTCAGCAGCGGCGAGCGTGTCGCGCTGGTGATGACGCCGACCTGTGCCCGGCCGATATGGACGGGGTCACCATGGCCGACGGCGTCATTGGCGTCGATATCGAGCCCGACCAGCTTGTAGCGCGGGTTTTCCTTGCGTTTGATCAGCGCGTCGCGGCCGATGAAATCCTCGGTCTTTGATTTCAGCGGCACGGTGAAGCCGATACCGGCCTCGAACGGGTCGGTCTGGTCGGAAAAGTCATAATGGGCAAAGACCAGCCCCGCCTCGATGCGCACCATGTCGAGCGCCTCCAGCCCCATCGGCTTCAGCCCATGCTTTTGCCCCGTCTCCCAGACGGCATCGAACACGGCAAGCGCGTCCTTCGGATGACAGAAGATTTCGTAGCCGAGTTCGCCGGTATAGCCGGTGCGCGAGACGACGACCGGCGCGCCCTCGAAATGACCGATACGGCCGACGGCAAAACGGAACCATTCAAGTTCCGCGATCGACGGTTGCGATGGTGCCGTCCAGATGATCTCCTTGATGATCTCGCGGCTATTGGGGCCCTGGACGGCGAGATTGTGCATCTGGTCGGTGGAGGAGCGGACCCAGGCCTTGTAGCCCATCTTTTCCGCCTGCTCGCGCAGCCAGATGCCGCTGACATCGTCGCCGCCGATCCAGCGGAAATTGTTCTCGCCCAGCCGGAACACCGTGCCGTCGTCGATCATGCCGCCATTCTCGTAGCACATTGCCGTATAGACCACCTGCCCCGGCGACAGCTTGCGGATATCGCGGGTACAGCAATATTGCAAAAGCGCCTCCGCGTCCGGGCCGGTCACCTCGAATTTGCGCAGCGGCGACAGGTCCATGACCACGGCCTTTTCCCGGCAGGCCCAATATTCCTCGATCGGCCCCTCATTGTTGAAGCGGTTCGGCAACCAGTAGCCGCGATATTCGGTATGATTGCGCGTCAGTGCCGACAGGCGCGGATGAAAGGCGGTTTCCTGGGTCATTTCGGGCTCTGCATCAGGGGTCATTCGGATGGCGACGGCGCGCGAGAATTTTTCCGTGTTCGAATAGGTGCGGACATGAATGTCGGTCGGGTTCCAGGCATTGGCCGCATCGATATCGTCGGGGCAGGACGAGGAAACGCAGACAAGATCGGTCAGCGCCCGCATCAGCACATAGTCGCCCGGCCGCGACCAGGGCTCGTCGAGATCGAGCTGGTTGTGATGATCGACATTGGTATTGTAGAAATAATTGAGCGCTTCCCAGCCCTTGCGCGGCGCAATGCCGTAGGGCGCCAGCGCATGGTTGAAATTATCCGTGCAATTGACGTGCCCCGGATAGCCCATGTCGTCGTAATAGCGCGAATTGCAGGCGGTGGCGAAGGCATCGTGACGGCCGACCGTATCCTGGACGATCTCCACCAGCGGCTCAAAATCCCGGTCGAACGCCTTGGACGGCAGGCCGGGGGTCGGGTAGCTGCGTCCGAGAAGCGTGCGCGTCACCGTCGCATCGAGTGCCAGATCCAGTCCCTTATCGACCTTGCGGGCCGAAAACGCCTGGAAATCGGTGCATTGCCGTCCAGACACGTCGATGACCTGGATGAATTCGCCCGCCCGCACGAAATAGGCCGATGCCCGCGCCGCCTTGATGCGCAGATCCTGCACGGGATCGGCCATCGGTTCCGGCAGCAAGTCCTCATAGGTCCGCTCGATCTTCGAGCGGGTGACGCGCAGTTCGAGTGCTGTTGCCGTATTTTGCGTCTCCGCATCCATCGGCGGCGCCGGTGCCGCGACAACCAGCAAGCCGTCCAGCGCCATCGTCAGATCGGCCGAGGAGCCCGGCGAGGACTTTTCCCCAAACAGGACCAGCGCCTGCGCATCCGCGGGATCGACGTTGCGCCGCCTCAAAGCTGACAGTGTGCGCCGCGCGCTCTCTTCGTCCCGCGCAAGGATTTCCTGCAGCCCGAACGCAGGACGCGAGAACCCAGTGCCAAGACCGGCCGCATTGAACCGCCCTTTTGCATCGATGAAGCTGACCTCGCAAAGCTGGCCACCCTCGATATCCTTGATCGTGATCCGGTCACCGGCCGTGACTTTAACCACAGTCGTTCCACGTCCCTTAACGCGGTAGCGCTCGACGCCCGCGGCAAGTGCTGGCATCCCAGGCCGTAGAATCGTGCTCGGGCGTGGTGGCATCAATGTGCCGGTAAATTGTCCGGAATCGCTCATCTCGGCTCCCGCCCGAAGGCATAGTCGGCTCAGGTGTCTATAAGCACCACTTTATGCACCGGCAATATGGCCAAACTATCCTATGGGAGGCCGTCGAAAGTAAAGAGAGACTTGACCGAGAAGAAAAAAAATTCACTATGAAGATAAGTTGCGGTCGCGAAATTCAAACGGGAACAGGTGGTGACACTGCGAAAACGCAGGCGCCATCCAGCACAGCCGCCGCAGCGAAAACCATCCTAAAGGGGACGCGCGGCATCGCGCTTCAAGACAAAACTGGTCGAGGAGACTGTTTATGGCATCTATCGTTGAGACCGACGAATCGGCCGCTGCGCCCGGCACCGGCCTGATCCGCGCGCTGGACTGGAAAGGGGCATTCTGGGTCGCTGCCGGCGTACCGCCGCTGGTGCTCTTCTCCATCGGCGGCATTGCCGGCACGACCGGCAAGCTCGCCTTCGTGGTCTGGATCATTTCCATGGTGATGGGTTTCCTGCAATCCTTCACTTACGCCGAAATCGCCGGCATGTTCGGCAACAAGTCCGGCGGCGCGTCGATCTATGGCGCCACCGCCTGGCTGCGCTATTCGAAATTCATCGCGCCGCTTTCGGTCTGGTGCAACTGGTTCGCCTGGTCGCCGGTTCTGTCGCTCGGCTGCGCCATTGCGGCAGGCTATATCCTCAACGCCCTCTTCCCCATTCCCGGCGCCGATAGCCCGGCCGTGATGGAATGGATCAACGCCAATATGGCGACGCTCACGGCGGACAGCCCGCGCGTGGCGGAATGGCTTGCGGCCAATGCCGGCAAGGCACCGCAGGACGCAATCTCCGCCCTCCTGTCCAGCGATGCGATCACGGCCTTGACGCCGGCGATCCGCAACTGGTCGCTGATCACCTTCGACATTCCTTTCCTCGCCAAGGCCAACCTTAACGCCACCTTCGTCATCGGCGGCATCCTGATGCTCATCATCTTCGCGATCCAGCATCGCGGCATCCAGGGAACGGCCAGCGTCCAGAAATGGCTCGCCATCATCGTCCTCCTGCCGCTCTTGATCATCGGCCTTTATCCGATCTTCTCCGGCCAGATCGATAGCGCCAATATCACCAATCTCGTTCCGCCCACCGCCGGCTATTCCGGCATTGACGGCGTCTGGAGCAATGGCGGCTGGACGCTGTTCCTCGGCGGCCTCTATATCGCCGCCTGGTCCACCTACGGCTTTGAAACGGCGGTCTGCTATACCCGCGAACTGAAGAACCCGAAGACCGATACGTTCAAGGCCATCTTCTATTCCGGCCTGCTCTGCTGCCTGTTCTTCTTCCTCATCCCCTTCACCTTCCAGGGCGTTCTCGGTCATGCCGGCATGCTCGCACCCGGCATCGTCGATGGAACGGGTGTCGCGGAAGCCTTGGCAAGCCTCGTTCATGGCGGCCGCATGGTCACCCAGATCCTCGTCATCCTGATGATCATGGCGCTGTTCCTGGCCATCATGACCGCCATGGCCGGTTCGTCGCGCACGCTCTACCAGGGCTCCAAGGATGGCTGGCTGCCGAAATATCTCGACCACGTCAACGAACATGGCGCCCCCACCCGCGCCATGTGGACGGACTTCGCCTTCAACCTCATACTCCTGGCCATCGCCTCGGATGTCGCCGGCTACTTCTTCGTGCTGGCCGTCTCCAATGTCGGCTATATCATCTTCAACTTCCTCAATCTCAATGCCGGCTGGATCCACCGCATGGATTCCAGCCAAATCCAGCGTCCCTGGAAGGCACCGACCTGGCTGATCGGCCTCAACACGGTTCTTGCCTTCGTCAACGCGCTGTTCCTCGGCGCCGGCGCCAAGGTCTGGGGTTATTCCAACGCGCTCTGGGTCGGCTTCATCTTTGCCGCCCTCATCCTGCCGGTCTTTGCCTATCGCCACTATGTGCGCGACGGCGGAAAGTTCCCGGCCGGTGCCATGGAAGACCTCGGCCTCGTCGGCCAGGATCTCGGCGTGAAGAAGGCCGGCATCCTGCCCTATGTGGCGCTCGCCGGCGGCCTTGCCGTCGTTCTCGCTGCCAACGCGTATTTCCAGCTGCCCGCCTGATCGGGTTCTGACACAACAAAACAAGGCCCGCGCATTGAGAAATGCGCGGGCCTTGTCCGTTCGAAATGCCGATGCCTCACCGTAGTGCTTGACACATGGATCGATTGAAACTGTACTTCCGCTTCGCGATGCCGCCCCACCGGCAGAAAACAACCAGCGAGGTTCGATCATGACCGATGCAGGCCCGGAGACGAAACTGACGGCCTCCAAGCGGCGCTGGGCCGAGCAAGGCAAGTTCCTGACCGGCCGGATCACCCGTCCGCAAACCGACCGCCTGCCGCCTGGCCAGCATCTGGTCAAGAACTGGCCGGTGCTTGATCTCGGCCAGCAGCCGATGATCCAGCCATCGGAATGGAGTTTACACATCGTCGGCGGCGTCGAAAATCCCGTCAAACTCGATTGGGACGCGTTCCACCGCCTGCCGCAGAGCAACAAACTGTCCGACATCCATTGCGTGACGACATGGTCGCGCTACGACAACCGCTGGCAGGGTGTCTCGACCCATGATCTGCTCGATCTCGTCATGCCGATGCGCGACGCCAATTTCGTCCTGCTGACCAGCTATGACGGCTATACCACCAACCTGCCGCTTGCCGATTTTGCGTCCGAAGACGCCATTCTCGCCACCGCCTGGGAAGGCGAGCCGTTGACGCGCGCTCACGGCGGCCCGATGCGCCTGATCGTTCCGCACCTCTATCTCTGGAAAAGCGCCAAATGGCTGCGCCGCATCGAATTCCTGGTGGGCGATCAGGCCGGGTTCTGGGAGAAGAACGGCTATCACATGCTCGGCGATCCCTGGCGCGAGCAGCGGTATTCGGAGGATTAGAGCCTCGTACGGGCAATGAGGCTCAAACCGTCAGCTTGGCACCTTTGCCTGCGTCTCCAGACAATCCGCCTGCAAGGCCGGCCGGTCCCTTGCGCTGACGACTTCGAACAGCTGCAGCACCGTCGCCCGGCCCTTGACCTGCGCCTCGCCGAGCGGGCGAAAGATGATCGCATCGCCGCACAAGGCGACCACGGCGCTGCTGGCCAGAATGGCCGTGCCATAGACCTTGTTCATGCCCTCAAGCCGCGATGCCACATTCACCGTGTCGCCCATCGCCGTATATTGCAGCCGGTCGCGGGCGCCGACGCTTCCGACGACCGCCGTGCCGGTATGAATGCCAAACCGGGTGCGCAATTCCGGCAGCCTTTTCGCCTTCAACTCAGCATTGAAAACGTTGAGTTTTCTTTCCACCGCCAGCGCGCAGCGGCAGGCGTTTTCCGCATGGCGCTCGTCGGCAACCGGCGCGTTCCACATGGCAAAAACGGAATCGCCGAGAAACTGGATGATCTCGCCGCCATGGGCGCTGACGGTCTCGTTGAAAATGTCGAAATAGTCCGACAGCAGCGCCACCACCTCTTCGGGCGTCCGCTGCTCGCTGAGCGTCGTGAAATCGTAGATATCGGTAAACCAGGCCGTCACCTCCTGGCGCCGTGCGCTCCTGCCCGCAAACTGTCCGGATTCGATGCCCTTTCGCACCAGTTCCTTCGGCACATAGAGCGCGAAGGTGAAGATTGCGTCGCGCGCCCGGTTCATCGCCCGCCCCAGTGTCGATATCTCCGTCACATGCGAGGTGACCTGGCTTGGCGCGGTAAAATCGAGATCCTGCAGCCGGTTGGCATTGGCGGTCAGCTGGCTCAGCGACTGTGTAATCAGCCGCGCCATGAACAGCGCCGCCAGCAGGCCGAGAATGACGATGGCGGCAGCAATGGCGAGCCCCTGATAAAGGTTGCGATTGGCAGCCGCCGTCAGCTCGTCGAGGGGTGCCGCCACCACCGTGCGGTGCCCGGCCAGCAACAGCACCGATTTCACCGACGTCGCCAGGATGATATAGGTGCGGCCGTCGATATCGGCGAACCCCACTCCGTTGCCAGCTGGAAGATTGGCCTTGATGCCGGTCAAAAGCGGATCGACCGGTTTTGAAACGTCGAGTTCCCCCTTGTCCTTTCCCGTTGCCATGCGGGCCATCAGCCCGCGATCGGAATGCATGATCGGCTTTCCCGCCGCATCCATCACGAAGGCGACGCTATCGGCGGTCAGGCGTTCGCGCGCCATGAAGTCGGTAATGGTGCCAAGGTCGATATCCGCACCGATGACGATACCGCCATTGCCGGTATGCGCCTGCGAAATGCTCATGCCGAGCGCGCCCGTCGTCACCATCGTATAGGGGCCGATCGCGGCCGGCATCGTGCCGTTGACCGCCGCCTGATACCAGGGCCGCTTCCTCGGATCAAAGCCGGTCGATAGAAGACGCCGCTCCAGGAGCTGGTTGCCGTCCTTGTCGAGGAAGATCAGCCGGTTGCTCCGGTCGCCTGTCTGCTCCGTTTGCATCGAGCGGACGGCAATCGCCGCTGCATCCGGCGCATTCAGCGCTTTGCGCCAGGCCTCTGCTCTCAGGTCCACCGCCTGGATGAATTCGCCATTGGGGTATCCTGCATAAATGCCATCCAGATTGGCGGATTGCGCGATGATCTCGCGCAGCAGCTTGATCTTGTCGTTCATCCGCTCCGGCGGCGGCACCAGGAAGGAATTGGCGATCGACGCGGTAAACCCCACCAGCGCCGTCGTCCGTCCCGAAAGAATGCCGAGCCGGTCGATCAGCCGCTCGGAAAAGGCGCGCATGTCCGCCTCGGCACGGATGAGCGCCGCCTCGCGCGCCCGCACATAACCGAGGCCGATCAGCGTGCCGGACACGGCAATCAGCAGCGCCGCCATGGCAAGCCCCAGAAGCGATCTCAGCGGCTTGGTCCAGACCGCAGGCTGGCCGTTTGCGCCAGGCCCTCCCGTTACATGCGACATGCTTTGCCTCTGACCCAGAATACGCCAATGAAATCCAAAACTTGGAGTTGAACACAGATTATCAGCCGCAGGTAATTTCGTACAGGCTCCTGGCGCTTCGCTGCGCTACCGGCGCTCGGCAAGGCCGGCTGACGCGGCCGACACCTCGGCCGCAGCCTCGCGGATCGTCTGCATCAGGATCGCCAGCGGCATCGAGGGAATGGCATTGGCCCGCATTGTCAACCCGACCGGCCCCTTCGTCTCGCTGGTATCGATCGGCAAAGCCGCAAGCACCCCATCCTCGATATCGCCCGCCACCACCCCCGCCGAAATGATCCAGATCGCGTCGCTTGCGCGCACGAAGGCACGGCCGAAGGAATCGGACACGGTTTCGATCTGGTTGGGCAGGCTGGCGATGCCGTTGGTGATCAGGAACCGTTCGACGAAGGGGCGGATGATCGAGGCGCCGGTCGGCATCAGCACCGGATAGACGCCGAGATTGTCAAACACCGGCTGCTGTGCCGGCAACAGCGGATGGCCGCTGCGCACGGCGAAAACGACCTGCTCGGAATAGAGATGTTCGAAGGAAAACCCTTTCATCTGTTCGGGCGCCGCGAGCCGCCCCACCACCAGATCGAGATCGCCGACCCGCAACTGCTCCAGAAGCACGGCATTCTCGCCGGTGACGATCTTGATGCGGCTTCCGGTTTCTTCCTTGAGAAAATTCGCCATGGCCTGCGGCATGATCCGGGTCGATACCGTCGGCAGTGCGCCGATCCGCACCGGCGGCCCGTCGCCGGAGCGCTCCTGCGACACCGAATCCAGCCCCTGTCTCAACGCCGTCAGCGCGGCGCCTGCATGCCGCAGAAAGGCCTCGCCATAGCGGGTGATCTTGATGCCACGACCATCCCGCTCGAAGACGGAGACGCCCAGCACCTCCTCGAGCTCGCGTATGGTCTTGGTCACCGCCGGCTGGCTGACATGCAAAAGATCGGCCGCCTTCATCACGCTCTTCTGGCGGGCGACCTCGACAAAGGTCTGCAAATGGCGGAATTTCACGCGGGCGTCGATCATGAGAACTCATAACTTGGGGGTTAATGATAGGCAATAAAATGTCATTTTACCGAACCAGATTAAAGTTCCAATCTGCAATCGAGGAGAATTTTCGTGCAATTTGCCCGCATCAACGACGTCACGCTTCACTATCAGGTCATCGGCGCTGCCAATGACAAGCCGGTGCTGGTTTTTGCCAATTCGCTCGGCACGGATTTCCGCATCTGGCGCGACGTGATCGTGCGGTTTGCAGGCGACTTTGCCATGGTTCTCTACGACAAGCGCGGCCACGGCCTCTCCGATGTCGGCGACATGCCCTATTCGATGGACCTGCACGTCGCCGATCTCGCCGGCCTGCTCGACCTCCTGGCCGTCAAGCAGGCGATCATCTGCGGCCTCTCGGTCGGCGGCCTGATCGCGCAGGGTCTCTATGCCGCCCGGCCAGACCTTGTGCGCGCATTGATCCTTTGCGACACCGCCCACAAGATCGGCACGGCCGATCAGTGGAACGCCCGTATTGCCGCCGTCGATGAGGACGGCATCGCCGGCATGACCGGCAGCATCCTCGAACGCTGGTTCACCCCTGCCTTCCGCCGCCCGGAAAACAACGCCCTGCATGGCTATCGCAACATGCTCGCCCGCCAGCCGGCCGCCGGTTATGCCGGCACCTGCGCTGCGATCCGCGATGCCGATTTCACCGAAGCGGCCAAGCATATAACGGTTCCAACCCTCTGCATCGTCGGCGACCAGGACGGATCGACGCCGCCGGATCTGGTTCTCTCGACTGCCAAACTGATCCCCGGCGCCCGCTACGAAGTCATCAAGGATGCAGGCCACATCCCTTGCGTCGAGCAGCCGGAGGCCCTGACCGCCGTGCTGCGCGCTTTTATCGATATCGTCCTGTCTGGAGAAAAAGCCCATGAGTGACGCCGCAGTTCCGACCGAACGTTACCGTCAGGGCCTGGCCACCCGCCGTGCCGTGCTCGGCGACCGTCACGTCGACCGGGCACAATCCGCCACCACCGATTTCGACCAGCCGTTTCAGGAATTGATCACCGAAGCCGCCTGGGGCAACCTCTGGTCGCGGCCGGCCTGGACGAAACGCGAGCGCTCGATCGTTACCATCGCCCTGCTGGCAGCGCTTGGCCATGACGAGGAAGTGGCGATGCATGTGCGCGCCACCGCCAATACCGGCGCCAGCCGCGAGGATATCGGTGAAGCCCTGTTGCATGTGGCGATCTATGCCGGCGTTCCCGCCGCCAACCGCGCGATCAAGATCGCCAAGCAGGTCTTCGAACAGATGGACGCCGAACAGGCGGCATGAGGCGTAGAGACATGTCCGATCGTTCCAACACCAAGCCGGAGACCGGCGCTTTCTTCCAGCGCGACCGCGCCTGGCATGCCCCGGCCCTGACGCCGGGCTACAAGACCTCGGTGCTGCGCTCCCCGCAAAAGGCGCTGCTGTCGCTGGACGGCACGATCTCCGAGATCACCGGGCCGGTCTTTGGCCATTCCCTGCTCGGCGAACTCGATAACGACCTCATCCACAATTTCGCCAAGCCCGGCGAAAGCGCCATCGGCGAACGCATCATCGTCCATGGCCGCGTGCTGGACGAGCGCGGCCATCCCGTTGCGGGAGCGCTGCTGGAATTCTGGCAGGCCAATGCCGGCGGCCGCTATCGCCATAAAAAGGAAAGCTATCTCGCCGCGCTCGACCCCAATTTTGGCGGGTGCGGCCGCACGATTACCGGTGAGGACGGCACCTACCGCTTCCGCACCGTCCGGCCCGGCGCCTATCCCTGGCCGAACGGCGTCAACGACTGGCGCCCGGCCCATATTCATTTCTCCATCTTCGGCCATGGCTTTGCCCAGCGGCTGATCACCCAGATGTATTTCGAGGGCGATCCGATGATCTGGAAGTGTCCGATCGTCACGACCATCCCGGACAAACGCGCCATCGAACAGCTGATCGCACCGCTGGACTGGGGCAATACCATCCCCATGGACGCGCGTGCCTACAAGTTCGACATCGTCCTGCGCGGCCGACGCTCGACGCTGTTTGAAAACCGGATGGAGGGCAACTGATGGTCCAGGATCTCGGCTACCTGAAGGAATCGCCGTCGCAGACCGCCGGCCCCTACGTCCATATCGGCTGCACGCCGAATTTCGCTGGAATTACCGGCGTCTACGACACCGATCTGGGCAGCGCCATGGTCAACGGCCGCACGCTCGGCGAACGCATCACGGTGCGCGGGCGGGTGATCGATGGCGCAGGCACACCGCTCAAAGACGCGCTCGTCGAAATCTGGCAGGCCGACGCTGCAGGGTTCTATAACAGCCCCTCGGAACTGCGCGGCACCGCCGATCCGAATTTCACCGGCTGGGGCCGCTGTCCGACCAGCCCCGACGACGGCATCTTCACCTTCGACACCATCAAGCCCGGCCGCGTCCCCTACAAGGACGGACGCAGGATGGCTCCGCATATCACAGTCTGGATCGTCGCCCGGGGCATCAATACCGGCCTGCACACCCGCCTGTATTTTGGCGACGAACAGGACGCCAATGCGGAAGATCCGCTGCTTGCCCGCATCGAACACCGCCAGCGCGCCGCAACTCTTGTCGCGCCGCGCGAAGGATCGGTTTATACATTCGACATCCATCTGCAGGGCGAGAAGGAAACCGTGTTCCTCGATATCTAGAGCCTTGCTCGATCAATGAGGTTTCAAGCAGCGGCCCCCACCCTTTGACCAAGGACAGACATGACCGCTTCGCCCTTCGACCATCCCTATCTCTCAGGCCTTCTCGGCGACACGGAAATCTCCGCGTTCTTCTCGGCGGAAGCGGATATCCGCGCGATGCTGTCCTTCGAGGCAGCGTTAGCGCAAGCGCAGGCGGATCACGCTGTCGTCTCAAAAGAAACGTCTCTTCGCATCGCCGAAGTCTGCGCCACATTTCAACCCGACGTCCTGGCGCTGCGCCACGCAGTGGCGACGGACGGCGTAGTCATCCCCGAACTGGTCCGGCAACTGCGCAAGGCAATCGGCGGTGAAGCGGCAGACAAGGTTCATTTCGGCGCCACCAGCCAGGATGTCATCGACACCAGCCTGATGCTGCGGCTGAAGGCCGCTTCGAATATACTGTCCAAGCGGCTGGCGAACCTTATCGGTTCGTTCGATCACCTGGTGGGCACTGAGGGCGCCAACCGCCTGATGGGCCACACCCGGATGCAGGCCGCCATCCCGATCACCGTCGCTGATCGCATTTCCTCCTGGTCTTCGCCGCTGACCAATTATCGCGACAGGCTGGATCAGCTGCAAAAAACCGCGTTCCCGATCCAATTCGGCGGAGCCGCCGGAACGCTTGAAAAACTGGACGGCAAGGCATCGGCCGTACGATCGGCACTCGCCGAAAGCCTCAAGCTCTCCAACCACCCGCAATGGCATTGTCAGCGCGCAACCATTGCCGACTTCGCCCATCTCCTGTCGCTGATCTCGGGCAGTCTTGGAAAATTCGGCCAGGATATCGCCCTGCTCGCTCAATCCGGCACCGAAATCGAACTTTCCGGTGGTGGCGGCTCCTCAGCCATGCCGCACAAGCAGAACCCGGTCGCGGCGGAAACGCTGGTCGCGCTCGCCCGCTTCAACGCCGTCCAGCTCTCCGGCATTCACCAGTCGATGGTGCATGAACAGGAACGCTCGGGCGCCGCCTGGACGCTCGAATGGATGATACTTCCGCATATGGTCATCGCCTGTGGCGCGAGTTTGCGTTTGGCTGGGGAGTTGACGGGCAAGATCGAGCGGCTTGGCAGCCGAAACAGTGGTCAGGGGTGACCAGGACAGACATTTTCCAGCGCACGGCCTGCACCTCCACCGCCACCGCTATCCGGGAACAATGGCGGGCACCTTGTCCCGGTAAACGGGCGAAGGGATATACGGCAAACTCCGTCATCCCCTCTCCCCGCAAGCGGGGAGAGGGTTAGGGTGAGGGGCAACCGCCCCCATGAAGATTATTACGAAACCCGCCTCAGTTCGTCTTGTTCTTGAACGGCTTGCGCTTGACGCCTTCGGTGCCGGGCTTGTCGAACTTCGGCTTGTCAAACTTGGGCTTGTCGAATTTCGGCTTGTCGAAAGCCGGCTTGCCGGCGGCCTTCTTCGTCCAGGGTTTGCTGTCGGTCTTTTCAGCCGGGCGGTTGTCGGCGGCGAAATCAGGCTTGCCCTCAAACTTGCGCTTCGGCTTGCCGTCGCCCTTGTAGTCCGGCTTGGCCGGATAGGGCTTCTTGCCGGCAAAACCGCCGGAAAGGTTCGGCATGCCGTCAAGCTGCGTCACGGTAATGCCCTTTTCGAGCGCCCGCTTCGGGCCGATCGCCTCCACGAAACGGTCAACCCATTCGCGCGCGATCTCGACATAGGTTTCTTCAGTCTGCATCTTGATCGCACCGATTTCCTGCTTGGTGATCTTGCCGATGCGGCACAGCATCGGGATCAGCCAGCGCGGCTCGACATTCTGCTTGCGGCCGGCCGAAAGCGAGAACCAGACGCTATCGCCGAAATCGCCACGCGGCGCCCTTGGTTCGCTGCGGTCCGGACGGTCGCCACGGTCGGGGCGGTCACTGGAGGGTGTGTAGGATGGTGTATCCATCAGATCTTCCGGCGCGGAACGGCCGGCACGGGCCTGGCGCAGGAACGCGGCGGCAACCTGTTCGGCACCGTGCTTTTCCAGCAGTTCGCGGATGAAATCGGCCTCATCAGGCGTGATCGCTTCAGTCAGCGCCGGATCGGCCAGAACCCGCTCGTCATCGCGGCGGCTGACCTCGTCGGCCGAAGGCGGACGGCCCCAGTCGGCATTGATATTGGCATCGCGCAGCAGGCGTTCGGCCTTGCGGCGCGCGCTGTTGGGCACGATCAGCGCGCTGACGCCCTTGCGTCCGGCGCGGCCGGTGCGGCCGCTGCGGTGCAGCAGCGTATCGGGATTGGTCGGCAGATCGGCATGGACGACCAGTTCGAGACCCGGCAGATCGATGCCGCGCGCGGCAACGTCGGTGGCGATGCAGACACGGGCGCGTCCGTCGCGCATCGCCTGCAGCGCATGGGTGCGCTCGTTCTGGCTGAGTTCGCCGGACATCGCAACGACGGAGAAACCGCGATTGTTGAAGCGTGCGGTCAGATGGTTGACGGCAGCGCGCGTCGAGCAGAAC
The DNA here is from genome assembly GCF_029277445.1 of Pararhizobium qamdonense. Classification (NCBI taxonomy): domain Bacteria; kingdom Pseudomonadati; phylum Pseudomonadota; class Alphaproteobacteria; order Hyphomicrobiales; family Rhizobiaceae; genus Pararhizobium; species Pararhizobium qamdonense. Next base: position 1,957,488 of record NZ_CP119566.1, on the reverse strand, counting down.
ACCAGGGCGTTCTTGGCTTCATAGAAGCGCAGAACGTTGATGATCGCGTTCTCGCGGTCGGATGGCGCAACGGTCAGCGCCCGGTATTCGATGTCGAGATGCTGCTTCTGCTCGGCCTGCGTGGTGATGCGCACGGCGTCGCGCTGATAACTTTTCGCCAGGTTGGCGATCGAGCGCGGCACGGTTGCCGAAAACATCAGGGTACGGCGTTCGGCCGGCGCTGCCTCGAGGATGAATTCGAGATCTTCGCGGAAACCGAGATCGAGCATCTCGTCGGCCTCGTCGAGAACGACAGCCTTCAGCTTCGTCATATCCAGACCGCTGCGGCGGATATGGTCGCAGAGACGGCCGGGCGTACCGACGACGATATGGGCGCCGCGATCGAGCGCGCGCCGTTCGCTGCGCATGTCCATGCCCCCAACGCAGGAGGCGACAGTCGCGCCGGTCAGTTCATAGAGCCATTCCAGTTCGCGCTTGACCTGCAAGGCCAGTTCGCGGGTCGGTGCAACGGCAAGCGCCAGCGGCGCGCCGGCCTGGCCGAACCGGTCCTTGCCGTCGAGCAGCGTCGAGGCGAGCGCCAGGCCGAAGGCGACGGTCTTGCCCGAGCCGGTCTGTGCCGAGACCAGCGCATCCCTGCCTTCCAGTTCAGGACCCAACACGGCCTTCTGAACCGGCGTCAACTCGGAATAACCGCGCTTGCTCAATGCCTGGGCGATCGCCGGAGCGATGCCGTCTAACTCTACCATATGCTTATCTTTCGGAATTCGGATGTCATGCGCTTCTCGGTCGATGAGTGTAAGCGCAGTCTCCGCAGCCGGCACGTCGCCAGCCAATACATGCGCGCCCTCATACTGCGCTTAAGGACAATTGTACAGAGCATCACGATACCGCAGTGCAAAAACGCGCGAAACCGCAAGTCTGTCCGGGCATGGACATGGCAAAACGGCATGCGTCCGTGTTGGACGCATGCCGTTCAGTCTGGAAACAAAAGCGTCAGAGGAAGGCTCGGCTCAACTGGTCAGCCGCGGCGTATGCACGACCTTATTGAAGAGGATCTTCATCGCCCCCTCCAGGTTCTGCGACGGCGGCACTTCGAAATAGAAGCCGGGAGACGCACATTCCTGCATCTTCGTGCCGATCGTCGTCTGGAACGGCTTGATCCACTGGTTGTACCAGTCATTGTTCGGAAGCGGCAGATAGGTCGTGTAGAGAACCGCGATCTTGATCCCGCGCGCCTTCAAGGCCGTGCAGCTTTTCGTATCGATCGGCTCCTGGCAGCGGCTGCCGCTCAGTTTCGCCGTGCAACCCTTCGGCTTGTAGCTATCGCCGACGCCATCGGAGACGAAGAAGACGAACTTTTCCGGGCTGGTTGCCGTCAGACCGGTGCCGACGGCGGTAATTTCGTCGCCGATCTTCTTCAGCGCATTGTCGAAGTCGGTCTGCTGGTCGTTATTGTAGCCCTGCTTGGGAATGCTCATCAGCTTGATGCCCTCGGCAGTCTTCTTCACCTTGGAGAGATCGCCGGTCAAACCCTCCACCTTGAACAGCTTTGTATCCATCGCGGTCTCACCGAACGTGTAGGTGGCCATGCGGAACTGATCGGGATAGCTTTGCTGGGCTTCGGCTTCCTTGGTCAGTTCCACCACAGCCTTCGCCACCGCATCGATACGGATGGAGATGCCGTTCGCCTTGGCGACGGCATAATTGCTTCCGGTGTCGACCACGCCTTTTTCCGAGACGATATGACAGGCGAATGCACAATTCCTTGAGCCGGAATCGGCAACGTTCTTCGTCGCCTTGATCATCTTTTCGATATCGGCGGTCGTGGAGGCCACGCCCATCGACGGCGTATTGTCGAGCAGCAGGTAGAAATCCATGAAGGACTCGGATTGAAACACCGCATTGGCGCTGCCTGAAACGGTAATCGAATCCTTGCCGAGAACGCGCAGGAACGAGGTCTTCAAGGTCGCCTGATAGGTGAGGTTGGCCTTGATGTCCTTGCCAGCCTTGGTGACCTTCACCTGGACGAGATCAAGCTTCACATCCTGGGAGAAGTTGTCCTCGCTGTCGGTCCCCTGTTCCTTCGTGGATTTCTTGTTGCTTTTCATTTGGGCATCGAAGAAAAACTTGGCTTCCGCCTCGCTGATCGACACGCGGCCATCATTGGTCATGCCGACGGCCTGCGTGACACCGGCAGATTTTTCCGAAATCGCTGCGAGCACCGCACCATCGGCCGCAATCTGCAGCCTCGATCTCAGCTCCATCGCACGGCTGAAATCGACAGCCATCCCGGCAGCGCCCAGAATGGGGACGATGGCAATGGCACCCAGGATACCGAAATTGCCCGCGCGATCGGAAAAAAACGTCTTCAAAATGCCCACTGCCGTTCCCCTTGTCTGCACCAGATCCCGCTGGCGGAGAGGTATTCCTCAGGAGTTAGACAGTATTGATGAATCTCTAAATGGAGGTAAAAAGCGGTAGTTAATCGAGTCGTAATGAATCAAAGCATTAGTTTAACGAAAAGCTGGCGAAAACAGCCAATGTTCAATCCGAACGCAAATCTAATGTGTTGCCGACCGTACCAAGACTCAACCAAGTAAAAAGAATACACAGCTCAACAATATACACTAATAGATATACATTAAATAAAAGCTACAATCATAGATTTAGTCACTTCTCAATTAGAAGTAACCAAGATCTTTCATTGCAATCTTTCAGTCCGTGAAATCTAGAAAAACTGCGTCTATCCGCGCGCCTCTCACCAAGCTGAAACTTCGGCCTTGGCCCCCGTTGAAAACAGCCGCGACAGGGCATCGACAAGCTTCGCCCTGAACCCGGCATCGCCGCTGAGATCGCCGCCGAATACTTCCGTGAGGCTCAGCAACGCTACGACGATCTCTTCGGGATCATCCAGGCCTTGCGTCATTGCGGCGATGCGCCCGGCCAGAGGATCGCGAACGTCGATCGCCTGTCGCGCCTCATCAAGCCCGCGCGCGTAAACCATCCAGGCGGCAACCCCGAGCACCAGACGGTCATAGGACGCCCCTGCCCGCATGCGGTCGCGGATTGTTGCGAGCAGCCGTTGCGGCAGTTTTTGCGATCCGTCCATGGCGATCTGCCAGGTGCGATGGCGTAGCGACGGATTGTTGAAGCGGGCGATCAGCGCATCGCGATACGCAGACAGATCAAACCCCGCAAGCGCCGGCAGCGTCGGCGAGACCTCGTCGCGCATCAGCCCTTCGATCAGCGGCTGCATGCCCGGCAGAGCCATGGCCTGCGCCACGGTTTCAGCCCCGGCCAGATAGCCGAGATAGGCCAATGTCGAATGGCTGCCGTTGAGAAGCCGCAACTTCATCGTCTCGAAAGCCGAAACCTCGGGCACGAAGACCGCACCCGCCGCCTCCCATTGCGGCCGCCCCAGCGGAAAATCATCCTCGATCACCCATTGCCGGAACGGCTCGGTGACGACAGGCCAGGCATCCTCGACGCCGAGTGCTAATGCAATCGCAGCGCGGTCACTCTCCGCCGTTGCCGGCACGATCCGGTCGATCATGGTGGATGGGCAGGCGACACCGCCAACGAAGACCGCCAGCCCCGGATCGCGCAATTCCGCAAAGCGGCTGACAACACGTTTCAAGACATCGCCGTTGGACGGAAGATTGTCGCAGGACAAAAGCGTAAAGGCTTCGACGCCCGCCGCCTGCCTGAGAGCCAGTGCCTCGACGATGAAGCCGACGGCCGATCTCGGTTTTCCCGGATTTTGCAGGTCGTGGAGAACGTCCGGATGGGTTTCATCCAGCGTGCCCGTCGCCGGATTGTGGCAATAGCCCTTTTCGGTGACCGTCAAAGACACGATCCGGGTCGCCGGATCAGCCATCCGCACCAGAACAGTCTGTGGGTCCTCCGGCGCAACAAGGGTTTCGACAACGCTGCCGATGATCCGCAGCGTCTCGCCCAAGCCATCCTGAACCTTCAGCGTGTAAAGCCCGTCCTGCGGCTGAAGCGCATCTCGGGTATCGGCACTGCGCAGCGAAACGCCGCAAATCCCCCAGGAGGGGTCGCGTGCCAAAACCTCGTCGGTAAACACCGCCTGATGGGCACGGTGAAAGGCGCCGATGCCCAGATGCACGATCCCGACCGTCACCTTGCCCCCGTCATAACCCGGTCTTGCGATTGTTTCCGGCAGATGCGGCAGGGTTGCGTTGGATAATCTGGTCATGATGCGGGCTGCTGTTTGGCGCGGGCGACGATCTGCGAGGGATTGACGAATTGCAGCGCCAGGATCAGCCAGAACAGCGTCGTCACCATGTAGATCACCGCCATGGCGTCGATCGACTGCCCGGCCCTGACGCCGGAGGCAAACACGGCGTAATAGAGCGAAACCACCAGCGTCTGGCTTGTTGGTCCGGCGATGAGAAAGGTCAGCTCGAACATCGCGATGGTGCGCACCAGCACCAGAAGCAGCGCCGCCAGCATGCCGGGCAGCAAAAGCGGCAAGAGGATGCGCAGAAACAGGCTGCCGGTCCCGGCCCCGAAGACGCGCGCCGCCGCCTCGATGCGCGGATCGATCTGCTCGATGAAGGGGATCATCACCAGAACGACGAAGGGCAGCGAGGGCACGAGATTGATCAGCACGACGCCCCAGAAGGAGCCGCCAAGACCAAGCTGGTAAAGCACGGTGGCCAGCGGAATGCCGTAGGTCAGCGGCGGAATGAGCAAAGGCAGAAGGAACAGCAGCACGACGACGCGCTTGCCCGGAAAATCCCGCCGCGCCAGCGCATAGGCCGTGGTTACCCCAAGCACCCCGGAAATCAGCACCACCGTGAAGACGATCTGGAAGGTCACGAGCACGACGCTCGACAGCTGGAATTCCTTCCAGGCGCTGAAATACCATTTCGTCGTCAGGCCGATCGGCAGCCAGGTGCCGAGCCAGCGCGTGGCAAAGGAATTCACCACCACGGCGGCAATCACGCCGATGAGGTTGAGAATGAACAGGCCGGCAACCGCCCAGACGGCAAAACGCCAGATTTTCGATACGAGGCCCTGATCACGGATCATAGCGGCTTCTCCTGGAAGAATGAGGGATCGGGCGCAGGATGTGTCACGATCGTCATCCCTTCGTCCCCCCGGTCGGCCCGCGATAGAAAAACGAGCGCGCGCCCAAAACGATCAGCACCACGACCAGCTCCACCGCCCCCATGACCATCGCAATCGCCGTTCCCAGCGAATGGTCATATTGCTCGAAGGCTGCTTGATAGGCGGCAATCGAGATCACCCGCGTCGGGCCTGCCGGAGCACCGAGCAGCACGGCTGAGGGAAAGACCGCAAAGGCCTGCACGAAAGCCAGACAGAAGGTGACGGCAAGTCCCGGCACCAGAAGCGGCAGGAAGACTTTCATGAACCGCTGGCGGGCATTGGCGCCGAGCGTTGCGGCGGCCTGTTCGATCGCCGGGTCGATGCCGGTCACGTAGGACAGCGTCAAAAGGAAAGCGAAGGGAAAGCCGGTGATGACCAGCGAGGCAAACACGCCCCAATAGTTGTTGGTCAGCTTCATCGGCGCATCCAGAAGACCGATCAGCACCAGCACGCGGTTGAACCAGCCCTGCGGCCCCAGAAACGTCAAAAGCCCGTCGGCCACGAACACCGTGCCGAGCGTGATCGGCAGCACCAGGATCGTGGTCAGCAGCCTTTGGCGCGTCATCAGCCGGACGCGAAATGCGATCGGCACGGCAAAGGCGAGATTGACGATCGTGACCGGCAGCGCCAGCCAGAGCGTCGAGGCAATCGTGCGGTACTGGAAAGGGTCGCTGAAGAAGGTGACGTAATTGGCATACCAGGGGCCTTCCTTCGGCATGACCGAATCGGCAAGTCCGTAGAGGAACGGATAGATGAACAGCCCGAGCATGACCGCAAGCCCCGGCAGGATCAGCAGCGTCGTGCCGTCGAAACCGCGCGCAGCAAGCCGGTAGCGAAGCGACGGCGTGCTCATGCGCCCGTTCCCTTGAACAGCAGCGCCCGGCCCGGCGCCGGCTGCAATGTCGCTTGCGCGCCGCGCGGCAAAGCCTGTTCGGCGCGAAAATAGAGATCGGACCCATCCGCCGACTTGGCGAGCCCGAAAAAGGCCCGGCCGCGATATTCCATGTTGACGACGGTGGCGGGCACGCCGCTGCCATCCTCGACGGCGACGAGGTCTTCCGGCCGCACCGACAGCACCGCCGCATTGCCGATGGCAAGCGGCTCGCGCATCGTGCCTGTCAGCTGCGCTCCGGCCACTTCGATCCGGGCTTCCTCCCCCGACACAGCCGTCACCCGGCCCTTGATGCGCGTGCGAAAACCCATGAAATCGGCGACGTCGATATGATTGGGGCGCTGGTAGAGATCCTGCGGCGAGCCGATCTGCATGATCCGGCCCTGGTTCATCACCACGATCCGGTCGGCCAGCGACAGTGCCTCGTCCTGATCATGCGTCACGTAAATGGTCGTCGAGCCGATCTGATCGTGGATGCCGCGGATTTCGGCGCGCATCTCAAGCCGCAGCTTGGCATCGAGATTGGACAGCGGCTCGTCCATCAAGACGACAGGCGGCCGGATGACGATGGCGCGGGCAATCGCCACGCGCTGCTGCTGTCCGCCCGACAGCTGACCCGGCAGCTTGTCGATCTGGCTTTCCAGCCGCACGAGCGCCAGCGCCTGTTCGATGCGCCGGTCGGCCTCCGCACCGCCAATGCCCTGCATGGTCAGCCCGAAACCGACATTGCGGCGCACGCTCATATGCGGAAACAGGGCATAGCTCTGGAACACCATGCCAAAGCCGCGCTTTTCCGGCTCCAGCTGGTCAATGCGTTTTCCCCCCAGCCGGATTTCGCCGCCCGACAGGGCGAGAAGTCCCGCGACACAATTCAGCGCCGTCGATTTGCCGCAACCGGATGGCCCCAGAAGCGCGATGAATTCGCCGGGCTCGATGGCAAGATCGATGCCGTCAAGCGCTGTATAGGCGCCAAACGAACGGCGCAGGCCATCAAGCTCGAGGCGGGCCGTCTGTTTGGGCGAAAGCACCGCCGCTGCGGTCTGAACCGGCAAATTCAAGGTCGTCTCCTTCAAGTCTCGTGCAACGGCAAGGGGCATGTATGGATGGGGCAAAGCCTGGGTTTGCCACGCCACTGTCAGTCCGTGATATCTCCCCCTCAATGGGGGAGATCATTTCGTTTGCGCATTTGCCCGGAGCGTCCAGGCAAATTACCAAGGCGCTAGCGCTCAGCCCTTGGATGCGCCGATCTGCTCGTCCCAGATGCGGAACGCATCGACGATCCTTGCAGGGTCCAGCGGCACTTCCAGCGGATTGTTGGCGATCCAGTCGGCATATTCCGGACGGCCGAACTCCTTGATGGCGTCCTGGCTTTCCTGTGGCGCCATGTCGATCGTCACGTCCTTCACCGCCGGGCCCGGATAGAAATAGCCCTGGTCATAGGCGATTGCCTGCTGCTGTGGCTGCAGCATGAAGTTGATGATATCGAGCAGGACAGCGACCTTCTCCTCGGACACGCCCTTGGGAATGACGGCGTAATGGGCGTCCGTCACCCAGTGGAAACCGTCGAGCTTGCCGACCTTGGCCTCGGCCGGAACGATGCCGAGCGCACGCGGGTTGATATCCCAGCCGGTCGTCGAGACGACGATGTCGCGGGTGCCCTCGCCCAGTTCCTTCATCACCTGCGTCGTGCCGGTGCCGTAATATTCGATATTTTCACCCATGGCCTTCAGATAGTCCCAGGTCTTTGCCCAGCCATTGACCGGATCGTGCGGATCGCTGTCGCCGAGAATATAGGGAAGCCCCATCAGGAAGGTGCGGCCGGGACCGGAATTGGCCGGACGGGCGTACATGAACTTGTTGGGATTGGCCTTTGACCAGTCCAGCAGTTCCTGAGCCGTCGTTGGCGGCGTCGCCACCCGGTCCGGCATATATTCGATCAGCGGTCCCGATGGATAATAGGTGACGACGACGCCCTGGTCCTTGGCGAGCGCCTGCATCTTGAACGCCTGCGGCAACAGAATGCTTTCCAGGTTGGGCAGCTCGCCCTTATGGGCTGACAGATCGACCCAGAGCCCCTGGTCCAGACCGGCCGCAAGCACGTCGGTTCCGGTCAGCACGAGGTCGATATCGACCTTGCCGGCAGCCTGCTGCGCCTTCAGCTTGGCGGGCAGTTCCGGTGCCGGGGCCTTGGTGAAGGCAAAGCTCGATACCCATTCCGGCTTGGCCGCCGCATAGGCCTCCAGCATGCCCTGTGTCAAAGCCAGATTGCCGGCAACATCGACCACGGTGATCGCGACCGGGCTTGCCGGCGCCTTGATCTGTGCAAAAAGCCGGCCGGGCAAAAGGCCAAGCCCCGTCAAGCCGGCAACTCCGCCGACAAAAGTCCTGCGCGTAACGTTCATGTCGTTCTCCTCCCTTGTTGTGCAGCGGGCGCCTCCTGCGCCGCCCGTCTGCCAGATAGTCACAGTCGATAGGCTCTCTTTGCCAGCCCGTAGGCGAGTTCGTGCGCCAGACCGGATGCCTCTTCCTCGTCAAGGCGGTGGTCTGCCACGAGCCGGGCGAGATAGGCGCAGTCCACCCGCCGCGCCATGTCGTGGCGGGCCGGGATCGACAGATAGGCGCGGGTGTCGTCGTTGAACCCGACCGTGTTGTAGAACCCGGCGGTCTCCGTCGTTGTCTCACGGTAGCGGCGCATGCCTTCCGGGCTGTCGAAAAACCACCAGGCGGGGCCAAGCTTGAGCGCCGGATAATGGCCGGCAAGCGGCGCAAGCTCGCGCGAATAGGCGGTTTCATCGAGCGTGAAGAGGATGACCGTCAGCTCCGGATCATTGCCGGCAACGTCGAGCAACGGCTTCAAAGCCTGCACATAGCTGGTGGCAGAGGGAATATCCGCCCCCTTGTCGGGACCGAAATCCGCAAACAGCGACGGATTATGGTTGCGGTATGACCCAGGATGGATCTGCATCACCAGCCCATCATCTCGGCTCATCCGCGCCATTTCCGTCAACATCTGCCCCCGGAAGGCATCGGCCTCTCCCGCGTCCGCCCGGCCGGCCAACACTGTGTCGAACAACCGCGCCGCCTCGTCTGGCGCAAGATTCTCGGTGCGGGCGGTGGCATGGCCATGATCGGTGGCCGTGGCCCCGCGCGCCTTGAAGAAGGCACGCCGCGCCCGGTGCGCATTCAGATAGCCGGCAAACGTCGCCTGCTCCCCGGTCATGCCCAGGAACCGCTCGAGGTTTCCGGCAAATCCTGATGCCTGCGGATCGACCACCGCATCCGGCCGATAGGTCGGCACCACGCGCCCATGCCACCCCGAAGCGCGTACGGCATCATGATGGCTGAGATCATCAAGCGCGCTGTCGGTGGTGGCGATCACTTCCATATTGAAGCGGTCAAACAGCGCACGCGGCCGCATCTGCGGCGTTGGGATAGCCGCTTCGATCTGGTCGAACAGGGCATCGGCGGTTTCAATTGACAGGCGCTCGGTAATCCCGAATACGGTCTCCATCGAATGCTCGAACCAGATGCGCGTCGGCGTTCCCGCAAACAGATGAAAATGCCTGGCAAACAGCCGCCATATCGTGCGCGGGTCCGTCTCGACCGCCGCACCGTCACGCCGCGCAACACCGAGATCCTCCAGCCGCACACCCTGCGAATAAAGCATGCGCGTCGCATAGTGATCGGGCGTGATGAACAGCGCCGCCGGGTCTGGAAACGGCTTGTCTTGCGCATACCAGGACGGGTCCGTATGGCCATGCGGCGATACGATCGGCAGTGACTGAACCGTCTGATAAAGCTGCCTTGCGATCGCCCGCGTACCGGGGTCGGCAGGAAACAGCCTGTCGGGGTGCAATGCCATTCCTTGTCGCTCCTCCCGCTTCACGTCTTGGCAACGTTGAGAAACTGATATACTAGTATTCACAACAGTGTCAACGCTTCGAGAGCTTTCATGTCATCAGCGCCCCTCAGCACCATCGCCGCGTCCCGCATCGCAGAGCCGTCCGCTGCAAAGCTTCGGCGCGTCACGGCGGGATCGGCGATCTATGACCGGCTGCACGCGGCCATCTCCTCTTTGCAGATGCCGCCCGGCATGCCACTGCAGGAAAAGCGGATTGCCGAGGAGTTCGGCGTCAGCCGCACCCCGGTGCGCGAAGCGCTGCTGCGGCTGGCCGAAGCCGGGCTTGTCGACATCTTCCCGCAGTCGGGCACCTTCGTGTCGCTGGTTCCGGTCTCAGCCATTCCCGAGGCGGTGGTGATCCGCAAGTCGCTGGAGGGAACGACGGTGGAATCGGCGACAGCGATTGCCACGCAAACCGACATTGCCAAGCTGGACGCGATCATCGCCCGCCAGCGCCTGCATGCCGCCCATAACGAGACCTCGCTTTTCCACGAGCAGGACGAGGCCTTTCACGAGACGATCGCCGGGATCGCCGGCTATCCCGGCATCTGGGCCATCTTGAAGACAGTGAAGATCCAGATCGACCGCGCCCGCCGCCTGACCTTGCCGGCGCTTGGACGCATGGAAAGCGTGATCGAAGAGCATGTGACGATCCGCAATGCCATCGCCGCCCATGACGTTGATGGCGCCCGCGCGGCCATGATGCACCATCTGAGCGCCGTCATCCCCGATGTCGCCGAATTGCGGGTCATGCACCCCGATTATTTTTGCTGAACACCAAGAAACTGAATAAAACCGGAGGAAGAAGCAGGCATGCGTCAGGGATGGAGATGGTTCGGGCCGGATGCACCGGTGACGCTGGATGATGTGCGCCAGACCGGGGCGACCAATATCGTCTCGGCGCTGCACCATGTGCCGATCGGGCGCGCCTGGACGCAGAGCGAGGTGCGCGAGCGCCAAAACCTCATCGAAACCACGCCCGCCGGGCGCTCGCCGCTCACCTGGTCGGTCGTCGAAAGCATCCCCATCCCCGATGCCGTCAAGCGCACGGGCGGCAAGGCCAAAGCCGAGATCGACGCCTGGATTGCCAGCCTCGAGGCGGTCGCCGCCTGCGGCATCAAGATCATCTGCTACAATTTCATGCCGGTGGTCGACTGGACGCGCACCGAACTGGATTTCGTCACTCCGACCGGTGCCACCGCCATGCGCTTCGACCACGAGCGCTTTGCCGCCTTCGACCTGTTCGTGCTGAAGCGACAGGGCGCCGAAAACGACTATTCGGACGAAGACCGTGAACGCGCCAAAACCGTGTTCGAGGCGATGCCGGAAGAAGAGATGGCGGAGATCACCCGTATCATCACCTCGGCCCTGCCCGGCTCCACCACCGAACCGATGACGGTTCCCGGATTTCGCGAACGGCTCGCCGCCTATAGAGGGGTCGATGCCAGCCGCTTCCGCCAGCATCTGGTCGAATTTCTTGAAGCCGTGACCCCCGCCGCAGAAGCGCTCGGCGTCAAGCTGACCCTGCATCCAGACGATCCGCCACGCCCGCTCTTCGGCCTGCCCCGCATCGCCTCGACCGCCGACGATTACGCCGCCCTGTTTGACGCCGTGCCCTCACAAGCCAACGGCATGTGCTTTTGCACCGGCAGCCTTGGCGTGCGCGAAGACAACGACCTGCCGGCCATTGCCCGGCGCTTTGCCGGCCGCATCCATTTCGCCCATCTGCGCGCCACGGCACGGGAAAAGGACGGCCGCAGCTTCCACGAAAGCGCCCATCTGGAGGGCGATGTCGATATGGTCGCGGTGCTGAAGGAACTCGTCACCGAAGACCGCCGCCGCTCAGGCGAAAACACCATCGTCTTCCGCTCCGACCACGGCCACCGCATGCTCGACGACCTCGAAAAAACCGTCACCCCCGGCTACCCCGCCATAGGCCGCCTCCGCGGCCTGGCCGAACTGCGCGGGATCCTGCATGCGCTTGGTGCGAAGCCGGGGTGAGTTGGAGGCTATGACGGGAGATGGGGCGGGAGGCCCCATGTAAGTCGGTTAGATATTGTAATTGCTAGTTTTATCACGTCAATTTGGGTGTGGCATCAACACTGATGCCAACATATATTGGGCTGCTGGGGCTTCTGTAGACATTTCCCAAGTCACGTGAGTATGTTTGCAGAGTAACTCCACGAGGGCGACGATTGAGCAAAGCTGGCGATCATCACTACGTGCCCCAGTTCCACTTGGGTAAGTGGAGAGATCAACAGGGCAAAATCAGCCGGTGGGGGCGCATCCCGTTCCACAACAAGCTCGTCTGCAAACCGGTCACCACCGCTGCCACCGCATACGTCCCCGGCCTGTACTCGCTCACTCATGTTAGCGACGAAGAGGCACAGCAAATTGAAATCAAGCTGTTCGGGAAAATCGAAACAGCAGCGAAGCCGGTTTTGGACAAACTCATTGGCAAAGGGCCTGCCAAGCTGTCGCTTGAAGAGCGATACTGGTGGACCATCTACCTTAACGCCTCACTGTTGCGCGTCCCTCATATCGTGGAGATGGTCACAGCGAGAGTGCAAGAGCACATAGCTCAAGACCTGTCCCAACCGATCCCTGAGTTCGACGCGGTGAAAAGCGATAGTGCAGAAAACACGCTGTACGAGTGGGCTTCTAAGCACGCGCCTGCCCGTGTCGCCAATTCGGGACTGAAGGTCCTGGTTGATCTGATCCAAAGCGAAAAGGCCATTGACCGTATCATTCATCTGCGCTGGCTCGTCAAAGACGTCTCAGTAGGACCGAGGCGGTTGCTCCTCGGGGACAATCCCTTCGAACGAGTTGGCGACCTCTACAAGCCACGCACCACCATCTCGATACCGTTGTCTCCGACGCACCTTTTCATCGCCAGTGATGCGCCGGATGTCATCGACCACTTTGCCCGGATGCCCGCTCGCGATGTGGTCAAGGCGAACAACCAATCGTCCCTCATCAACGCGAAGAAGTTCGTTTATGGAGGTGCGGAGCGTGACTTTATCGAGCGTTATCTACCTAGGCACGCATAGCACGCGGCTGTAGGTGCAGGCAGATTCAATCGCAGCCCCAAAAGCATATTCAATTATTTGGGAGACGACTGTGGGCGGTATAGACAAATATGGTGGGCCCGGAGGGACTCGAACCCCCAACCAAGCGGTTATGAGCCGCCGGCTCTAACCATTGAGCTACAGGCCCTTCCGGAGGTGTCCGGGGTGCCGCGGGCCAATGGCAGGCCGCGGGTGGGATTGGCTCTAGCGGAAAACTGATTTTCCCACAAGACGTTGCCGCAATCCCTACACAATCAATCCGCAATAAGGTGGCAGGGACGAAACACAACTGGAGAGAAACTGTCCATGACATCCACCTATTTGCCCCGCAGCCTCAAGATCGCCGTTCTGGCCGCCGCTTTTGCGGGGATTGCCGGGGCTTCGGCCTTTGCGCAGGATACCGCCACGCCGCGCGAAGCCGTGATCACCGTATCGGGCGAAGGCCGCGCCAGCGTTGCTCCGGATCTGGCGATCCTGTCGTTCAGCGTCGTCAAGGATGCCAAGACTGCAAAAGAAGCGCTCGACGCCAATAACAAGGCGATGGCCGATGTGCTGAACGCGCTGAAAACATCCGGCATTGCCGATCGCGACCTGCAGACCTCCGGTTTCGCTGTCAATCCGCAATACCAGTATCCGGACAATAGCGACGGCGGCAACCGCCAGCCGGTGCTGACGGGATACCAGGTGGCCAATTCGCTGACCATCAAGGTGCGCGACCTTGCCAAGCTCGGCGAGATCATTGATCAGTCGGTAACGCTCGGCGTCAACCAGGGCGGTTCGATCCAGTTTTCCAACGACAAGCCGGAAGCAACGATCACCGAAGCCCGCAAATCGGCGGTGACGGATGCCGTTGCCAAGGCCAAGGTCCTGTCGGAAGCCGCCGGCGTTTCGATCGGCCGTATTGTTGAAATTTCAGAGAACTCATCCCGGCCCGAACCAATGCCGATGATGCGCGCCATGGCAAAGGAATATGCCGCCGATGCCGTGCCGATCGCCACGGGAGAAAACAGCTATAACGTCACCGTCAACGTCACCTTCGCGATCAAGCAAGAATAGCCCACTGCCAACAACCGTGGACGATCAAATCCCGCTTCGGCGGGATTTTTTTTATGGGCTTGATGGGAGTGGCGACACAGCCTGCGTTGCGCTCTGCGCCCAAAACAAAGCACCCCCCGCAGTAAAACCGCGAGGGGCTAGACTTTCCGCCGGCCGGGGGAGACAAGACGGAAAGAATCGATATCGCTGTATCAGCGGCCGATGACTTTAACGGCCGATGACTTTAACGGCCGATGACTGGGCAACCGCGGGCATTGGCGAATACCAAGGTACGGTAATTGCCACGGCGCATGCCTTCGACGACGACGCGGCGGGGCGAGACGTCAACCACGCGGGCCCGGCGCATGCCGAAATCGCGGGCCTTTTCCTGGGCAAGCCAGGGATCGCAGCGGCCACGGCGCTCATGGCCCCAGCCCGGACGATGACGGCGGTCGCGGTCCCAGTCGCGTTCGTCGCCATAACGGTCGCGATCACGATACTGGACATCGACGATGCCGCCGGAACTCAGGCCGAGCGTGATCGTGTCGGCTGCAGCCGGGGTCAGCGTGGCACCAAGGCCGGTCAAACCGATCATGCCGGCAAGGGCGAGCTTTGCAAAAATCTGTTTCATGACTGTTTCTCCTTCAAGAATCCAAACCCTAAAATGTTTGCCCACCTTGTTTTTGCGGCCGCCTTGTTTTGGCGCCGCCTTGTTCTGGGGCATTGAGAAAACCCTAATCCGGCCTGGCTGAACGAAACCCGAATCCGCCGTTCATCCGGCGTTCAGGCTGAAAAAGAAGCGTGCCTGAGTGGCCAGAAAAAGGCAGAAGGAATCAGCGGGACAGAATCTCTTCGAAAACGCGGATATTGCGGTAATGGCTGAGCCGGGTCACCGCGCCGTTTTCGAACTCGAAGACGAAGACGCTCGGGATCGAATAGGACTGGCCGTTCGCCTCGGCAAAGCCCGGCATGCTCTCGCGGTAATGGCCGCGCGCCGTCAAATCGACAGCGACGCGCTGGCCGAACGCATCGTGCATCAGCACCATATCGCTGAAACTCTCGTCGAAATGACGGAAATAGCTCATGACCGCCATGCGCAGGGGACCGGCACCGATGGTGCGCTGGCCCGTCAGCGTATCCAGCGCCACATCCTCGTCGAGGAATGTGCCGATCGTGTCGAAATCCCGCTCGTTCAGGGCCTGCATGAAGCGGCTGGCAATGGTCTGCGCGTCGGTCAATGTTGGTCCTCGTGTCTGTGTGGCGGTGCGCGGCACCGGGAAACGGTAACAATTCGGGATGAAACCCCAGCGATATGCGGATGTTCAGCGGCGTATAAACCTTGGATGAAGCCGCGCTTGCGTTGAAACTGTAACAACACCAAACATTTGTTTTTGTTCCCGTAATTTCAATCATGCAGCCTGTTGAACGTCGCGATGTCTTCGTCATCCACCCAGATGCAGCACAACCTCGCGGCGGTGCGGCCGGTCGCGGTGTTCAAAGAGGTAAAGGCCCTGCCAGGTGCCGAGCATCAGGCCGCGCGCTCCGACGGGAATGCCGATCGATACCTGCGTCAGCGCCGCCTTGATATGGGCCGGCATATCGTCAGGACCTTCGGCAGTGTGGATGATCCAACCCATCGAGGGATCGTCAGACGGCGGCACTAGGCGCTTGAAGAAGGCATCGAGATCGCGCTGGACGTCCGGATCGGCATTTTCCTGGATGAGCAGCGAGCAGGACGTGTGGCGCACGAACACGGTCAAAAGCCCCTCCTCCAGACCAGCGCTGCGCACGAACGCTTGCGCCTCGCCGGTAAATTCGTAGAGACCGGCACCACGGGTCTGAAGGGTGATGATCGTCTGGGGCATGATATCCTTTCAAGCCGCCACCCGCTTGGCGCTTCAATTACAGGTCCAGAAAACTTTTGAAGCCGCCATAGATCATCCGCTTGCCATCGAACGGCATGGAAAAATTGTCCATGCTCAGGCGCGGATCGGCCATCACCTTTTTGTTGATCTCGTCACGCTCTTCGCGTGAGGGGTAGGTGATCCAGGAAAAGACCACGACCTCGTCATCGGTCGCCTGCACGGCGCGCGGGAACGAGGTGAGCTCGCCATAGGGCACATCGTCGCCGATGCATTCGACATAGGAGAGCGCGCCATATTCCTTCCAGACCTCGCCTGCCGTGCGGGCCAGATCCTTGTAGGCCTCGATATTGTCCTTCGGAACGGCGACGATGAATCCATCAACATAGGGCATGTCCGTCTCCTCAAAGAGATGCGCCTTTTTGAACATCTGAAGACTTGCTTTCCAGGGAAGCCTTCAGAGCGTCGAGCAATATCTGCAACTCGCCGGTCAAGGCGCTTACGGCGGCAGGTATTTTCACTTGCTCGTCCATATAGATGGAAACCGGCCACTGCTCGTCAAGGGCAAGCAGGCTGCGAACCGCTTCGGGCGGGCGGACGCGGCCGAGATAATCCTCCCGGCACAGGATCCATTGAAGGACGAATTCACGGAACCACGCATCATCGGCATTGGCTATGCATAGCGGCAGCAGCGCATCGACATCGGCCAGGCCGCGAAACCAATGCGGGATTTCCCGCAGCTTCAGCGTGCCGGTGCATTCCTCCTCCCGGCCGCATTTGCGCAGCCGGCAGAAGGAGGGAACTCCCATTCTCGCGACAGCCGTGCGGCACAGCAACTCGAACAAATCGGGGTGAAGCGGGAGTTTTTCAGGATCGCAGGCCGGCAGCATGTCTTTCTCCTTTTCCGGATGGATGCAGGCGATCAAAATGATGAATACCGTTTTCCATCACGCGGCGCGGTTTTCGCCCGTGGCTTGCGTCATCTGCAATCTCTGCCGGCTTTTGGCGCGGCAGGGTCGGCCGGGGCACATCGGGTGCCTCAGTGTAATAAGTGTAGGTGACACGCGATGTGCCCCGTTTCGGTGTCTTTTGCCGCGCTTCTCAGGTTCTTCTGCGCCTCTCTTTTGACGGAGAGGCCTCCAATGCCCCAGCCCGGCCGCTTATCCGCCAGGCTTTTCAATAAGGCGGGGTTTCGCCCTGGGCCGTCCTAAGACGGCGTGACGAACCCGGCACGCCCGGTTCATTAACGAACCGGAGGAGAACCACCTTTCACGCAGCCCCGGGGATCTTGCGCGCGTTCCGCAAAACCGTCCGGGCACCGACCCCATCTCGCCGGCAACGCAAACCGGTGTATCCGTGATGGGACGCAAAGATTATGGCACGGGGGACGATGGCGGGGATTTGCGGGGATGATGTCAGGCCAGGGAAGAAAAAGGCGTCTCGCTTCGGCCAAGCGAAGTCCAGAAGTTTCAGCTGGTTAGCGGCAGCGTCTGGCTGGCGGGCGCTTCGGCACCATCCCCGCGTGATGCACGTGTTCATGGCCGTGCGGAGATATCGGGCAGCGTATCGGGATCTGCGCTCTTTTCGACGAGCGAGCGCAGGTTCGTCATGCCGTTGGTCATCGAGGGTCTTCCGATCAGCTTGGCCTTCAACCACCCGACCCTACCGGAAAACACGGGTGACCACACGGCAGCTGCACAAGGCAATGGAACAAGATTAGCGTTCGGCCCTAAAATTTTGCGGGCGTTTTCATGGTAGCCTGAATTTGCGTCTGCTTTGCGCCAGAAGCAGACGTCGATGATTCTGACCAGGCGGATATTCTTTGGGCCGCACCATCATTATCTGCTCGCTTCCAAAATTCGATTGCTGGCGTCTAGGGAAATCCTCGCCACGGTGCGCAACCATGCGGATGCAGGGCTCCCGTAAAGGGTTTTCGAAGGGTTTAAATTGGCTTGTTTGCACCGGTGGTAGGCGTGCGCTTCATACGCTAGGCGGCACACTATCCAAACCAGCCGCAGGCGCAGTCGCCCCAGGTCATCGAGTTGTGCAATGCGACCTTTGAACTGCTCATGTTCGGCCATGTAAATTTCCACAGGCTGAATGGTTGTGAGTTTGCTGTCGCGGAAAAGGACACTAAAGTCAGCGGTGTCCCAAGAATGGGAGACCTTATTCCGAACACTACGCACCTTATCCAGTTCCAACGGCAAGTCAGGCGACACCACGTTGAAGGCCGCTGCAAGCTTGATGCGCTGGGAAAAACTTGAAAGAGGGCCGTAGGCACCGAACAGATCTTTTTTTCCACCTGGCACGTAATCAGGGATAGCATGCCTGTGTGCGACCACCAGAAGGTCATCTGCAAAGGCGCAAGTGATTATTGGAAGAAAACGCGGTTCTTCACTCACCAAAAGTGACGTGAATCGCTCTAGTTCCGCAGTGTCAAATGGGAGTTCATCAAGCGCTGTTACAAATAGCTCAATAGCCCGCTTTTCGAAGGACCGGGTATAGTTCCGATAAATTTGAAGGCCGGCCTTCTCGCCATAGCCAAGGGCCATGGCCGCGATGTCAGGGTCAAACCAGTCAGCGTCGTTCTCAATCATCACCGCACGATATACAAATCTTTGCCGCTTCACAGAGGGTCGTCACTACTTTCTCGTCACGAGCCGTGACGGGCGTAATCAGGTAAACCTCCCATCGATTAAACCGAATTCGTCCGCTTAGGGCCGAAAGCCGACCTATCAGGATGCTGACAAACCCTGGAATGGGATTATTCGCAAGAGCGAGACCTCATCCTCCCTCCTCCCCGCCCTTGTGGCGGGGATCCAGCCAGCTCAAGTCCTTGAGCTGAAAGAGTCTTTTGACCCGACAGACGTCGGGTCACTGGATCCCCGCCACAAGGGCGAGGATGAGGGGAAGTGGGGTATCGCCCTCGCAAAACAATCTCAATTCATATTTTTTTCAACAACCGGCCAAATCGCGCGGGCCTTCGGCAACTGAAGAGGCTGGCCCCTCATCCTCCCAGGCGACAAGTATGTTGGGCGGGTCTTGGGCGCACTCCTCAAATAAGATTGGAGAGGCTGCTCCGCAAAAAACGCTCCACGTCCCGGTGGAGCGCGGCATCCGGCTTAGCGAAACGCCACTTCGAGATTTTGCCGGTCTTGCGCGATCACCCGGCAGCGGGTCTCGAAGCCTTCGCCCTTGATCGACAGCAGGAATTCGGCGGGAATGCCGGCGGAATTGGAAACCGACAGGCCGGCGCTGTCGCTGCCGAGCGATCGCACGGTGCAGTCGATGGTCGAGCGCCGGTCGTTGAAGACGATCGAGCCCGCTTTCAGCACCCGGCGCCGTGTCCCCTCCGTCTGCTCCGCCTGCAGCGAACTCCAGGAGACGCAGCGGTTGCGGCCGGTATGCTTGGCCTTGTACATGGCGGCATCTGCCTGGGCGAGCAGGGTCTCGATATCCTTGCCGACGATCGACAGCGCCGAGATGCCGAAGCTTGCGGTAACCTTCAACGCCTGTTCGCCGACGTGATGTCCGGCTATCAGCGCCCGGACCTTTTCGGCGGCGGCCACCGCGCCCTCCCGGTCCACATGCGGCAGGAGGATGGCGAATTCCTCGCCGCCGAGACGCCCGAACAGATCCCCTGCCCGCAGCGCCGCCTTGCAGGTGGCAGCGACGCTTTTCAAGACCTCGTCGCCGGCGGCATGACCATGGGTGTCGTTGACCCGTTTGAAATGATCGACATCGAGCACGATGCAGGACAGGTCGTGCTGGTGGCGAAGGGCAAGCGAAATCAGCTGGTCGGCCTCCTGCTTGAAGGCGCGCCGCGTCAGCGCCTCGGTCAGGCTGTCGGTGGCGGCCGACTGCATCAGCGCAATCCGGTCCATCGCGACGCCGGACAATTCCGTGAGAATAGTCAGGTCGCGGTTGCCAAACGATCGCGGCCGCCGGTCGATGGCGCAGACCGTTCCGATAGTGTGCCCCGTTTTGGTCTTCAAGGGAACACCGGCATAGAAGCGGATATGGCCCTCGCCGGTGACAGCGGGGTGCTGTGAAAACCGGATATCACGGGTGGCATCCTGAACGATGATGGGTTCTTCGCTGTCGACGACATAACGGCAGAACGTGTCCTGGCGCGGCATCTCATCGACGGGCATGCCCGCGCAGGACTTGTACCATTGCCGGTGGGCATCGATCAGCGAGACGATGCCGATCTCGACGGTGAAGATCTCCTTGATCAGCCCGACCACCCGGTCGAGGCCCTCGTCATGCGGCGTGTCGAGCAGGTCGAAAGCGTCCAGCGCCGCCAGCCGGTCGATTTCCCGCTGATCGGCGGATGATTGTCCGAATGCCCGTACGACCGCCATGTCAACTTGTCTCCTTGCCCAGGTTTCCTCGTCTAGGTCTCGTTGCACAGGCCGATCGGAACCGTTCCGGCCGAAGACCTGACTACATGGCTGATGGTACGGCTGCAATTCGTAAAAAGTTGCCCTTGAATCTCTTCGACCCCTCGCAGAGATCAGGATCAACGGCGAAAAACACGATCGCGGCCACGGACATCTTGCCTGTCCGTGGCCGCTGCAGCGTTGGTTTCAAGGCGTCTCAGCCTTCGTTATGGTTCTCGTGGAAGCCGGCACTGCCTTTGCGCCAATAGCCGGCCGCCTTGATCCAGGCACGGTTATGGCCGCGCTCTTCGACGAAAAACCGGCGCAGGAGCTTTACCGTGTCGTTTTCGCCGGCAATCCAGATATAGCCATCTCCGTCCGGCAGCGGCATCGATCTTGCCGCCTCAAGCAGGAAGGCGGGGTCACTGGCGTGATTAAGCGGACGGTGGATCCAGCGGGTTTCAAGCCGGGTTTGCGTTTCGAACACCTGCTCCTCCTCTGCGCCCGCGACGGTGGCGATGACGAATGCCGGAACACCGGCGCGAAGCTCCTCCAGCCTACGGCCGATGGCGGGAAGTGCGGTTTCGTCGCCGATCAGAAGGTACCAGTCGAAATCATCGCTGACGACGAAGGACCCGCGCGGGCCGCCGACGCCGAGCCTGCTGCCGGGCCGGGCGGCTGATGCCCATTGCGTGGCGGGGCCGGCCGCGTGGATGGCGAAATCGACCACCAGCTCGCGCTGTTCCGCATCATGGCGGCGTGGCGTAAAATCGCGCATCGGCGACGCCACGATGCCATCCGGTAAAGCGGGCGCATCGGGTCCAACCGGCCAGACGGGGCTGTCCTGCCCGTCAAGCGGCAGGCACAGCTTGACGTGGTCGTCGTAACCGGCGCTGACGAAACCTTCGAGGTCGTCGCCGGTCAGCGTGACGCGGACCATCTGCGGGGTGAGCCGCTCGGCCGTCTTGACGGTGAGAAGACGGCGGCGCAACTCATGGCGGACGCGCGCGACGGCGTGTCTTTCAGTCATGGAAAATCCTTCGAACTGTGCGGTTTCAGCCGCGATTGATCTCGTCCACGGCGCGCCGCAGGATATCCGCAAGCCGCGCGGCTTCTTCAGACGAACAGCCGCGCTTGTGAAACAAAGAGGCCTTGATCGCCTGGCGGGCGACTTCCAGCGCGTGATGGCCGTGCGCCTCCGGATCTTCGCCCGGCTCCCGGCCCTCGAAGACATCGCGCACGGCATCCATCTTGGCGCCGATGCGGCCAAGGCCTTCGATGATGCGATCGGCGGCCGCCCGGCCCTCTTCGAGCGCGGCACGTCCGGCATCGGTGATGCTGAAAAGCTTCTTGTTGCCATCGGCCTCGGCCACCGCATGGCCGATTTCATCGAGATAGGTCAAGGCCGGATAGATCATGCCGGGGCTCGGCACATAAAAGCCGCCGGAGATTTCCTCGATGGTGCGGATCAGCTCGTAGCCATGGGCGGGCTGGCGGGCAAGGAGCGACAGGATCAGCAATTGTAGATCGATGGAGGACAATTTGCGCCCGGCGCGAAACCCGTCGCGCGAGGCAAAGCCGCCTTCGAACCGGCCGGGCCCGTGACGGCCATGGCCGCCGTGACCTCCATGGGCGTGCCGCTCGCGGCAGGTTTCATCGTGATGGCGCGGCCCGTGACCGCGATGACGTCCAAACATGGGAAACTTCCTTCGTAAGATATAACACTAGATATATCTTACGATATATTTTTCATTTGGCAAGCCTTTTCTGCGCGCCGGTGACGCACCGGTGGAAAGCGCTGGCGCAGGACGCGCCCTACCCTTCCAGATCGTCCTTCAGGCGGCCGAGCAGAGTAACGGCCTGGGCAGCATAGGGCCCGATCCAGCGGTCGTGAATGTCCTTGATTGGCAGCGGGTTGAGATAGTTCCACCGCTCGCGGCCCTCGCGCTTGACGATAATGAGATCGGCCGCCTCCAGAACCTTGAGGTGCTGCATCACCGTGCAGCGGTCGAGCGCGGGAAAGCGCGCGCAGAGCTCCCCCGTCGTCTGCGGCTGATCCTTCAGCATATCCAGCATGGCGCGCCGGCTGGATGCGGCCAAAGCCTTGAAGATTCTATCGTTTTTTTCATCTGTTGACATGTTATATTTTTATAACATAATGAGCCCCAGAACAAGCAAAAACAGGAGGAAAAGCGATGGAACTGAAATTCAGGGTCGCAGGCCGGATCGCCAAACCGGTATCGGAGGTCTTCGAGGCGGTGGTCAATCCGGAGCAATTGTCCCGCTATTTCACCACCGGCGGTGCCAAGGGAAGGCTCAAAACCGGCGCCACCGTCAGCTGGGATTTTCACGATTTTCCCGGCGCCTTTCCGGTTGAGGTGATCGAGGTGGTGAAGGACGAAAAGATCGTCCTTCAATGGGCCGCCTATGAGGGGCCAGGCTCGGACACGCCGAAATACGACACGACGGTAACCATGACCTTCGAGCCTGCCGATACGGGCCGCACGCTGGTGACCATTTCGGAAGAAGGCTGGCATCAGACAGAAGGCGGGCTGAAAGGCTCCTACGGCAATTGCGAGGGCTGGACCGGCGCGCTCTGCGCCATGAAAGCCTGGCTGGAGCACGGCATCAATCTGCGCGAGGGGTTTTACAAGTAGGGGAGACGGAGGGGCTGCGCTCAGTTTTTCGGAAACCGCCGCGCCTCCCACTGGCTTTTCGGCACCGGACTGCCGACCGCAAAACGGAAAGCGGTGATGCCATCGGTGCCGGCATTGACCGTGCATTGGAAATCGACATCGATCCAGCCCTGCGCGGTCTTGTAGGCCGCACCACCGGCCGTCATCACCTGCCCGGCGATGGGGGAGCCATTGCGCGGATCAAAGAACAAGCCCTGCGGCACGGAATCCGGACGGGCACGGCGAACCTGTTCCAGCGTCTCGATCATGCACATCTGCGCGATCCGCCGGTCCTTGGGCAGCTTGCCCAGCGCCTGACGCACGCGCGGATGGGACAAGGTATCGGCCGAATAAAGCTCGCTCGCCTGCTTCAGATCCGATGCCGGGCGGCTGGGTCTGGCATCGGCGCCATCGGCCGATGCGGATGTTTGCGGATCAGACGTTGCCACATCCACCGGCTGCTCCTGCGGCTTGGCTTTCGGGACCGGGACCGTCTCGATCAGCGCTTCGCCCTCATTGAGCACAGGATTGGCACTGGATGATTGCGGCAGATCGACCTCCGGCAACTTGGCGGCCGCCGGAGTGTCCGCCTGCATATCCAGCGGCTTTCGCACCTGCGGATTGTCGTCGGGCACCTTGTCGTTTGCCAGCGGCGCCGCCCGCTCCGTGCGCGGCTCAGTCCCGGCCGTCTTCTCCGGTTCGGACGGACGGTCGCCCCCCGCCTCCTTGCCGCCGTCTTTGGACGCGGATTCAAAGGCTTGCGGCTGCATCGGCTGCGCCGCAGGTTTCTGCGCTTCCGCCTTTGCGGCCTCCGATGTCTGGGTTTCGGCCTTCTGGACTTCCGATTTCTGGGCTTCCGCCTTCTGAGTCTCGGCCTTCTCAGCCTCGGCCTTTTGGGCTTGCGCCTTTTCGGCTTCGGCCTTCTTCGCGTCCGCCTGCTCCTTGACAACCTGCTCGGCCTGCTGTTGCTGCTTGGCCTTTGGCGCCTGCTCGCCTCCGTCCTTGGTAACCGGCTTTTCGAGCGGCTTGACGTCTTCCTGCGGCTTCGGCTCCTTCATCGGCTCCGGCTTCTTTTCGGGCTCCGGCTTCTTCTCCGGATCAGGCACCATCTCGACCTTGACCGCCTCCGGCTCGTCCGGCTGCTGCGGCGCCAGATCGAAAATCAGGAAGCCTGCGGCAATCACATGCACGGCCACGGAGGCAACCAGCGCCGTCTTGAATGTCCCCCACCGTGTTTCCGAATTCTGCTGCATGGACTGTGGATAGAACCGGATACTGACCGGATCGTGACCGGTGGACAATGAACGGGAAAACGGCAGCCGGGCTGAACGGATGACGGGAGATGCCGAGTGTATAGCATGTTTGCAGCGGAATCGATCCAGGGTAAAATTCTGAAGCGAGGAGCTGTTGCTTGTTGCGACTGCAAAAGCCCCTCATCGGTGCCGCAAAAACCCCTCATCCGCCCTTCGGGCACCTTCTCCCCGTAAACGGGGCGAAGGGATGTGCGGCACGCTCCGTGGCCCCTCTTCTCCCCAGCGGGGAGAAGGTGGCGCGAAGCGCCGGATGAGGGGGCCACACGCTCAGAATGCGCCGAACCACCCCCTCATCGCCTCGCATCCGCTCGGCACTTCTCCCCGCTGGGGAGAAGGGGGAGATCATGCGCAGGCTCGGTCATCCGTTGAACCTGCAAGCAGGAAAAACTATGCGGCACACTCCGGAACCCTCTTCTCCCCGCCGGGGAGAAGGTGCCCGAAGGGCGGATGAGGGGGCTGAGTGCTCGGAATTTGCCGAACCACCCCCTCATTACCTCGCATCCGCTCGGCACTTCTCCCCGCTGGGAAGAAGTGGGAGATCGGTCGCAGGCCCGGTCATTCCGTTGGCCCGTCAACCACCGTAATCTCCACGCGGTCGGGATAGAAAGCCAAATGATCCCTGATGCCGGCAACCGCGTCATAGGGCGCCTCGTAGGACCAGACGGCATTGTCGAGCCGGGCACCGTCGGTTTCGATGCTGAAATAGGATGCCTCGCCCTTATAGGGGCAATAGCTGCCGTGGTCCGTGCGCTGGAGCAACGCAATATCGGCGTCAGTGCGGGGAATATACTGCACCGGCGGATAGGCAGCCTCGCGCAGGGTCAGGGCATTTTGGCTATCGGCAATGACCTTGCCGCCCAGCCGCACGATGACGCGGGCCGGATTGACCGTGACGGTGATCGGATGATCGGGACCGGGGATTTTCATCGGCTTTTCGGACATTGGCTTTTCGGACATGGAGCGCTCCTTATGCGGGCTCGATCGTGGCTGCACTATCGCTGATACCAGCGAACCGGCAATGCCGCTTATCCCAGCGAACTGACAAGCTCGCGGTAGGCGGCTTCCGGGAAGGCCTTCAAGGTCTGGGTGCGCACGTTGCCGGTCATGCCGAGCGACAGGGCAAACCGCGCCATCACCGCATCATCCGGCGCTTCGCAGACGGCCACCATATCATATTCGCCCATGGTCAGGTAAAACGCCGTGAACGAACCGCCCATATCTTTCAGCAATTGCTTGGCGCCGTCGAGCCGCTTGGGGGTATCGCGGACATTCCTTGCCCCCTGCTCCGTCCAGTTGATCAGCATGACATAGGTGGTCATAAAAACCCCTCCTGCAGCGCGAGCGTCAAGGCAGCGTTGCGCCAGATCGCCCAAGGCCTGAAGTATAAACCCGGCAAGGCAACAAGGACATGGAAAAGTGTCGCGGATCAGGAACGCCTGTCTGAACGAAAATGCCGGTTGCACAAACGAAAAACCCGGTCAGCTTGCACTGACCGGGTTCGTTTTCTTCATTGCGCAGATGCGACCGCCTAGCTGTCCAGGAAGCTGCGCAGCTTGCGCGAGCGGCTGGGGTGTTTCAGCTTGCGCAGCGCCTTGGCTTCGATCTGGCGGATACGTTCGCGGGTGACCGAGAACTGCTGGCCGACTTCTTCGAGCGTGTGGTCGGTGTTCATGCCGATGCCGAAGCGCATGCGCAGAACGCGTTCTTCGCGCGGCGTCAGCGAAGCGAGAACGCGGGTCGTCGTTTCGCGCAGGTTCGCCTGGATGGCGGCGTCGATCGGCAGAAGTGCGTTCTTGTCCTCGATGAAATCGCCGAGGTGACTGTCTTCTTCGTCGCCCACCGGGGTTTCGAGCGAGATCGGCTCCTTGGCGATCTTCAGGACCTTGCGGACCTTTTCAAGCGGCATGGCCAGCTTCTCGGCCAGCTCTTCCGGGGTCGGCTCGCGGCCGATCTCGTGCAGCATCTGGCGCGAGGTGCGCACGATCTTGTTGATCGTCTCGATCATGTGCACGGGGATACGGATCGTGCGGGCCTGGTCGGCGATCGAGCGGGTGATCGCCTGCCGGATCCACCATGTGGCATAGGTCGAGAACTTGTAACCGCGGCGGTATTCGAACTTATCGACCGCCTTCATCAGGCCGATATTGCCTTCCTGGATGAGGTCGAGGAACTGCAGGCCGCGATTGGTGTATTTCTTGGCGATCGAGATGACGAGGCGAAGGTTGGCCTCGACCATTTCCTTCTTGGCGATGCGGGCTTCGCGCTCGCCCTTCTGCACCATCGAGACGATGCGGCGGAATTCGAAGATCGAAATGCCGGTTTCCGTGGCCAGATTCTGGATCTCGCCGCGAATATTGCGGATCATCGTGCCTTCGTTCTTGGCGAATTCCTTCCAGCCCTTGGCGGCCAGATTGGCGATCGACTTCATCCAGTTCGGATCAAGCTCGGCGCCGGAATACTGTTCCAGGAAACTGTCGCGCTTGACGCCGTAGGATTCGGCAAGCCGCAGCAGACGGCCCTCGTTCTGCATCAGGCGCTTGGAAATGTCGTAGAGCTGCTCGACCAGGCTATCGACGCGGTTCTGGTTGAGCGACAGCGACTTCACAGCCGTGATCAGCTCGTCCTTCAGCTCCTTGTAGCGGCGCTCCTGGGCGGGAGACAGCGTGCCGGTCGCAGCCAGGCGGGCTTCGACCTGCTGGTCCTGCAGCTTGCGCAGCTTCTTGTAGGTCTCGGCGATGATGTCGAGCGTTTCCATGACCTGCGGGCGCAGTTCCGCTTCCATGGCGGCAAGCGACAGGTTGGACTCGTCGTCGTCCTCTTCCTCTTCCTCGGCCGGCAGGCCTTCGCCGCCGACATTGGTGACGTCGTCGTCGCCGGCGCGCGGCTTGCGGTTCTTTTCCTTTTCCTCGGCAGCCTTGCGGTCGGCCTCGATCTTTTCAGGACTTTGGAACTGCGGTGCTGCCTTGGCTTCCGGACCGGAATAGGTGGTTTCGAGATCGATGATCTCGCGCAGAAGCGTATTGCCTTCGTTGAGTTCGTCGCGCCAGATGATGATGGCCTGGAACGTCAACGGGCTCTCACAGAGGCCGGCGATCATCGTTTCGCGGCCAGCCTCGATGCGCTTGGCAATGGCGATTTCGCCCTCGCGCGACAACAGCTCCACCGAGCCCATTTCGCGCAGGTACATGCGCACCGGATCGTCGGTGCGGTCGGTCGGTTCTTTCTTCTTGGCGGTTGCCAGCGCCGTGCCGCTCGACGGGGCAAGCTCGCCGCCCTCGCTCTCGCCATCGGCGTCGTTGTCTTCTTCCTCGGCGGCCGCGGTGCCCTCGTCGGCTTCCTCGTCCTCGACGACATTGATGCCCATTTCGCTGAGCATCGCCATGATGTCTTCGATGCGGTCGGGGTCAACCTGATCGGACGGCAGAACCTCGTTCAGCTCGTCCATGGTCACATAGCCGCGCTTCTTGGCGGCCTTGATCATCTTCTTGACCGCGTCATCCGAGAGGTCAAGAAGCGGGCCGTCGGGTGCGCCTTCGCGTTCGGCTTCTGCTTCTTCGTTCTCTTTGACTTTGGTTGCCATTTATATCGTCGCTTTCCTTGGACAGCACTCAGCGCGGGCGCGGTGCAAAACTCTCTCGAGGCTTGGGTGCGTCAATCGCTCCCACCGCGAATCATTACCCCTGACGTAACGGGATGATCTTTAATTCCTGATTAACCACGGCAGTCACCGCAGTTAAACCGGCAGACTGCGACAGCAGCGCCGTTTCGACATCACTTGCATAATGGATCTGTCCGCCGTACCCATTTCACTCACTGTATCAGAAATGGTGATTCCCACAATTTTCGGTCCCGTCAAGCATTTCCGGTGAAAAACCGTTCAAATCGGCAAAAAAGACTGAATCCGACTTCAGGCTTCAAAGATTCAAGTCCATGGCCGAAATGTAGGAACTGTTGATGGAAAGACAAGGGCCAAAGGAATCTCCGCTTGCACCTGTCCCGGGGCTTCAACCCGCAAGACCGCCTCGTTCCCTTTAGAAACTGCGCCCATCGACCTTGGTGATGGTCAGGGTTTCCAGATCGACATCCGGCAGGCAACGGACATTGACGGCGGCCATCGGACCGGTCTTGCTCTCGCCATCCGCATAGGGGGCAATTCCACAGGTGGCACAGAAATGATGCTGAATGACGTGCCTGTTGAATTGATAGGTGGACACGGCCGACGCCGGCGTCGTGAGCTTGAACTTGTCACGCGGCACGAAGGCGAGAAGACCGCCGCGCCGCCTGCACATCGAACAGTTGCAGTCCATTGCCTGCGTAATCTCCGCCTCAACCTCAAAGGCGATGGCGCCGCAATGGCAGCTTCCCGAATAGATCATCAAACCCTCCCAAGTCTGCAGCTGTGAGAGATGATGCGCCGGCCGGCGATGTCAAGGCCCGGCCGTCATCGACGTCTGAAAGAGCGCGTCCGGTCAGACCATCCCGCCGCCTGTCACCAGGATTTCGGTGCGGTTGGGCACCCGGTCATGCAGATCGATCACATCCTGGTTGAGCATGCGCACGCAGCCCGACGATACCGATTTGCCGATCGTCCACCATTCCGGCGAGCCGTGGATGCGGTAGATCGTGTCTTCGCCATTGCTGAAAATATAGAGCGCGCGGGCGCCGAGCGGGTTGGTGAGGCCCGGATCCATGCCGCCATTGGCGATGCTGTAGGGTTCGAGATCGGGGCGGCGCGCCACCATTTCATCGGGCGGCGTCCAGCGCGGCCATTTGCGCTTGTACTGGATGACGCCGCGGCCCGCCCATTCGAAACCGGCGCGGCCAAGCCCGACGCCATAGCGCATCGCCTTGCCATTCTCATAGGTGAGGTAGAGGAAATGATTGGCGGTATCGACGACCAGCGTGCCGGGACGCTCGCCGGTTATGTTGTCGACCCACTGGCGGCGGAAGCGCGACGGGATCCTCTGATAAGGAATGGCCGGCAACGGAAACAGCTCGTCGGGGCGCGCGCCATACATCAGGCTTTCGGCCGGGTTCAGCACGACGGGTTCGGCCACCGCGACCGGACGGGCGGTGGTGGCGCAGCCGGTCAGGCCGAGCGCTGCAAAAGCGCCGCCCGCCTGAAGGAAGGTTCGGCGGGACACATTCAAATCAGTCAATCTTGAACCTCATCAGCTTGTCGAAGGCCCCCGATTGCCACGCGCGGGCGCGCATGGGAAGCCACCTAACACAAACGTGAACGCCTTGTGATCCTGCAGCCCCACATCCTGTAATACCCTTGCAGGCACCGGCTGATGTGCCGATCCGGCACGGTCCGGCCGGGTGCAGGCGGGCTCGCAGCAGCCTCCTGTTTACCTTCTGATAACTTTCGGACGGTTGACTAAGGCGGCACGGCCGCCTGCCGGTCAGCCCATTCCCCTTCAAAGACGGAGATCAGATGTCCCTGAACCGACATATCCTCGCCGCCCTGGCCCTTGCCATCACCATCCTGCCTGCAAACGCGCAGCCGGTGATGGTCCAGACCTTTGGCCATTGGGGTGTTTATTCCTACGATAATAACGGCCAGACCGCCTGCTACGCGCTCACCATGCCGCGCCAGATGCAGCCGGCCGAGGTCAATCACGGCAACAATTTCCTGCTGGTCGCGCCGAAGGGCGCTGGCGGCTACATGCCGCAAGCCCAGATGGGCTACGGCCTCAAGGAGGGGTCGGACGTCACCGCCAGGGTCGGCAACGAAGCCTTTGCCATGACGCCGCGCGGAAACGTCGCCTGGTCGAGCCGCGAAAACCGCGACAATGCGCTGGTCGCCGCCATGAAATCCGGATCGGTGCTGACGCTCGAGGCAACCTCCAGCCGTGGCACCAGCACCCACTATAACTTTTCGCTGAACGGCATCACCGCCGCTCTGCAACGCGCAAGCGCGTGCCAGTGAGGGCGTGCCGGGCAGCGGCGATAGCCGGGAGACGGGGCTTGTGAAGGCGGCGATGATGGCCGTTGCCTCATTCGCCGCGATGGCGCACCCGGCGGAGGCCTCGTCCGCGCACCAGCCCGCGCCGGTGCCGGTGCTGGTGCCGGTGGCTGAGAGCAGCGGCGGCCGCAACACCGGCCGTGTCACCGGCCTGAAACTGCCGCGTTTCGTGTCGCTGAAAAGCGAGAAGGCGCGGATGCGCATCGGCCCCTCCACCGATTACGCCGTGCGTTTCGTCTATATGGTCGCAGGGCTGCCGCTGGAACTGATCGAGGAATGGGGTAACTGGCGGCT
Source organism: Pararhizobium qamdonense (assembly GCF_029277445.1). Lineage (NCBI taxonomy): Bacteria > Pseudomonadati > Pseudomonadota > Alphaproteobacteria > Hyphomicrobiales > Rhizobiaceae > Pararhizobium > Pararhizobium qamdonense. The sequence continues at coordinate 1,926,962 of NZ_CP119566.1, read as the reverse complement.
GGTGCGCGACCACGACGGATCGTCGGGCTGGATGCACGCGGCGCTGTTATCGGGCCAGCGCACCGCCATGATCGCGCCATGGCTGAAACAGGGTGCCGCCTTGCGAAACCGTCCCTCCCCGAATGCTGCCGTCACCGCCAGCATGCAGCCGGGCGTGCTCGTAAAGATCGAAAGCTGCGGCGGAAGCTGGTGTGCGGCGGCCGTGCAAAAGCCGCGCCTCGCCGGCTATGTGGCGCAGACGGCCCTGTGGGGCGTCTATCCGCATGAGGTGGTGAACTAGAGCCTCGGACGATCAGTGAGGCGCATTCTCTTGCCTCATTGATCGTACGAGGCTCTGGGCCTTACCAGTCCATGACCACCTTGCCGGAATTGCCGGAGCGCATGGCCTCGAACCCCTCGCGGAAATCGTCGATGCCGATGCGGTGGGTGATGATGGGAGTGAGATCGAGGCCGCCCTGCACGAAGGCGATCATCTTGTACCAGGTCTCGAACATCTCGCGGCCGTAAATGCCCTTCAGGTTGAGCATCTTGAAGATCACCTTGTTCCAGTCGATCTCGAAACCGGTGGATGCAATGCCGAGAATGGCGATCTTGCCGCCATTGTTCATCTTGTCGATCATGTCGCGAAACGCAGGCGCTGCCCCCGACATTTCCAGGCCGACATCGAACCCCTCGGTCATGCCGATGCGTGTCATCACATCCGACAGGTTTTCCCTTGACGCATCGACGACGTAATCGATGCCCATCGTTTCGGCGAGCGCGAGGCGCACCGGGTTGATGTCGGTAATCACCACCTTACGGGCACCGGAGCGCTTGGCGACCAGCGCGCCCATGATGCCGATCGGCCCGGCGCCGGTGACCAGCACGTCCTCGCCGACCACATCGAAGGACAGCGCCGTGTGCACGGCATTGCCAAACGGATCAAAGATTGCCGCGACCTCGTCGGGCACTTCGTCGGGGATGGCAACGACATTATATTCGGGAATGCAGACATATTCGCCGAACGAGCCCGGCCGGTGCACGCCGACACCCAGCGTGTTGCGGCACAGATGCCCCCGGCCCGCCCGGCAATTGCGGCACTTGCCGCAGACGATATGCCCCTCGCCCGAGACGCGTTCGCCAACATGGTATTTGGTCACGGCCGAACCAATCTCAGCAATCACGCCGACAAATTCATGGCCGACGACCATCGGCACCGGAATGGTCTTTTGCGCCCATTGGTCCCAGTTCCAGATATGCACGTCGGTGCCGCAGATCGCCGATTTCCTCACCTTGATCAAAACGTCGTTGGGACCGGGTTCGGGCACCGGAACATGCTCCATCCACAGGCCGGGTTCGGCTCTGGATTTGACGAGGGCTTTCATCATGTTGGTCATCGGTGGTTCCTTGGACTATTCTTGTCAGCGGCGACAGGTGTCTTCCACCCTCCCCTTGAGGGGGAGGGTCGGCGCGCAGCGGCGGGGTGGGGTGATCTGCGGCCCACGCAAACGGACCTTCGTGTTCGCGGTGGTCACCCCCACCCGCAGCTGCGCTGCGACCTCCCCCCTCAAGGGGGAGGTCAAGGTTCAGATCACACCCAGCTCCCGCCCGACCTCTTCGAATACGGCAATCGCGCGGCGCACATCGGCCTCGCTATGGGATGCCGACATCTGGGTGCGGATGCGGGCCTGGTCCTTGGGCACGACCGGGAAGGCGAAGCCGACGACGTAGACGCCCTTTTCCAGCATTCTCGCCGCAAAGGCCTGCGCCAGCGACGCATCGCCCAGCATCACCGGAATGATCGGATGGCCCTCGCCGGCCAGCGTAAAGCCGAGCCTCCTCATCTCAGTGCGAAACAGTGTTGCATTGGCTTGCAGGCGATCACGCAGTGCATCGCCATGGTCGATCAGGTCGAACACTTTCAGCGATGCCGCCGCAATCACCGGCGCCAGCGTGTTGGAAAACAGATAGGGACGCGAGCGCTGCCGCAGCCAGTCCACCACCTCGGTTTTCGCCGACGTATAACCACCGGAGGCGCCGCCCAGCGCCTTGCCGAGTGTGCCGGTGATGATATCCACCCGGCCCTCGACGCCGCAATATTCGGCCGAGCCGCGCCCATGCTTGCCGACAAATCCGACCGCATGGCTGTCATCGACCATGACCATGGCGCCATATTGGTCGGCGAGATCGCAGACGCCCTGCAGATTGGCGATGATGCCGTCCATCGAAAACACGCCGTCGGTGGCGATCAGCTTGAAGCGCGCGCCTTCCGCCTTCTTCAGTTCCTCCTCCAGCGCGCCCATGTCATTATTGGCATAGCGGAAGCGTTTGGCCTTGGAGAGCCGCACGCCATCGATGATCGAGGCATGGTTGAGCGCATCGGAAATGATCGCGTCCTCCTCGCCCAGCAATGTCTCGAACAGGCCGCCATTGGCATCGAAACAGGAGGAATAGAGGATCGTGTCTTCCATCCCCAGGAAAGACGAGATGCGCGCCTCCAGCTGCTTGTGCTCCTCCTGCGTGCCGCAGATGAAGCGCACCGAGGCCATGCCGTAGCCGTAGCGGTCCAGCGCCCGTTTGCCCGCCTCGATCAGCTCGGCGTGATCGGCAAGACCGAGATAATTGTTGGCGCAAAAGTTCAAAACCTTCGCCCCCGACGCAACCTCGATTTCCCCCGCCTGCATCGACACGATCACCCGCTCGGTCTTGTAAAGACCGGACGATTTCAACCCGGAAAGCTCGGTGGAGAGATGGGTGAGGAAGGCTGATGTCATGATGGGCGCTTTCCTAAATTGGCTGTCGCCCAGAAGGGCTTTGGCCGGAATGAGCTTTGGCCAGGATGAAACTCGGCTGGCGATCAAGACCTATCATAATCCGATAGGGATGACAGCGGAAGACAGCGCCAGCGTGCGCCGCAGGCAGGACAGGCCTCGCCTTGCCGCCAGCCCATCTGCGACGCGCGATGTTTCAAACAGGCGAGCCTGATTCATCGGCACGGGATGGTCTGAGCGCCATTATCCTGCCGCTGTCTTGCATGCGGGACCGCAGCCTCTATCCTAAAGACTTCTGATTGCGGCCGATAGTCACGCGCCGCGCCGCGCTGGAGACTTCCAATGATACGCCTGTTCCTCATCGCTTCTCTGGCAATGTTTGCCACGACACCAGCATACGCCGCCGGCGATTGCGCCAATGCGCAGGACCAGACGACGATGGATGTCTGCGCCAGTGAAGCTTTCAAAAAGTCCGACAAGCAGTTGAACGAACTCTACAAACAGATCAGCACGCGGCTGACGGACGATGCGGACAAAACCAAGCTTCTGGTAACGGCGCAGCGCGCCTGGGTCGCTTTCCGCGATGCCGAATGCGCCTTCTCGGCCTCGGGCGTGGCGGAGGGCAGCGCCTATCCAATGATCCATTCCATGTGCCTTGACGGCCTGACACAGACCAGGACCAAGGATCTGCAGACCTACCTGGCCTGCGAGGAAGGTGATCTGAGTTGCCCGGTTCCCTCCGCGCAATAGCGCCCGAAACCAGCCGCGACCCCCGGCGAAAAGTTCGGTCGCATCGAGAAAATAGTTGACTAGGTCAAGTATTTTGGTGTCGATGGGCAATCTCTTCTCCACGGCGAGGACGCCATGACCATCTTCGACAGATTTTCCCTGAACGGCCGTGTCGCGCTGGTGACCGGCGGGGGGCGCGGGCTCGGGCTGGAAATCGCCAGGGCGCTTTGCGAGGCCGGAGCGCATGTGGTCATCACCGGGCGCACGGCGGCGACCCTGGACACCGCCGTTTCCGCCCTCACGCAGGCCGGCGGCAGCGCTAGCACGGCGGCCTTCGATATCGCCGACCGCCATGCCCAGCGCGAGACGCTGGCCCTGATCGAACAACAGCACGGACGGCTCGACATCCTCGTCAACAATGTCGGCGCCCGCGACCGGCGGCCGCTATCGGCCTTCGACGATGACGCGGCGATCGATCTCATCCAGACCGACCTGATCGCCGCACTGACCCTATCGCGCGATGCGGCCGCGATCATGATGAAGAACGGGCACGGGCGGCTGATCTCGATCACCTCGATCAACGGCCAGGTGTCGATGCCGGGCGACGGCATCTATCCGGTTGCCAAGCAGGGGCTGACCGGCCTGATGCGCGCGATGGCGGTCGAATTCGGTCCGCACGGGATCACCAGCAATGCAATCGCACCCGGCTGGTTTGCCACCGAGACCAACGCGGCAATGGCCGCCGACGAGGACCTGATGCCCTTCGTGCGCCAGCGCATCCCGGCCCAACGCTGGGGCCGCCCGGACGAGATCGCCGGCGCCGCCCTGTTCCTGGCCAGCGACGCCGCATCGTTTGTTAACGGCCATGTGCTGACGGTGGATGGCGGCATGACGGTCAGGATGTAAGGGGGGCTCTTTCCCTTCTCCCCAGCGGGAACCGTTGCAAAATTCTGTGGTTGTGATTCTCTGTTGTTACGAGCAGCGGAGATGGTGCGATGTCGGTTCGGAATGGCGGCCAGTTCAGTTTTGTGGATGCGCTGATGCCGCAGGGCAAGGGTGCCGGTCGTCTGGAGCGGCTGTCGTCGCTGGTGAAGTGGTATCGTTTCGAGAAGCATCTCAACCATCTGCGTGACGACAAGAGCGCCGGCCGTCCGGCCTACAAGCCGATTGTGATGTTCAAGGCGCTTTTGCTGCAGTCGCTTTACGGATTGTCCGACATGGAACTTGAGGAGGCGTTGTGCGACCGGCTGTCGTTCAAGCGTTTCGTCGGCCTTGCGCTGGATGAGACGGTTCCCGATCATTCGACGCTTTGCCGCTTCCGCAACCTTTTGGTCAGCCAAGCGCTGCTTGACACGCTGTTTGCCGAACTCGACAGGCAACTGGATGCCGCCGGCCTGATCCTGCGGCGCGGCACGATGCTGGATGCGACCGTTATCGAAACGACGGCGGCAAGGCCGCCCGAAGGCCGCAATCGCGACTTCGATGCCGCGATCTCCGGCATGGACCGCGACGATCCTACCGGCCGGTTGAAGCGTGCGGCGCCGAGCGATCCGGATGCCCGCTTCACCCTGCGCAAGGGCAAGGCCGGTTCGGCCTATGGCTACAAGGCCCATGTCGGTGTCGATGAAGGCTCAGGCCTGATCCGCAGGGTTGTCACCACGCCGGCCAATGTCAACGACACCGTCGTCGCTGACCGCCTGATCATCGGCGACGAGGCCTGCGTGATGGCCGACAGCGCCTATCATACCCATGCCCGCGCACAGACCTTGAAGGACAAAGGCATCAAGCCACGGCTGATGCGCCGGCCCAACCGTCACCATCGCGTTCTGCCGCCGCGGCTTGAACAGTTCAACCGGCTGATATAGCGGCGGCGAGCGGCCGTCGAGACGACGTTCGCCACGCTCAAGCATCGCATGGGTCTTGGCCTGATCCGCTATCGTGGCCTTGCCAAGGCAGAAGCGCAGGTGCTGATGGCGGCCATTGCCTTCAACATGCGCCGCTGGGTGACAATGGCCACCTGACCAAGGCCGCACTGCGCCCAGAAACTGAAAAAACCACCCCTAACCGGCCCAGAACCTGCTCAGGAGACTGAGCCAGGGCAAAAGAACTCGCTTATCCTGCGGCCACATCAGTCAATTCGACGATTATGCAACGGTTCCCAGCGGGGAGAAGTGCCGAGCGCATGCGAGGCGATGAGGGGGCGGTTCGGCACATTCTGAGCGTATCGCCCCCTCATCCGCCCTTCGGGCACCTTCTCCCCGCCGGGGAGAAGAGGAAGAGGCCGTCATCCGCGCTTCTGGCCATCTTTTCTCTCGGGAGAAGAGGAACCCGAGGTCAATCAAATCCCCGGATCACATCCAGGAACGCGTCACCGTAACGCTCGAGTTTCGACTGGCCGACGCCGGAAATGCCGAGAAGTGAGTCGTGATCCTGCGGGCGGGCGGTGGCGAAGGCGATGAGGGTGGTGTCGGGGAAGACGACATAGGGCGGCACGCCGAGTTCCTTGGCGATGCCGGAGCGGGCCCGGCGCAAGGCCTCGAACAGCTCGGCATCCGAACCCGCCAAAGCCGACCTGGCGCCCGATGCGGCCGATTGCCGGGCATTCTTGCCCTTGCCTTTGCCCGAAACCGGGCGGTCCTTGCGGAAGCGGACCTCGCGTTCGCGTTTGAAGACGGCGCGCGCTTCCGGCTCCAGCTTCAGCGCGCCGAACGCTTCGTGATCGACGCTGATCAGACCGGCGGCGAGAAGCTGGCGATAGACCGACTGCCAGGTTTTCGAGGCGATATCCTTGCCGGCCCCGAAGACCGGCATCTTGCTGTGGCCGAAGCGTTCGGTCTTTTCGTTTTCAGTGCCGAGCAGCACATCGATCAGATGGCCGGTGCCGAACCGCTCGCCGGTGCGGTAGATCGCCGCCAGCGCCTTGATCGCAGCATCGGTCCCGTCCCAGGTTTCGACCGGATTGATGCAGGTATCGCAATTGCCGCACTGCCCGCCATGCGCCTCGCCGAAATGCGCAAGGATCGATTGGCGGCGGCAGCCGGGGGTTTCGCAGATGGCCAGAAGTGCATTCAGCTTGGCGCGCTCGACCCGCTTGATATCGTCGCCCGAGGTGCCGCCATCAATCATCCGGCCGCGCTGGATGACATCGGCCATGCCATAGGCCATCCACACGTCCGAAGGCAGCCCGTCGCGTCCGGCACGGCCGGTTTCCTGATAATAGGCCTCGACCGAACCCGGCAGATCGAGATGGGCGACATAGCGCACGTTCGGCTTGTCGATGCCCATGCCGAAGGCGACCGTCGCCACCAGGCAAAGATCCTCTTCCTTGAGGAAGGCATCCTGATTGGCATCGCGCACGGCGCGGTCCATGCCGGCATGATAGGCGAGCGCGCGGATCCCCTGCCCGTTCAGCCATTCGGCCGTGTCCTCCACCTTGGCGCGCGACAGGCAATAGACGATGCCGCTGGAGCCGGTATGGCGCGACAGGAAGCGCAGAAGCTGCTGGCGCGGCTGGTCGCGCTCGACGATTTCATAGGCGATGTTGGGCCGGTCGAACGAGGTTGTGAAGACTTCGGCGGAGCGCAGGCCGAGCTTGTCGATAATGTCTTCGCGCGTGTGCGGATCGGCCGTGGCCGTCAGCGCCATGCGCGGCACGCCGGGATAATGATCGCCAAGCTGCCCCAATTCCCGGTATTCCGGGCGAAAATCATGGCCCCATTGCGAGACGCAATGCGCCTCGTCGATGGCAAACAGCGAAATCTTCGCAGAGCCGATCATCTCCTTGAAGGCGGGCGTCACGATGCGCTCCGGCGTCACATAAAGAAGATCGAGCCCGCCATTGGCGATGGCGCGGCGGACATCGAGGAATTCCTCGCGCGACAGCGAGGAATTGAGCGCAGCCGCCCGCACCCCCAGCTGCTTCAGCGCCTCTACCTGATCGCGCATCAGCGCAATCAGCGGCGATACGACAATGCCGACGCCATCACGGCAGAGCGCCGGGATCTGGAAGCAGAGCGATTTACCGGCCCCGGTCGGAAACAGCACCACGGCATCGCCGCCCGACACCACGCGCTCCACCACCGCCGCCTGCTTGCCGCGAAAGGCAGGATAACCATAGACCCTCTTCAGCACGGATAACGGGTTTTGCACGCCGTCAGCGTCAAAGATCGGATCGATACGGTTCTGGGTCTGCGGCATGGAATCGCTTTCGTGGGGGAAGCCGACTATGGCACAGGTGCGGGGATGGGGGCGAGGGTTTTGCCACGTTTCCAACGGTGACCCGGATCAGCGGCACCCATCCCTAGATTAAATGCGCAGCCGGATGGGTCATCTCCAACCCTGTCGCTGCCGCTACTTCCCCGCAGGCCCCTTCACACGCCCCGACAGCACGCCAAAACCATCGATGATCGCTTCCTGGTTTTCGAGCCGGGTGACTTCCAGCTGGACTTCCTGCAGATTGCGCAGAATCTGGCTGACGGTGTCGTCGTCGCCTTCTTCGGTGGCGTAGGCGAGTTCGCTTTCCAGTTCGCGGCGTTGCCACAGGAGCGCCTTGGTGCGCTGATGCAGGGCGAGCGCCTGCAGGTAGCCTTCGCGGGCGTCCTCGGGTGCGGCGGCCGTGGTTGCGGTCCACAGGCGGGCAAAGCGGATCTGCTGGTCGAGCGATTTCAGCAGCGTATCGAAGCCTTCGGCCTCGAGCTGCTCGATGAGGATTTCGCGCGACAGGCGCGGGCCTTTGGCAGCGGCGGCGTTGAGCACCGACGACCAGAAGCGCTGCAGATCGCGATTATCGTATTCGATCGCGGAAATCTCGTCATATTCTTCAAACAGCAATTGCGGATGGTTGACGATGGTGAGCGCCAGCACGCTTTCGCGCAAGGGCGGTAGGGCCTGATGGCCGCTGACCAGCGACGAGCGCGCAAGCCGGTCGGAAATGCCCGAGCGTTCCTGCATGCGCCCGCCCTGCTGTGCGCCGCGGCCCTGGCCACCCCCGCGGTTTGCGCCCTGCCGCTGGTTGCGGTCGAAGCCGCCGCGCTGGCCGTTATGCTGGCGGGATGCCCCTTGGAAAAACTGGTTCAGCCGGTCACGGACATCCTGGCCATAATGGCGGCGGACATTTTCGTCCGATATGACCGACACGACCTGTTTCAGGGTCGCTTCCAGCTGGGCGCGGCTTTCCGGCGTATCGAACGACCCTGCCTGAGCCTCGCGCAGCCAGACCATTTCCGACAGCGAGCGGGCCGATGCCATCACCTTGTCGAACGGCGCCCTGCCCTCGTTGCGCACGAGATCGTCGGGATCCTTGCCATCCGGCAGCATGGCGAAGCGGACGGAAAAGCCGGGTTTCAGATGCGGCAGCGCCAGATCGACGGCGCGGTTGGCCGCACGGATACCGGCGCCATCGCCATCAAAGCAGAGCACCGGCTGTGGTGTGAGCTTCCACAACAGCGCCATCTGGTTTTCGGTGAGCGCGGTCCCGAGCGGCGCCACGGCATTTTCGATGCCGGCCTGATGCAGCGCAATCACGTCCATATAGCCTTCAACGGCAATGATCGTGCCTGCAGCATTTTCGCTTTGCGCGGCTTTGCCATCGCGGCCAGTACCGGACATCGCCTTGCGGGCGCGTGAAAAATTGTAGAGCACGTTGCCCTTGTGGAAGAGCTCGGTCTCGTTGGAATTGAGGTACTTGGCCGGCGCATCCGGCGACATGGCGCGGCCGCCAAAGGCGATGACCTTTTCGCGCGACGACAGGATCGGGAACATGATGCGATCACGGAACCGGTCGTAGGAGACGGGAATATCGGCACCGTGAACGACCAGGCCGCAGGCCTCGATCTGATCCTTCGGCACACCCTTTCCGGCCAGAAACTCCTTCAGCGCATTGCGGCTTTCCGGCGCATAACCCAGGCGGAACGTCTCGATCGTGCGCCCGGCCAGGCCCCGGTCGCGCAAGTAAGCGCGCGCCTTGGCGCCGTTTGCGGTCTGCAGCTGATCCTGGAAGAACTGCGTCGCCACTTCCATGACGTCCTGCAGGCCGATGCGCTGGCGGTCGCGCTTTTCCGCCTCGGCATCCGGCTGCGGCATGGCGATGCCGGCGAGATCGGCGATCTGCTGCACGGCTTCGGGAAAGGCCATGCCGTCGAGATCGGTGAGGAACCGGAAATGATCGCCCGACACGCCGCAGCCGAAGCAATGGTAACGGCCCTTGCGATCCTCGCAATGGAAGCTCGGCGATTTCTCGCCGTGAAACGGGCAGCAGGCCCAATAGTCGCCGCGCGAGGCGTTGGTTTTCTTGCGATCCCAGGTGACGCGTTTGCCGATCACGTCCGAAATGGGAACGCGGTCGCGGATCTCGTCAAGGAAAGAGTTGGAAAATCGCATGAATACCTCTGGGCTGGCTTTCATATAGGCGGCAATCGCCGGCCGCGCTACAGAGTGGACAGATCATACCCGCAATTCACAGGTTGACGGGTTTCTTTTCTGTATATACAATCTGTATTGGTATAAAGGGTCTGATTACGGTGGTAAGCATTTTCATGTTGGACCCACAACCGTTGGCGTTTTTTGAGTGGGATAACCAAAAGCGGCTCGGCAATATGGCAAAGCACGGCATCGACTTTGAAGATGCCGTGCTCGCTCTGCAAGAATTCAGGATCGAGTTTCAAACCATCAGAAACGGAGAAGTCCGGACGTTGGCGATCTGCCCAGAGACCAACCGCATCATCACTGTCGTCTACACGATGCGAGGGGAAATTTGCAGGATCATCTCCGCCCGGCCGGCACATAAAAATGAGCAAAGAATCTATCACCAGAATTTCCCTCGATGAAATACTCGAAAAGCGGGCGCGTGGCGAAAAAACACTGACCGATTGGGCGCGCGTCGCCGCCATGACGGATGAGGACATTATGGCGGCCATGCGGGACGATCCCGACTGGGCAGAATTCATGGATGTCGACTGGTCGAAGGCCACGATCGTCTACCCGACCCCGAAGAAGGCCGTTTCGATCCGGCTCGACGAGGACGTCATCGATTTCTTCAAGAAGAGCGGCAAGGGCTATCAGACCCGCATGAACGCGGTGCTGCGGCATTTCATGACCGAGCAGAAGAACCGCAAGAACGGATAGCGGCACTGCCAAGCGGAAAAATTTGCGATCATCGACGCGGCCTTTCATGCGCAGACCGCGCCGGAAAATACGGCAGGCGAAATCAGCGGTCAGGCAGCTGTCAGCAGTTCCTTGAGCACTGCCGAGGCCTTGGCGAAATCCATCTGGCCGGCATAGCGCTCTTTCAGCACCGCCATGACCTTGCCCATGTCTTTAAGCCCGCTGGCGCCGGCTTCCGTGATCGCGGCAGCGACATTGGCGCGGACATCCGCTTCGCTGAGCTGCTTGGGCATGAAGTCCTGCACCACGACGATTTCGGCACGTTCCTTGGCGGCCAGTTCCGGGCGGGCATTGTCCTCGTAGATCTTGGCTGATTCCTCGCGCTGCTTGACCATCTTGGCCATGATCTGCAGGATTTCGTCGTCGCTGGCGTCGCCTTTGCCGGCACCCCGATTGGCGATATCGCGGGTCTTAATCTCCGACTGGATGAGACGGATGGTGGAAAGGCGCGGCGCATCCTTCGATTTCATCGCATCCTTGAGGGCGGCAGCGAGTTGATCGCGCATGATTGTCTTACTCCTGTTTGATGGCGTTTCTTAAACCAGCGGCACGAGCCGGAGCAAACGAAATGCGAGAATTCGCGGTAAAAGCCGCAGGAAAAGCCCGATCGGCCCGTCTTCAAGATTGACCTTGCCGGATGCTCCAGTTATTGACCGTCACCTGCACCAACATCGTGACCAGGCCTGACAGCGCGCGCCCATCGCCCGCATCTGCCCGCCTGCGAACCATATCGGCCGGGCGGCATTCCCCTGAGGAGTGTCCGCGCCGCGCCGCCTGAACGGGATGAAGACAATGACCGCGACAGCCCCCTGGACATCAGCAAAACCCACCGCCCTGCTCGTTTTGGCCGACGGCACCGTGATCGAAGGCAAGGGCATCGGCGCCACCGGCAAGGTGCAGGCCGAAGTGGTGTTCAACACCGCGCTGACCGGCTACCAGGAGATCATGACCGACCCCTCCTATCTCGGCCAGATCGTCACCTTCACCTTCCCGCATATCGGCAATATCGGCGCCAATGACGAGGATATCGAAGACCTGACGCCGGCTGCCCGCCACGGCGCGGTCGGCGTCATCTTCAAGGCCGATATCACCGACCCGTCCAGCTACCGCGCCGCAAAGGACCTCGACACCTGGCTGAAGGCCCGTGGCATCATCGGCATGTGCGGCATCGATACCCGCGCGCTCACCGCCTGGATCCGCGAGAACGGCGCGCCGAACGCGGTGATCGCCCACGACCCGAACGGCGTTTTCGATATCGAGGCGCTGAAGGCGGAAGCCAAGGCCTGGAGCGGGCTTGAAGGTCTCGACCTTGCCAAGGTCGCCTCCTCCGGCCAGACCTCGCGCTGGAGCGAAAAGCCCTGGGTGTGGAACGAAGGCTATGATGAACTGGCGGACGCCGACACCACACATCATGTCGTGGCGCTCGACTATGGCGTCAAGCGCAACATCCTGCGCCTGTTCACGGGCCTTGGCTGCAAGGTCACCGTCATGCCAGCAACGACTTCAGCCGAGGATGTTCTGGCGCAAAAGCCCGACGGCATCTTCCTGTCGAACGGTCCGGGCGACCCGGCGGCCACCGGCGAATATGCGGTTCCGGTGATCCAGGAGCTGATCAAGAGCGATATCCCGCTGTTCGGCATCTGCCTTGGCCACCAGATGCTCGGCCTGGCACTGGGCGCCACCACCGAAAAGATGCACCAGGGCCATCACGGCGCCAACCATCCGGTCAAGGACCACACGACGGGCAAGGTCGAGATCGTCTCGATGAATCACGGCTTCGCGGTGGATTCGAAGTCCCTGCCGGAAGGCGTTGAAGAGACTCATATTTCCCTGTTCGACGGCACCAATTGCGGCCTGCGCCTCACCGGCAAGCCGGTTTTTTCGGTCCAGCATCACCCGGAAGCCTCGCCCGGCCCGCAGGACAGCCACTATCTCTTCCGCCGCTTCATCAATCTGGTGCGCGAAAAGAAGGGCGAACCGGTGCTGGCCGAACGCTGATCGTCACCATCGTGACATGCCAAAAGCCCTGGTCTCCCAACGGAGTACCGGGGCTTTTGCATCCGGGCTTCGAAATTAGCCGAACGCTTCCTGCTACCACACACGTCAGGCGCGGTTTGGCGCCCTGCGATGGGTCCATGCCGCGACGATACGCTCGGCCAACTGATCGATCGGTTCGCTGGTATCGACTTCAAGATCATATGTGCAGAAGCCGTGGGTTTTCAGGTGATAGCGGGCTTCGCCGATCTGCCGGTTGCCCCTATCCCTCTCCCGCCGTTCGATCTCCTCGATCGGCGCATGCACGCCGATCCGGAACACGTCGAGATCACCCAACAGGATGTTCAGCTTGTCCGCCCAGCTCTGTTCTTCGATAATGTGTTCGACGATCAGGTCGTTTCCCGCTTGCGCGAATGCGGCGATGGAGCGGTGAAAACCGTCGAAAAACCTTTGGCGTTCGCCCGAGGCGGGATCGTGCCGGACGCGGCGTTTAGAGTCTCGTACGATAAATGAGGCTCTAATCGTCCGAAATCCGGCATCGGCCAGCTGGTCCGACGCATAGAAGCAGAACGGCGCGTCAAGCGCTTCGCGAAGCGCCGTGGCCAGCGTCGTCTTGCCGCTGCTCGACGTGCCGTTCAGAAAAATGATCCGCCCAGTTCCCATTTGCTCTTCCTTGCGCGGCAGGAAAGGATTCCCGGTCAGCGCCGGTGTGCGGATCTGACGTTGGCCCAGGCATCCCGGGTCAAGCGGAAGCACATCCAGTTCACCGGTGAACCGGAAATATCCAGCACCGCATCATAGGCATGCACCGCCCCGAGTTTGGCGGTCGCCTTTTGCGAGCGGATATTGGTGGGATCGATATGGAACCACACGTCATCGACACTCTCAAAGGCATGATCGAGCATCAGACGCTTGATCTCGAAATTGGTGGTGCCACCCCAATAAGCATTGTTGAGGAAGGTGAAACCGATCGCGACAGCCTGCGGCTGGTCCGGCGCCACATAGTAGCGCGAGCAGCCAATCAGTTTCCCGGTCTCCCGCTCGATGAAGACCAGCGTGCTCTTGCTGGCCATCTGGGCATCGAAATATTGGCGAAAGATTTCCGGCTTGTAACGCTCTTTGGCCGGGTGCCCAGCCCAAACTGCCGGATCGCTGCCAGCGGTAAAAAGCCCGTCGAAATCCCCGGCCTTCAAAGGGCGTAGATACAGCGTTTCACCGGTCAACTCCGGCTGAAAGTTCAATTCTCTGTCCGGCATATCCATCTCCATGTTTCACCCTATTTGGCCGCCAGAAGCTTGCGCTCCCGCGACAGGAAGATGAAGAAGCGCCAGGTCAGCGAGATGCTGGCGGCGGCAAGGCCGAGCACGAAGCCATACCAGACGCCGACACCGCCGAAGCCGAAATGGAAGGCCAGAAAATAGGCGGCGACGAAGCCGATCGCCCAATAGGAGACCAGCGCAAGAACCATCGGCACGGTCGTGTCCTTCAGGCCGCGCAGCATGCCGGCGGCCAGCGCCTGGACGCCATCGACCAGCTGGAACGCACCGGCAATGACGATCAGCGGTCCGGCATAGGCGAGAACCTGGGCCGCATCCGGCCGTCTTGTATCGAGATACATCGCGGCCAGCTCATGCGAAAATATCGCAAAAACCAGGCTGCCGATGACGGCGAAGCCGCAGCCGATGACGAAAACGGCAATCGCCGCCCGCTTGATGCCCTCGGCGTCGCGGCGGCCGTGGGCAAGGCCGATGCGGACGGTCGCAACCTGCGCCAGCCCGAGCGGCACCATGAAGGCGACCGAGGCAAACTGCAGCGCAATACCATGGGCGGCAAGCTCGACAGTGCCGATCATCCCCATCAGCAGCGAGGCGACGGTAAACAGGCTGACTTCCGCCAGGATGGTAACGGCGATCGGCAGGCCGAGCTTGACGACCTCCTTCAGCACGGGCCAGTCCGGCCGCCAGAAGCGCACGAAAATCTCGTAGGACCGGGTCAGCGGCTGCGCCTGGATATAGATGTAGAGCAGGACAAAGCTCAGCGTATTGACGATCAGCGCCGAAATACCGGCACCGACAATGCCAAGCGCCGGCGCGCCGAAATGACCATAGATGAACACATAGCAAAGTGCGGCATTGGCGAGCAACACGATGATTGTCACATAAAGGATGATGCCGGCACGCTCGAGCGAGCTCAAAAAGCCGCGCAGGACCATGAACAGCAGCGCCGGGAACATGCCCCACAGGGCGACATTCAGATAATGTCCGGCAAGGGTGGCGACCTCCGGCTTCTGGCCAAGCAGCAGCAGAACATGTTCGGCCTGCCACAGAACCGGCGCCATGATGACCCCGTAGCCGAGCACCGCCCACATGCCCATGCGCACGGCCCGGCGCACGGCGACGCGGTCACCCCGGCCTTCGGCCTGCGCCACGATCGGCACGACGGCATTTGCAAAGCCCGAGCCGAAAATGAAGATGGTGAAAAACATCTGCGCGGCCAGAACCATCGCCGCAAGCTCGGTCGTGCCAAGGCGGCCGACCATCAGCACGTCGGTGGCATGGATAGCGAACTGCGCCAGCTGGGCGCCGACGAAGGGCAGCCCGAGCGCGATGGTGGCGCGGTAATGTGCCGGCCAGGAATTATCGGTGCGGACGCCCGTATCGACAGGGTTTGAAGTCAGCATGTGAGGAAAGGCCTTTGGCTTCGTCGCTACCGGTATGGGCCGCAAGACGGAAGATTGGGAAATAGAACAACCGATTGAAAAGCGCCAGCCAGAACGGCAAGAGTGCTTATTTTTTCATCGAAACATCACAAAACTTGATCATTTTTTGCACTGAAATGCGAGACACTCTCAATTCGCTTGTGAGGCAACACGATCACCATCAACGGCGGCCGGGGCCGGTTGCACTTTCAGAATATAGACGGCAATGGCGAGGGCGACGAAGACGGCGCCGAGAATATAGGGCGCTCCGGCGAAGGTAACGGGGGCTTGCGGTGCGGTGAAAATGCTGAAGATCTGCGCGAACATCAGCGGTCCAAGGATCGTCGTGAAGCTCGAAATGCTCGACAGGGCGCCCTGCAACTCGCCCTGCGCCGAGGGCGGAACCTTGGCCGAGGCGATGCTGCGCAGCGGCGGATCGGCGAGCGCTTCCAAACAGGTGACGATGATGACGGCATAGATCATCCAGCCCTGCACGGCCAACGCATAACCGGCAAGCCCGAGCCCGGTGAAGATCAGCCCGACGGCGCCGGTTTTCCATTCGCCCAAGCGCGGAATGATCTTGGGCAGGACAAAGCCCATCACCAGGGCGCCGCAGATCCCGAAGACACCGAGCGACAGGCCGATCTGCCCCTCGCTCCAGCCGTAACGATAGGCACCGACGAACGACCAGACGGCGGGATAAACCGCATGCGCCTGCCAGAACAGGAAGAAGACGAGGAGAACCCAACCGATGCCGGGATAATTGCGCATCTGCCGGATCGCCCCCAGCGGATTGGCGCGCTTTAATTCGAACCGGCGGCGGTTGTGGCTTTCCAGCGTTTCGGGCAACAGGAACCAGGCGAGAACGAAATTGACGAAGGACAGGGCGGCTGCGCCGTAAAAGGGAATGCGCGGGCCGAATTCGCCAAGCAGACCGCCGAGCACAGGCCCGAGCGCAAAGCCGGTGCCAAAGGCGATGCCGATCAGGCCGAAATTCTTGGCGCGGTTCGTGTCGTCGCTGACATCGGCAATATAGGCGGCGGCGGTGGAAAAACTGGCGCCGCTGATGCCGGCCAGCACCCGCCCGACAAACAGCATCCAGTAGGTCGTCGCCAGCGCACAGATCAGATTGTCGAGCGCAAACGTCAGCACGGAGGCGAGCAGGACCGGACGGCGGCCGAAACGGTCGGACAGATTGCCGATCAGCGGCGCGAAGAGGAACTGCATGCCGGAATAGACGAGAAGCAGCCAGCCGCCATCGACCGCCGCCTGGCTGATCGTGTCGCCGGTCAACTCCTCCAGATAGGCAGGCAGCACCGGCACGATGATGGCGATGCCCATAATATCGAGGAACAGGATGAGAAAAACCAGAGACAGGCCACGCCGCGCTGACTTCGGATCGATCATCGAACAAACCTCATTGGGCATCCGGCGGCACGCGGATACAGAACGCAAACATGACAGGCAAATCGTCTGTACCGGAAAATTTTAGCCGAAACAATACGTGAACATTTCAATGTTCTTGATGATTGGTTCGGGAACATTGATGAGCAGCGGCGAACGATGACAGCCGCCGCGAAGATTGAAGGGGTTCGGAAATCTTGCGCTCCGCCCCTCATGGCGAAGAAGGCAGGCCAAGCTCTCGAAAAATCACCTTTTGACGTGCCGGCGCGGCGTCGCGGTTAACCCAAAGACCTCTGGTTAAACTCAAGGAGAAGGTCACAAGAGAATGGCGGGAATCAAACAGGGATCACCCGGCGTGGAGATGGTCTCAAGACACGCCGGGATGTTGCGCGGCAGGCGACCGCCGCATCACCTCACGTAAACGATCTTGCCGCCGTTCAAGGCGGTCTGGACGCCGTTGACGTTGCGCGCCGGAATGCCGCGCCGCTGCAGGATGGCGCGGATACCGGGCGTGTTGCGGATTTCTTCCTGACCCTCGGCAAAGGTTTGTGGCGATGGATCGCGGTACTTGCGCGGTATGTGCCAGGAATTGTCGGGATCGTAGAAGTCGCCGACAATCACCACCGTAATCCCCGGATGGGCGGCCTGGCGGCTGGAAAGCGCCTGCTGGGCAAAGGCGGGTGCGGACGTAAGACCCGCACCAAGGGGTGCCAGAAGGGCCGCAGCGAGAACGAGCGTAACGAGCTTTTTCAATGTCTTTCTCCTTCAGGCGGCTGCAGGCGGATGCACCGCAGGCGACGGGTGGTCAACGTGCGTAAATGATCTTGCCGCCATTCAGCGCGGTCTGGATGGCAAGAACATTGTGCGGCTGGATATTGCGCCGCTCCAGCGTCGCCCGGATGCCGGGATTGGAGGCGATTTCGGCTTGCGCCTCAGCGCGGGTTTCTGCGGATGGATTCCGGTAATTGGCCGCCCGCTTGTCGTCGTGGTCGCTGACCGGGATCCAGACGATGGCGAAGCCTGGCTCCAAGGGGTGACCGAACAGAATGATGCTGAGCGTTTCGTTCGCCGCCACCGGCGCTGCCGCAGACAGGGCAAGCGCTGCAGCGGTGACTGTCAGGGTGAGGATTTTCCGCATGCTCTTCTCCTTCGCTGGCGTCCGGCATGTCCGGCAGCATCCGCTTGATAGAAGAGATATAGGGTATCCCGCAGCATTTGCGATTGGCGGGCGGGTTCAACTTTTTGAGATTGAACTTTTTGAGACCGGATAGGAAATTGCGGCGCGCCCGATCAGGGACGCGCCGTCAGCTGTTCAGATATTGCTGTTGAACGTATCGCAGGCATCAAGCTTGCCACTGTCGAAGCCGCGCTTGAACCAGGTGGCGCGCTGCGCCGAGGTGCCGTGGTTGAAGCTTTCCGGCACGACATAGCCTTGGGTGCGCTTTTGCAGCGTATCGTCGCCGATCTGGGTCGCGGCATTCAGCGCCTCTTCCAGGTCGCCCTGCTCGAGAAGGCCCTTCTGCTGGGTATATTTGCCCCAGATGCCGGCAAAGCAATCCGCCTGCAGCTCCACCCGCACCGACATCTGGTTGGAATCGGCCTCGCTCATGCGCTGGCGCTGCTCATTCACCTTCGGCAGAATGCCAAGCAGGTTCTGGACGTGATGGCCGACTTCGTGGGCAATCACATAGGCCTCGGCGAAATCGCCGGACGCGTTGAATTTCTGCGACAGTTCATCGAAGAAGGCCATGTCGAGATAGACCTTCTGGTCGCCCGGGCAATAGAACGGGCCGCTCGCCGACGACGCAGAACCGCAGGCCGAATTGATGCCATCGCGGAAGAGGACAAGCTTGGGCTCTACATAGGTCTCGCCGTTGGCCTGGAAGATGCCGTTCCAGGTGTCTTCGGTTTCGGCGAGCACGGTCGAAACGAAAGCCTTGGTCTCTTCCTCGGCGGCAGACCCCTGCGGCGCCGGCGATTGCGACTGCTCATAGCCGGACTGGCCGGTCGATTGGCCGCCGCCGTCGAGCACCTGGAGCATGTCGATGCCCATCATCTTCAGGACGAAATAGATGACGACGAGGAAGATGATCGTGCCGATGCTCATGCCGCCGCCACGGCCGCCACCTGTGGGAAGGCGGAAACCACCGCCCCTGCCAAACGGATTGCCGCCCATGCCGCCCCGCACCGGACCCGATCCGCGTGCGTCCTCGACATTGCCCGATTGGCGCCGGCCCTTCCATTCCATGATGTTCTCCCCGTCTTAGCCGCTGCGGCTATCATGCCTTTGCAAGTTCATATAACGCGCCAGATGCGATTTTGTACAAGTGCAAAACGACAAAGTTTTTCGGTTGCTAAAATTCCGGCAAAGCGTTGGCAGCGGATAGCGGCGCATGCCAGTATGACCTCCATTGTTTTGGGAGGAACGAGACTATGAAAGCCATGCGCCTGGAATCGATCGGCAATCTCTTCGTGCGCGAGATCGAGACGCCCGTTCCGGGGCCGGACGACCTCCTGGTGCGCGTGGAAGCCGGCGGCATCTGCGGCACCGACCGCCATCTGCTGCACGGCGAATTTCCCTCGACGCCGCCCGTGACGCTCGGCCACGAATTCTGCGGCATCGTCGAGGCCGTGGGCGCCGACGTGAAGGGCTTCAAACTCGGCGCCCGCATCACCGGCGATCCCAATATTTCCTGTGGCCGCTGCCCGCAATGCCAGGCAGGCAGGATCAATCTCTGCCGCAACCTGAAGGCCATCGGCATCAGCCGCGATGGCGGCTTTGCCGATTATGTGATCGTGCCGCAAAAGCAGGCCTTCGAAATCCCGCTGGATATGCCGGCAGCGCACGGCGCCTTCTGCGAGCCGCTCGCCTGCTGCCTGCACGGCATTGACATGGCCGGGATCAAGGCCGGCGCCTCCGTCGTCGTGCTCGGCGGCGGCGTCATCGGGCTGTTGACGGTGCAGCTGGCGAAGCTTGCCGGCGCCACTACTGTCATCCTTTCGACCCGCCAGGAAGCCAAGCGCAAGCTGGCGGAAGAACTGGGCGCGACCGCCAGCATCGATCCGTCGGAGCGCGATCTCATCGCTGCGATCACCGGGCCGGACGGCCTTGTCCCCGGCGGCGTCGATGTGGTCATCGAATGCGCCGGGGTCGCCGCGACGGTCGAGCAATCGACCCGGCTTGCCAAGGCCGGCGGCACCGTGGTGATCCTCGGCGTGATGGCGCAGGGCGAAACGGTGCGGATCGAGCCGTTCGATATTCTCTTCCGGGAACTCAGGGTTCTCGGCTCCTTCATCAACCCCTTTACCCACCGC
The DNA here is from genome assembly GCF_029277445.1 of Pararhizobium qamdonense. Classification (NCBI taxonomy): domain Bacteria; kingdom Pseudomonadati; phylum Pseudomonadota; class Alphaproteobacteria; order Hyphomicrobiales; family Rhizobiaceae; genus Pararhizobium; species Pararhizobium qamdonense. The sequence goes on along the minus strand of NZ_CP119566.1, from coordinate 1,906,910 downwards.
CGCGCCGCCGACCTCGTCGCCTCCGGCATCATCAATGTGGAAAAGCTGATCTCCCGGAAAATCACGCTGGAGGAAGCGCCTGACGTGATCCGCAATCCACCGGCTGTAGGAGAAGTGAAGGTGCTGGTGATGGCATCGCGCAACTAGTCCGTCGCAGGATCAGGGAAGCCTCGAATCGGGTGTTTTCCGGCATGCCTGCGGGCGCAGCCGGGAACAGGGCCTGTTTCACAGGTATCACGGCCTTTTCGCCGGTCATTTTCCTGTCGATTCCATAATTTTCGGGGTTTCGCTACGGGCCACATTTCCCTATAAGCCGCTTCTAGCCTGAAAAGACCAAGCCTGCGCGCCCCGACCGGTGATCTCCCACCCTGGCCGGTTTTTTGCGCAGCCGGAAAAAGCGGATAGAGACCATGCCAAAGCGCCAAGACATCAAATCGATCCTCATCATCGGTGCGGGACCGATTGTCATCGGCCAGGCCTGCGAATTCGATTATTCCGGGACGCAAGCGTGCAAGGCGCTGAAGGAAGAGGGTTACCGGGTCATCCTGGTCAACTCCAACCCCGCCACGATCATGACCGACCCCGACATGGCGGATGCGACCTATGTCGAGCCGATCACGCCGGAGGTCGTCGCCAAGATCATCGCCAAGGAACGCCCGGACGCGCTTCTGCCGACCATGGGCGGCCAGACCGCGCTCAACACCGCACTTTCCTTGAAGCGCATGGGCGTGCTCGACCGCTACAATGTCGAAATGATCGGCGCCAAGCCGGAAGCCATCGACATGGCCGAAGACCGGGCGCTGTTTCGCGAGGCCATGTCGCGCATCGGGCTCGAAACCCCGAAATCGCTGCTCGCCAACGCCACCGAAATCAAGGATGTCGATCGCAAGCTGCACGTTGCCGAACGCGACAAGCTGAAGGCACAGCTTTCGGGCGCCGACCTCGACAAGGCGCTCGACGCGCTGGAAAACACCTGGAACCTCGGCGAGACCGACCGCAAGCAGCGCTATATGAGCCATGCCATGGCGATCGGCGCGCAGGCGCTCGACACCATTGGTTTGCCTGCGATCATCCGCCCGTCCTTCACCATGGGCGGCACCGGCGGCGGCATTGCCTATAACCGCTCGGAATTCTTCGAGATCGTCAATTCCGGCCTCGATGCCTCGCCGACGACGGAAGTGCTGATCGAAGAATCGGTGCTCGGCTGGAAGGAATACGAGATGGAAGTGGTCCGCGACACTGCGGACAACTGCATCATCATCTGCTCGATCGAAAACATCGATCCGATGGGCGTGCATACCGGTGACAGCATCACGGTCGCCCCTGCCCTGACGCTGACCGACAAAGAATACCAGATCATGCGCAACGCCTCGATCGCGGTTCTGCGCGAGATCGGCGTCGAGACCGGCGGCTCGAACGTGCAGTTTGCCGTCAATCCCGAGAATGGACGCCTCGTCGTCATCGAGATGAACCCGCGCGTGTCGCGCTCGTCGGCGCTCGCCTCGAAGGCCACCGGCTTTCCGATCGCCAAGATCGCCGCCAAGCTTGCCGTCGGCTATACGCTGGACGAACTCGACAACGACATTACCGGCGGCGCAACGCCCGCTTCGTTCGAACCGTCGATCGACTATGTCGTCACCAAGATCCCGCGCTTTGCCTTTGAAAAATTCCCCGGCGCCGGCACGACGCTGACGACGGCGATGAAGTCTGTCGGCGAAGTCATGGCGATCGGCCGTACCTTTGCCGAATCGCTGCAGAAGGCGCTGCGCGGCCTTGAAACCGGCTTGACCGGCCTCGACGAGATCGAGATCCCCGGCCTTGAAGATTCCGGCGACAACCACAACGCCATCCGCGCCGCCATCGGCACGCCGACGCCGGACCGGCTGCGCATGGTCGCCCAGGCGCTGCGCATGGGCATGTCGGAAGCCGATGTGCATGACGGCTCCAAGATCGATCCGTGGTTCATCGCCCAGTTCAAGGCGATCGTCGACATGGAAGCCCGGGTGCGCGAGCACGGCCTGCCCGAGGATGCCGAAAACCTGCGCATGCTGAAGGCCATGGGCTTTTCCGACGCCCGCCTTGCGACGCTGTCGAAGAGCCGCCCCAAGGAAGTGGCCGAGCTGCGCAACCGGCTGAACGTGCGTCCGGTCTTCAAGCGCATCGACACCTGCGCTGCCGAATTCGCCTCGCCGACCGCCTATATGTATTCGACCTACGAGACGCCGTTCAACGGCGCTGCCCGCTCGGAAGCCCAGATTTCCGGCCGCAAGAAGGTCGTCATCCTCGGCGGCGGTCCCAACCGCATCGGCCAGGGCATCGAGTTCGACTATTGCTGCTGCCACGCCGCCTTCGCGTTGAAGGATGCCGGCTATGAAGCGATCATGATCAACTGCAACCCGGAAACCGTATCGACCGATTACGATACGTCCGACCGGCTCTATTTCGAGCCGCTGACGGCCGAAGACGTGATCGAGATCCTGCGGGCCGAACAGGAAAACGGCGAGTTGCATGGCGTCATCGTGCAGTTCGGCGGCCAGACGCCGCTGAAGCTGGCCGAAGCTTTGGAAAAGAACGGCATCCCGATCCTCGGCACAGCCCCTGATATGATCGATCTGGCCGAAGACCGCGACCGGTTCCAGAAGCTTCTGATGAAGCTCGATCTCAACCAGCCGAACAACGGCATCGCCTATTCGGTCGAACAGGCCCGCCTCGTGGCGTCGGAAATCGGCTTCCCGCTGGTCGTGCGCCCGTCCTATGTTCTGGGCGGCCGTGCCATGCAGATCATCCATTCGGAATCGATGCTGCAGACCTACCTGCTCGACACGGTGCCGGAACTGGTGCCTGAGGATATCAAGCAGCGCTATCCCAACGACAAGACCGGCCAGATCAACACCCTGCTCGGCAAGAACCCGCTTCTGTTCGACAGCTACCTGACCAACGCCGTCGAAGTCGATGTCGATGCCCTGTCGGATGGCGAGAACGTCTTCGTTTCCGGCATCATGGAGCATATCGAGGAAGCCGGCATTCACTCCGGCGACAGCGCCTGCTCGCTGCCGGTCTACACGCTGTCGGACGAGATCGTCGACGAGCTGGAGCGCCAGACCAAGGCGATGGCGAAGGCCCTGAAGGTCGGCGGCCTGATGAACGTGCAATATGCCATCAAGGACGGCACGATCTACGTGCTCGAAGTCAACCCGCGCGCCTCGCGCACCGTGCCCTTCGTCGCCAAGACCATCGGCGCGCCGATCGCCAAGATCGCCGCCCGCATCATGGCCGGTGAAAAGCTCGATGACGCCATTGCCGCCTATGGCAAGAAGCCGGATCCGCGCAACCTCAACCATATCGCCGTCAAGGAAGCCGTCTTCCCGTTTGCCCGCTTCCCCGGCGTCGATATCCTGCTCGGCCCGGAAATGCGCTCGACCGGCGAAGTCATCGGCCTCGACACCGATTTTGCGCTGGCCTTTGCCAAGGCCCAGCTTGGCGCCGGCGTCGATCTGCCACGCGAAGGCACGGTCTTCGTTTCGGTGCGCGACGAGGACAAGGAACGGGTCCTGCCCGCCATCAGAATCCTCACCGAGATCGGCTTCAAAGTCATGGCAACCGGCGGCACTGCCCGTTTCCTTGGCGAAAACGGTATCACGGCCATCAAGATCAACAAGGTCCAGGAAGGCCGTCCGCATATCGAGGACGCCATCCGCAACCGCCAGGTCCATCTCGTCATCAACACGACGGACAGCAACAAGGCGATCTCGGACTCAAAATCGCTGCGCCGCGCGACGCTGATGCAGAAAGTGCCGTATTATACGACGATGGCAGGCGCGGAAGCGGCAGCCCGCGCGATCAAGGCGCTCAAGGCCGGCAGTTTGGAAGTGCGCACGCTGCAGAGCTATTTCTGAGACGAAATGCAAAAGCCCCTACGCTTTCCGCACATGCTTTGACAGTGATGCGGGAGCGTGGGCTTGATGCAACTTGGGTGGAAACTGTTGCTCGCACGCCCTTGTGGACGGCGCCGGATCCGCGAGATCCGGCGGTGGAACGGCGTTTTGGCCCGGTTCCTCAGCGCGGCTCGCGCATGATGCGGGTTGCGTGCGTTGAAGACGACTTTGAAATCCGTATAATATCGGCATTTCTGGACCGTGGAGCTATCAAGCCAGCATGAAACCCGTGATCGAATATGATGCGGCGGCAAACGCGGCCTATATCCGTTTCTCCAGCGAGACAATTCTGGAAAGCGAAGAGATTTCTGCCGGTATCATCATGGATTACGATGAGCACGGCCATATTGTCGGCATGGAAGTGCTCGACGCCCGCCAGCATCTTTCACCAAAGACGTTGAACGAAGCGGCCTGAGGGCGCCCGATCCAGGGGCGCCGCTCTTTTCATACTTCCCAAAATCAAACCGGCTGCTGCGCTCGCGCCAACCCCGCCGTGCGCATCGCCAGGACGACGGCCAAGACAGCCACCACGCAGCCGCTGCCGAAGACGACGAGCATGGCGTGGCGCATGGTTTCGGCCGGTGCGGCGGCGCCGAAGCCCATGACATTGGCGGCAAGGCCGAAGACGGCGGCGCCGATGGCGTAGCCGGCTGATTGCAGGGTCGGCAGCATGGCCGAGGTCCGGTCGCGTTCGCCGTCGGTGGAGACGTCCATCATCAGCTGGCTGAGCGTGCCCCAGGAGATGCCGAACCCGGCGCCGATCATTGCCTGCCCCGGCAGGATGAACCAGATCATGTCCGTGCCGATGGCGATGACCACGAAGGCGAGCCCGATCGTCAGCAGCACCGGGCCTGCCAGCATGATGCGGTTGCGCAATGCCAGCGACCTGAGGCTCGCAACGCCGATGGCAGACAGGCTCCAGGATATCGCCATGACGGCGCTGAGCGCACCGGCGGCAGTCGGGCCGAGATGCCAGAGATGCTGCAGGCTATAGACGAGGAAGACCGAGCCTGCCGCCTGCGACAGCGGCATCAGCAGGATCACCCATAATCCCGTGCCAATCGCCTTGTTCGCGGTGAAGGCGGCCCTTGGCAGAACCGGGTTGGGCGCGCGCCGGTCGAGGTAAACCACCGTCACCAGAACCACGGCCGCCCCGGCCAGGAGCGCCGACATTGGCAGGATGCCACCGGCAATGCCCGACAGCGAAATCATCAGGATGCCCGCGCCTGCGGCCATCAGGCGCGCGAACGGAATGGCCGGCGCCTGGGTCCCGCCGGCCACGCCGCGCGGCACGATGGCAAGAACGAGGATGATGAAAATGGCGGCAGCGGGAATGCTGACGAAGAAGGCGGCGCGCCAGGAGAAATGCTCGGTCAGCCCGCCCGCGACCAGAGGTCCGGAAAACGCCGCCATGGCCCAGACGATTGCCTCCGCGCCAAACACTTTCGGCACGAGGCGCGACGGGAAAAGTTCGGGGATCAGCGCGTAGCACAAGGCGGCGACAACGCCCTCGCCTGCACCCTGCAGCAACCGTCCGGCCAAAACCTCGGTCATCGCGGTGGCGGAGGTGGCGAGAACGGTGCCGGCAACGAAGATGGCGGCTGCGGCGAGCAGCGTGTTGCGGGCGCCGAACCGCTGCTTGAGATTGGCAGAGACAAGGCCGCCGATGATCGCAAAGACCAGATAGAGGGTGAAGGCCCAGGACAGGAGGGAGGCGCCGCCAAGTTCCTCCACCGCCGTCGGCAAGGCCGTGGAGATGAAGAACTCATTGAAGGCAAACAGAGCGACGCCCAGGCACAGCGTTATCGTCGAGACCAGATAGCGCGGCCGCATCAGCTCGCCCCATCCGCCAGCCAGTTCAGCGCCCCCTGCCGATGCCGCGCTGCCTTCAAATACGCCGGATATATCGCCCGCCAGTTCGTCTCCCAGTTCGTCTCTATGAGGGATCGTGTCAGTCGTCATGCTTTCGTCTCCAGTCAGAAAGCACGACTGTTACAACCTCAAGCGCTGTTGAGGTAAAGCGCTATTTTGCGCCGGCGGACACATTTTTGGCCTTGGCTTCACCCGCGCTGTCCTTGAAAACGTTGCGGCCGATGCGGCCAGCTGTCTGCAGATGCAGCGCCCCATCCGGGCCGTCCGATTGCAGCAAAAGCTCTGAGGTCACGACGGGCGCGCCGCAATAGTCGAAAATGCCGTGGTCGATCTGCGTCTTCATGGCGGTATCGTAACCGCGCCGCGCATAGGTCTGAGCGTCGGCACCGCCGATGCTGACGAGATGGACATTCAGGTGCTGCAGTTTCTTGACGACCTTGTCACCCTGGCTGTCATCATAGGCCCAGCCATTGGAAAAGACCCGGTCGATCCACCCCTTCAAAAGTCCCGGCATTGCCCACCAATAGACGGGATAGACCAGCACAAGCGCATCGGCTCGGTCGATCCTCGCTTGTTCGGCCGTAATTTGCGGCGCGATCGGCGCCCGGCCGCGATGCGAGGCGATATCGGTCATCTGGAACCGCGGATCGAAACCTTCGGCGGTGAGATCGGCGATCTCATAGGAATGTCCCTCGCCCGCCTGTGTGATCCCTTCGGCCAGATGCCGGGCGACACTGTGGGTCAGCGACTCTGGATCGGGATGGGCGACAACGATGAGTGCATGCATGTCGAAAACTCCTGTTCAGCAGTTGCGGGCGAAAGCCGCTCACTATATACTTTTAGTAAGTTACTTTTGGTATATAGCGATGTCAAGCATGGAAAATGGAACCTCGCCCACACGCCGCCGCCTGACGCGCGATGACCGGCAGCGTCAGCTGTTGGATGTTGCCTGGACAATCATCCGCAACGAGGGAACGGAAGCGTTGACGCTTGGGCACCTGGCGGAACAGGCCGGGGTGACCAAGCCCGTGGTCTACGATCATTTTATCACACGCGCTGGCCTGCTCGCCGCGCTCTATAGGGATTACGACATTCGCCAGACGGCGCTGATGGAGGAGGCCCTCGACAAGAGCGAGCCCACGCTCAAAGGCAAGGCAGAGGTGATTGCATCCGCCTATGTCGCCTGCGTACTCAAGCAGGGCTGCGAAATTCCGGGGATCAGCGCGGCTCTCGCGGGCTCGCCGGAGCTTGAAAAGGTCAAGCGCGACTATGAAACGGTGTTCATCGAGAAATGCCGCGCAACACTTGCGCCCTTTTCCAGCAGCGGCACGATCGCATCTGCCGGTCTCTGGGGGATGCTCGGCGCGGCCGAGTCGCTTTCCTTTGCTGCCGCGACCGGCGATATCACCGCCGGTCAGGCCGAAGACGAGCTTTATGAGACCATCCTGTCGATGGTGGGCCGCAATGCCGGTCAGTAACCGCCAATGATCGGCAGGATCTCGCCGGTAATATAGCTGGAGCATTGCGGCGAGGCGAGGAAGACATAGGCCGGTGCAATCTCCTCCGGCTGGGCCGGCCGCTTCATCGGCGTATCGGCTCCGAACGTTGCGACATCGTCAGCCTCCTTGTCGGAGGGATTGAGCGGTGTCCACACGGGACCGGGCGCCACGGCATTGACGCGGATACCCTTGTCAATGAGCTGAGCCGACAGGGCCTTGGTGAAGGCATGAATGCCGCCCTTGGTCATCGAATAATCCAGGAGCTGCTTGCTGCCGTCGATCCCCGTGATCGAGCCGGTATTGACGATCGCGCTGCCCTCTTTCATGTGCGGCACCGCTGCCTGCGCCATGAAGAAGTAGCCATAGAGATTGGTCTTCAGCGTCTCGTCGAAATGCTCTTCCGTCAAATCCAGCACATCGGCGGTATGGACCTGAAAGGCGGCATTGTTGACGAGGATATCGAGCTTTCCAAACACCTCGACCACGGCGGCAACCGCCTTTTGGCAAAACACCCGGTCTTTCACATCGCCGGCGAAGGTCATGGCCTTGCGTCCTTCCGCCTCGATGGCCTTGACGGTATCGTCGGCATCCCTGCCTTCGGCCAGATGCAGGATTGCGACATCGGCGCCCTCGCGGGCAAACAAAACGGCAACCGCACGCCCGATGCCGCTGTCGCCACCGGTGATCAACGCCACCTTGCCCTCAAGCTTTCCAGACCCCTTGTAATAGGGCGCCTCGTAGAGCGGGGCCGGATCGAGCTTGTGCTCGGCGCCGGGCTTGGGCTGATGCTGTTTGGGAAACGGCGGGACAGGATAGACCCGCGCACCGGCCTGCATGGCTTTCGATTTCTTCGGCTTTTGCGCCTTGTCCCCGGCATCGGCCTTGGCGACCTGGTCCTGGATATCACGCTGCTTTTCCGCAGTCGTGGCGGCTGGGCTGGGCCGTGCGGCCATGGTCATTCTCCTTGTTTGTCTCTGAAATTGGTTGTCTTTAGGAAATCTGGGTTGGCTTGATTGTGCCGACAGACACGATACCTTCCACCACGCCGCGCGGGCCGGAGGCGGCCACTCCGTTTTGATCGAGCATTTCGACCACGGCATACAGCCGCTCGTTGCGGAAGGCGCTGGCATCGCGCGTTGAATTGCCCTCTGCGGGGCTAGCATCGATCTCGGTGAAATCAAGCTCTGCCTCGGCCGCCGTAATCCGCGCGTCGGCGGGCGACAGCGCGCGTACGATAATCTCTCCCTGATTGTCAGCGCTGTCCCAATTCGGATCGCCGGCACGGGCAACCGGCACCAGCCGGTAAAGCTTCAATCGCTCCTGTGGATGGTTGTTTTCCTGCATCATCTGGTCCTCGCTTGTCTGCCCTGATCCACGGCACTTTGACGGCCGCTTCATCTGGCTTTCGTCTCCAAGACCGAACGGAGCCACCGGTGAATTGTTCCGCTTTCTTCGCGGCCAGCGCCGCAGAGACGCTGCGGCACTTGCGGCGAGCGCCGATTAATCTGGCTTTTGCACCGCGCTATCTGCTATAAGCGTTGTTCAAATGTTTCCGACGGTTCCGGGGTTAACGCTCCGGTGACCGTTTTCTTTTGTGCTGATGCCTGCCTAAGCGGGCCATGCATGGACTATGAAGGACAGTGAAATGGTCGAAAAAGTACCGATGACTCAAAGCGGATTCGCCAAGTTGCAGGAAGAACTGCGGTGGCGTCAGCAGGAAGAGCGCCCGCGGATCATCGAAGCGATTTCCGAAGCGCGCGCCCATGGCGACCTCTCGGAAAACGCCGAATATCATGCGGCCAAGGAAGCCCAGAGCCACAATGAAGGCCGGATCGGCGAAGTCGAGGATTACGTCGCGCGCGCCGAAGTCATCGACCTGTCGAAGATGTCCGGCTCCAAGATCAAGTTTGGCGCCACCGTCAAGCTGATCGACGAAGACACCGAAGAAAACAAGACCTACCAGATCGTCGGCGACCAGGAAGCCGACGTGAAGCAGGGCCGGATCTCGATCTCCTCGCCGATTGCCCGCGCGCTGATCGGCAAGGAAGTCGGCGATTCCATCGAAGTCGTCGCGCCCGGCGGCTCGAAGGCCTACGAAATCCTCGCCATTAACTGGGGCTGATCCCCGGCCTGTTGCTATTGAAAAGCCCGGACGGCGCGCAAAGCTGCCTCCGGGCTTTTTCTGTGAGATGAAGAACGGGAGCTGGCAAGCGTGGACGATATCAGCGACGTCGAGATCATAGCGCCGAACTTCAAGCACCGCCTGTCCGGCGTGACCTCGACCATCATCCAGTTGATCCCGGTGCAGCGCGCACTCGGCCAGAAGGTCGCGGTCCTTGGCCCTGGCCTTCCCGCCAGCCTGCCGCATATCGGCTACACCGCGCTCGCTGCCCTCTGGCGCCGCCCGAAAAACCGGGCGCTGCGCGTCTGGCATGCGCGGCGCAACATCGAGATGCTGCCGGCGATCGTGCTACGCGATCTCCTGCGGATGAAACTCAAGATCGTCTTCACCTCCGCCTCGCAGCGCAAGCATTCCGGCTGGACCAAATTCCTTGTGCGGAAGATGGACGCGGTGATCGCCACCAGCAACCGCACGGCGGCCTATCTGGAGGTGGCGAGCACCACCATCATGCACGGCATCGACACGCAGCGGTTCTTTCCGGCCGAAGACAAGGCCAATGCCAAGACGGCGCTCGGCCTGCCGGCGGACAAAAAGATCGCCGGCTGCTTTGGCCGCGTGCGCCACCAGAAGGGCACCGACCTCTTCGTCGACAGCATGATTGCCCTTTTGCCGCAGCGGCCGGACTGGATCGCCATCATCGCCGGCCGCGCCACGCCGTCGCATCAGGCCTTCGAGACCGAACTGAAGGACAGGGTGAAATCGGCAGGCCTTGCCGGACGCATCCTGTTTGTCGGCGAACATACGAATATTCCCGACTGGTACCGGGCCCTCGACCTCTTTGTCGCCCCGCAGCGCTGGGAAGGTTTCGGCCTCACCCCGCTGGAGGCAATGGCAACGCAGGTACCGGTCGTGGCAACCGATGTCGGCGCCTTTTCCGAACTGCTCGTCACCGGTGCGGACGAGACCGGCATTCTCATTCCGGCAGGGTCCCTTGCCGAGATGACGGAGGCTTCGGCTCTGTTCATGGACGATCCGGAACGGACGCAGCGCGCCGGCGAGCGCGGGCTTTTGCGCGCCGTTGAAAGCTTCAGCATCAAGGGTGAAGCGGAGAAGATCGGCGCGGTGTACGAGACGCTTCTGTCTAAGAGTTAGAACCTCGTACGATCAATGAGGCTCCACATCTAGATCTCGATCAGGCTGACATCCTTGACCTGGCGGATGGTCAGCATGGTGCGGACCGTATCCACATTCTCGGTGGCCGTGAGTTCCTCGATGACAAAATCCTGGAAGCCTGCCAGGTTTTCAGCCACACATTGCAGCAGGAAATCGGATTCTCCCGACACCATCCAGGCTTCGCGCACCAGCGGCCAGTTGGCCGTCTGCTTGGCAAATGCCTTCAGATTGGCATCCGACTGATGTTTCAGGCCGACCATGCAAAACGCGACCAGATCGTAACCCAGCGCCGGGGCATTCAAAAGGGCGCGATAGCCGCGGATGATGCCGGCCTCTTCCAGCTTGCGCACGCGCCGCAGGCAGGGCGGTGCCGAGATGCCAACACGCTCGGCCAGCTCGACATTGGTCATGCGTCCGTCATTTTGCAGTTCGCGCAGAATTTTCATATCGATAGCATCAAGTTCGACGCGTATCACCATGGTAGAGCTTCCCGTTGTTCTTCTCGTTATATTGGATCAAAGCTGTTATTGCGAAGAGGCCCGGCACGCCAGAAACCAGACGGCGGGTCTAGCCGGATGAAAGGCTCGTCGGTAACACGTATTGAGATGGAAAAACGAGAGCGAGTTTGTGTGTCATGCACAAAAACCTCGTTAAATCGGGGCAATGGAGCAACACATCTGTGTGTATCGGCCACCCTGCCCTTGAAACAAGGCCGCCAGAATCCCTAGACTAGAGGGGATTTTCTCAACGAAGGACGATGCTGCGCGGCTTTATACCGCTGTGGTGATCGAAGGACCCGGACCATGACTGCCCGACACACCAAAGTTCTCATCATCGGCTCAGGACCTGCCGGTTATACCGCCGCCATCTATTCGGCGCGCGCGCTGCTCAATCCGGTTCTGATCGCCGGCATGGAACAGGGCGGCCAGCTGATGATCACCACAGATGTCGAGAACTATCCGGGCTATGCCGATCCGGTCCAGGGCCCGTGGATGATGGAGCAGATGCTCAAGCAGGCGCAGCATGTCGGCGCCGAGATCGTCAACGACCTCGTCACCGATGTCGATATGTCGGTGCGCCCCTTCAAGCTCAAGACCGACAGCGGCACCGACTGGACCGCAGACGTCCTGATCATCGCCACCGGCGCCAAGGCGAAATGGCTGGGCATCGAAAGCGAACCGGCCTTCCAGGGCTTTGGCGTTTCGGCCTGCGCCACCTGCGACGGCTTCTTCTATCGCAACAAGGACGTGATCGTGGTCGGCGGTGGCAATTCGGCCGTCGAGGAAGCGCTCTACCTGTCCAACCTTGCGAAGACCGTGACGGTGGTGCATCGCCGTGATCATTTCCGCGCCGAAAAGATCCTGCAGGAGCGGCTGTTTGCCAAACCGAACGTGAAGATCATCTGGGATCATGAAGTGACGGAATATACAGGTAGCCCGGCCAAGCCCCCGATGCCGGCTTCCGTCAGCGGCGTCAAGCTGCGCAACACCAGGACGGGTGCCGTCAGCGACATGCCGATCGACGGCGTGTTCGTGGCAATCGGACATGCGCCGGCAGTCGAGCTCTTCAAGGACAAGCTGCGCCTGAAGCCGAACGGTTACCTGTGGACGGCGCCGGATTCGACGGCCACCGACGTGGCTGGCGTTTACGCCGCCGGCGACGTGACCGACGATATCTACCGCCAGGCGATCACCGCTGCCGGAATGGGCTGCATGGCCGCTCTTGAAGCCGAAAAATATCTGGCGGGCCATATGCCTGTCGCAATTGCGGCCGAATAGAAGCCGCGAAGAATGGGAGTGGTTAAAGCCGCTCCTGAGTGGGAACAGACAATCAGCCTTATGGCGGAAAACACGAGGCCGTTTTCCGCCACGAGCACCTATTGGGGGACACCATGCCGCTAGACTGGGACAAACTGCGCATTTTCCATGCGGCGGCGGAAGCGGGATCGTTCACCCATGCGGCCGACAAGCTGCACCTTTCCCAATCGGCCATCAGCCGCCAGGTCTCGTCGCTGGAGCAGGATGTCGGCATCAAGCTGTTCCATCGCCATGCCCGCGGCCTGATCCTCACCGAACAGGGCGAAATCCTCTATCGCACCGCCCATGAAGTTCTGATGAAGCTGGAAAGCGTCAAGGTCCAGCTGACCGAGAACACCGACAAGCCGTCCGGCAAGCTGCGCATCACCACGACGGTGGGTCTCGGCCAGGGCTGGCTGACCGACAAGGTGCAGGAATTCCTGTCGCTCTATCCCGACATGCAGGTCCAGCTGATCCTCGACAACGAGGAGCTGGACGTGAACATGCGCCATGCCGACTGCGCCATCCGGCTGCGCCAGCCGCAGCAGTCCGATCTCATCCAGCGCAAGCTGTTCACCGTGCACATGCATGTCTACGCGGCCCCCTCCTATATCAACAAGTATGGCGAGCCGCAGTCGATCGAGGATCTCGACAACCACCGCATCATCACCTTCGGCGAACCGGCACCCAACTATCTGCTCGACGTCAACTGGCTGGAGATTGCCGGCCGGGATTCCGACAATCCCCGCCCCTCGCACCTGCAGATCAACAGCCAGACCTCGATCAAGCGCGCCTGCCTGCTCGGCATCGGCATTGCCATGATGCCGGACTATATCGTCGGCCGCGATCCCGGTTTGATTCAACTTCCGATCGGTGCGGAGATTCCGTCTTTCGACACCTATTTCTGCTATCCCGACGAGATGAAGAACGCCGCCAAGCTGAAAGTCTTCCGTGATTTCATCGTTGCAAAGGCCCGCAACTGGGCCTTCTGATACGGCCTTCGCACCTGCACAAAAAATGCTCTTCACTTTTCTTCTAGACAAACTGTTGTTTTAACTGATTTTTTGCCAAATCCCCAGTTTTGCGGGGGATGCAACAACCTGAAATCGCCTGAAAATTGCGCAGGGGTGCGTACGGCACATGGCTGTCATGCATATTAAATGATTGCGAACGGCCCAAAAAACCATCATACCGACTGCAGCTGATGCATCTTGGTGGCTTTTTTCCTCCCAGTGCCACCGCAGCAGCTGTTCCCCTCTGGAGGTTTAATTACCTTCATAACTATAAAGGGCCCAAGTTTTTCTTGTGGCCCTCTTTTTTTGCCCAGATTTCAAAGACATACCTATAGTTGCAATAATTCTTGGCGCGAGCCATTGAAGTTTCGGCGGCGCTTTCCCATATCCAATCCAGCTGATGCACATGATGGTCTTCTTCCTCCCAGTACCATCGCAGCAGCTGTTCCCCTCTGGAGGTTTTAACCTTCACATCTCAAAGGGCCCTGTTCTTCAGTGGCCCTCTTTTTTTGCCCAGATTTTCCATGATGCATTTTTTACGAAGTCGTGACTTGAATATCGGCTTTGGCCGATTTACATATCGGTACATCGGAATTTAGCGATACAGAAACGGCAATGGATAAAGACGAAATCCTCAAAGCCCTGGCACATCCCAAGCGCATCGAGATGCTTGGCTGGATGAAGGAGCCGGAAGCGCATTTTTCCACCCAGCATCATCCGCTGGACATGGGGGTCTGCGCCAGCCAGTTCGAACGCTGCGGCCTGTCGCAATCGACGGTTTCGGGCCATCTGTCGATCCTGCAGCGCGCCGATCTCGTCACCACCAAACGTGTTGGCCAGTGGATTTTCTACAAGCGGAACGAAGACACGATCGCCGCGTTCCTGACCGATATCGGCAAGACGCTCTGACAGCCACATTGCCTGAACCCATCCTCCCAAGACATAAACGCAGTCATTGAAAAGGACTTCCCATGACTTCCCTCTTCGACCCGATCAAGATCGGCGACATCGAGCTTGCCAACCGCATCGTGATGGCGCCGCTGACGCGCAACCGTTCGCCGGGCGCCGTGCCGAACACGCTCAACGTCACCTATTATGAACAGCGCGCATCGGCCGGTCTTTTGATCACCGAGGCGACCGCGATCACCCATCAGGGCCAGGGTTATGCCGATGTTCCCGGCCTCTACACCGCAGAAGCCCTCGACGGCTGGAAAAAGGTGACCGACGCCGTGCATTCGGCCGGCGGCAAGATCGTCGTGCAGATGTGGCATGTCGGGCGTATCTCCCACACCACGCTGCAGCCGGACGGCGGCAAGCCGGTCTCGGCATCGGCCATCCAGGCGAAATCGAAGACCTATCTGGTCAATGCCGACGGTACCGGCACCTTTGCCGAAACCTCCGAGCCGCGCGCGCTGGAACTTTTCGAAATCCCCGGCATCATCGAGGACTATCGCAAGGGCGCCCGCGCCGCTGTCGATGCCGGCTTTGACGGTGTCGAGATCCATGCCGCCAACGGTTACCTGATCGACCAGTTCCTGCGGTCGGGCTCCAATGTCCGCACCGACGCCTATGGCGGCCCGATCGAAAACCGCGCCCGCTTCCTGTTCGAGGTCGTCGATGCCATCACCAAGGAAATCGGCGAGGGCCGCACCGGCATCCGTATTTCCCCGGTCACCCCCGCCAACGATTCGTCCGACCCGGATGCGCAGACGCTCTTCACCTCTGTCGTCGAGGGCCTCGCCAGGTACAAGCTGTCCTATATTCACGTCATCGAGGGTGCCACCGGCGGCCCGCGCGACTTCCAGCAGGGCGACACGCCGTTCGACTACGCAGCTTTGCGCGCAGCCTATGAAAAGGCCGGCGGCAAGGCCGCCTGGATGACCAATAACGGCTACGACCGCGACCTCGCCATCGAGGCCGTCAAGGACGGCAAGACCGACCTCGTCGCCTTCGGCAAGCCGTTCATCGCCAATCCGGACCTGGTCCAGCGTCTGAAAGACAATGCCCCGCTCAACACCCCGGACCAGGCAACCTTCTACGGCGGCGGCGCCAAGGGCTACACGGATTACCCGGTCTTGGAACAGCAGGTAGCGTGACCATCCACCCTCCCCTCGAGGGGGAGGGTCGGAGCAAAGCTCCGGGGTGGGGTGACCTGCGGCATATACAATAGGCCATGGCGCTCGCAGTCGGTCGCCCCCACCCGCCGCGTTGCGGCGACCTCCCCCCTCAAGGGGGAGGTGAAAGGGCAGGTGCCGTGAGCGTCCACCCTCCCCTTGAGGGGGAGGTGAACGAAAGAGGCACAATGTTTGACCGCTACATACAGGCCTTTGAGCTCGTGCCAGACGGAAGTCCTGTCGTCACGCATTCCAGCCATCTCCTTCCTGTCCGCTGGCGGGGCCTGCCTGCGATGCTGAAGGTTGCCACCGTAAGCGAGGAGAAGCGCGGTGCATTGCTGATGCGGTGGTGGGATGGGTTAGGTGCGGCCAAGGTCTATGCAAAGGACGGTGATGCCGTTCTGCTTGAGCGGGCGCACGGCACGCGGTCGCTGCTCACCATGGCGATGAGCGGCGGCGATGATGCCGCAAGCCGGATCATCTGCGGTACGGTGCAAACCCTGCACCGGCCACGCACGAAACCCTATCCCGAGCTTGTTCCCCTCGACATCTGGTTTCGCGCCCTTGAGTCGGCATCCACAATCCATGGCGGAGCCTTCGCCACCGCGCATGCGGTTGCCAAAACCCTGCTTGCCGCGCCGCTTGAGACCGGCGCCCTGCACGGCGATATCCACCACAGCAATATTCTCGACTTCGAAGACCGGGGCTGGCTGGCGATCGACCCGAAGGGGCTGCTCGGCGAGCGCGGCTATGACTATGCCAACCTGTTTTGCAATCCGGACCTGCCCGCAACAAAAGACGCTGCAAGGCTTCGCCGCCAGCTTGCCATCGTGGCGCAGGAATCGGGGCTTGCACCGGAACGGCTGCTGCGCTGGATCATCGCCTATGCCGGACTGTCCGCAGCCTGGTTCCTCGAGGATGACGGCGATCCGGCGCCCGCACTTCATGTCGCCGAAATCGCCGCTGCAGAGCTTGGCGGCGGCATCTGAACCGTTTTTCCGATCGATGATTTACGCGCTGTACAACGCCTTTTGCACGGCTTAGAGCTTCGGCACACTGCTGGAGACATTGATGCATTTGCGCGACGCCGAAGAGACCGACCTGCCCGCCATCCGCGATATCTACAATGACGCCGTGCTCAACACGACGGCGATCTGGAACGACACGCAGGTGGATCTGGAAAACCGTGCCGCATGGTTTGCAGATCGCAGGCGTCTCGGCTATCCGGTCCTGGTTGCGGTGACCGGTGACGGCACCATTGCCGGCTATGCCTCTTTCGGCGACTGGCGCGCTTTCGACGGCTATCGCCACACTGTCGAACATTCCGTCTATGTCGAAAAGAACCAGCGCGGCGGCGGGATTGGCAAGCTCTTGATGCAGGCCCTGATCGAGCGGGCGGCCGCCTGCGGCAAGCATGTGATGGTGGCGGGCATAGAGGCCAACAATGCAGCCTCGATCCGGCTGCATGAAAAGCTCGGCTTCGAGATCACCGGCCAGATGAAGGAAGTCGGCACCAAGTTCGGACGCTGGCTGGACCTCACCTTCATGCAGCTGACCCTGCCGGAAAAACCATAGGTCCTCCCGGTTTCACCCGATCGATGCTATCAAGGGCCTCATGAAATATATGGTCCTGAACGCATGAAACATCAAACACGGCGGCATTGCGGGGCTTGGGTTGCGGCATTGGCTGTCACCGTCCTGCTCGCCGGACTGGTTTCGCAAGGCGCCATCGCCCGTGCACAGCCGGAATGGCGCGCGCCGCCCTGCGTCTATTCGGCCAGCACTGCAGACACGACGCTTTGCGTGCGGGCGCGCAGCTATAGCCGCGATATCTGCACCGCCCTTGGCCATTTTGCTGAAACCAACGCCCTGCCGCCCGATTTCTTTGCCCGGCTGATCTGGAAGGAAAGCCTGTTCCGGCCAAATGCGGTCAGCCCCAAAGGTGCTGAGGGCATTGCGCAGTTCATCCCCTCGACCGCCAGGCTGCGCGGCTTGAACAACAGTTTCGATGCGCTGGAGGCACTTGGAAAATCCGCCGAGTATCTCGATGCGCTGCGCGACCGATTCGGCAATCTCGGTTTTGCCGCAGCCGCTTACAATGCCGGTGAAGGCGGGCTGAGCAGCTTTCTGGCAACCGGAAACCTGCCGTCCGAGACCCGCGCCTATGTGCTTGCCATTACCGCCCACTCGATCGAGGAATGGAAGGACAATCCGCCGGAGGCGCTTGATCTCAGGCTCGACAAGGAGAAATCCTTCTACGATGCCTGCACCGCCCTTGCCGACAAGCGGCGCCTGAACGAGGTCGAGTTCGAAGGCGAAGGCACCTTTGCGCCCTGGGGCGCGCAGCTCTCGGCGCATTTTCAAAAGAGCGTGGCGCAGCGGTTGTTTTTGGCGACGGTGAGCCGCATGCCCGCGCCGCTCAATGCGGAAAAGCCGCTGATCCAGCGCGAGCGCAACCGCGCCTTCGGCAACCGGCTGCGCTACACTGCCCGCATCGGCCGCGAGACGCGGGCCGAGGCCGATGCGGTCTGCACGCAGGTCCGCAAAACCGGCGGCGCCTGCATCGTCTTCAAGAACTGAGGGACGGCCGAACGCTTCACGCCGTCACGCCACCGGCATCGTTTTGCCGGGGTGCCGGCAGAGCCCGTTTTGCCGGCTCTGCGGCCATGCAGCCGAGGTCGACAAGCGAGGCGCGTACGGCCTCGTCGATCGGTGTCCACGGTTCGGCACCGATTGCGGCGACCAGCCTGTCATTGGGCATGCGCAGCGGCTCCTGCCAGAGATAGCGCATTTCTCTGAGTTCCCTGAAGAACGGCACGAAGGGGGCGGCGAAGGGCAAAAGCCACCACGGAAAGGACCTGACCTTGACGCCCGGATTGCCGCTGGCGCGGCGGATCGCAGCGGCCAGACGCGTGCCGTCCTCATCCCAGAACCCCTGCATATGGAACACGGCGAATGCCGGAAGCGCCGCGCGGCGATCGACAAGGCGCGCCATCGTCTCGGCCACATCGGGCAGATAGGCCCATTGATGGCCGATGCCCCTGGCGCCCGGATAGGTGATGCTGGTCACCGGCTTGCCGGCTGTCACCATGCCTTGCGAAAACCAGCTATTGGCGGCCCCCGGACCGAAGAAATCCCCTGCCCTCACGATGATGACACGCACGCCCTCCTGCGACGCTGCCTCCAGGCGGCGCTCCATATCGGCGCGGATCTTGCCCTTGGCGGTCACCGGGTTCTGCGGCGATTTTTCATGCAGCAGCGGAAAAGCATCCGGACCAAAATTGTAGATCGTGCCGGGCAGCAGCACCGTTGCTCCGCTGGCCTTGGCCGCCGCAATCGTATTGCCGATCATCGGCAGCACCAGCGTGCCCCAGTTGCGGTATCCCGGCGGGTTGACGGCGTGCACGATCAGGCTTGCTCCCTCAGCTGCGGCAAGCACATCGTTTGCCTTCATGGCATCGCCCGATACCCAGTCGAAATCCGGGTTTTTCGCACGCACCCTGGCAGGATCACGATGAAGCGCGCGGATCGTCCAGCCGCGGGCTTTGAGGTTTCCAGCCACCGCGCCGCCAATACCGCCGGTGGCGCCGAGGATGAGAGCGATCTGTTTTGCCTGTTCGGTCATGTCTGATCTCCTGTTTCGTTGGAGATCATTGTGAACGCTTTCCAATTAAACGGAATTGAGGAAATTGATATACCTGCTATACAAAAATAGATGAACAAGAGTGAACCAAGCTGGGATTTCTACCGGACTTTCCTCGCCGTGCTGCGGGAGGGCTCCCTTTCCGCTGCCGCGCGCGATCTGGGACTGACGCAGCCGACCATTGGCCGGCATATCGATGCGCTGGAGACCATGATCGGTTTCCAGCTCTTCATCCGCTCGCCGCAGGGGCTGATGCCGACGGAAGCGGCCGCCGATCTGAAACCGCATGCCGAGCAGCTGGCCTCCAATGCCGCCGCGCTTTTACGGGCGGCGACCGGACAGGGCGGCGGTGTGCGCGGCACGGTGCGCATCAGCGCCAGCGAGGTGATCGGCATCGAGGTGCTGCCGCCCATGCTGACGGCGCTTGCCGACCGGCACCCGGACCTCGTCATCGAGCTGTCGCTGTCGGATGCCGTCGAGGACCTTTTGCGCCAGGAAGCCGATATCGCCGTGCGCATGGTGGCGCCCGAGCAGGACGCTCTGATCACCCGCCGGATCGGCGGCATACCGCTCGGGCTCTACGCGCACCGGCGCTATCTCGACACGCACGGCACGCCGGAAACGCTGGAGGAGTTGAGCCAGCACCGCACCATCGGCTTTGACCGCGAAAGCGCCTTCGTGCGGTCCGTGCGCAAGCGCGTACCGCTGATCGACCTGATGCGGCCCTCCTTCCGCGCCGACAGCAATCTGGCGCAGCTGGCGGCCATTCGCGCAGGCTTCGGCATCGGCGTCTGCCAGGTGGCGCTTGCAAAGCGCGACCCAGATCTCATGCGGCTGTTCGAAACCGAGTTCGAGCTGCCGCTCGAAACCTTCGTGGTCATGCACGAGAACCTGAAGACCACGCCGCGCTGCCGGGTCGCTTACGATGCGCTGGTGGAGGGATTGCTCGCCTACATCGGCAGGTGATCGGACGGCATGCCGCCGGCGGGCGCCGGTACGGCATCGCGCGCATCCCGCCGTGGCGCCAGCGCCTTGACGGAAAACAGCGCATAGAGAATGAGCGGCAGGCAGACGAGATAAGATGTGCGGATGCCCAGATGCTCGGCCACGAAGCCGAGCAGCGGCGGCGCCAGAAAGAACACGATGAACGTCACCTGCCCAAGCGCCGCGACATTGACCTGCGCCGGCCGGTCGACGCGCTGCGCGGCGGCCGAGACCGCCAGCGGATAGACAGCGCTGCATCCGCCCCCCATCAGCGCAAAGCCAAACAGGGCGACATAGGCATGCGGCGCCAGCCAGACGGCCGTCAGCCCGATGGCCGACAGCACCAGCAGGACCGAGGCGACATGGCGGGCGCCGAAGCGATCGACCACCGGATCGATGAACAGCCGCGCCATCGCCATGAAGAAGGTGAACAGCGTCAGCCCGAGGCCACCGATGAAGGGCTCGACCGCAAACACGTCGCGCATATAGATCGCCGACCAGTCGATCCCCGCACCTTCGACCAGAAAGGCGGCGACGCCGATAATGCAGAGCGGCAGGAGGCCCAGCGTCGGCACCGCCAGAAGCGGCGCTTTTGCCTCATGCGACACGGCGCGGGCGGGCGCATTGCGGATACCCGAAATGGCGATAAGGCCGACCGCAAGCACCACGGCGAAGGTCACGGCCAGATGCAGCTGCATCGAGATTTGCCCCTGGCGCACGAACGAGGCAATCAGCGCGGTCACGAAAAAGCCGAGGCTCCAGAAACCATGCGCCCGGTTCATGATCCCCCGCCCAAGCCGCGCCTCCAGCCGGTCGATCTCCACATTGAGATTGATTTCGAGCGCACCGGCAAGCAGGCCCGCAATGAACAGAACGCAGAAAACCAGCGGTGCCGCCCCGACCCACGGAACGACAGCAAAGGCGGCAGCCGTGCCGAGAATGGTGATGAAGGCTGTCGTGCGCGCACCCAGATGCGCAATCAGCGGCGAGGAAAATGTCAGCGAAATCAGCGCCCCGATCGCCATGCCGATCAGCGTCAGCCCCAGCTCCGACTTATTGACCCCCAGCGTCACCTGCAGATCCGGCATGCGGGCGAGCAGCGCACCGAGCGACACGGCAAACAGGAAGAAACAGGTATAGATCCTGTGATGCGGCGCAATGATCATGGCTGGCTCCTCGAAAGGCCGTTGTGTACCGGCATTTGCGTGAGAGCGGAAGCCGTCCGGCGTGATCGACGCCGTGATTTTCAGCCGCTGGCTAGATGTCGCTACTTGGGGGCGTGGACATGCAATGCAAGATTTTAGAGCCCAAACGAAACCCGCCGTTTCCGGCGGGCTCGTCAAGTTCAATCGCGCGACCTTACTTGCAGGCGCCGCAGAAGCGTTGGATGCGTTTGCAGGCTTCCTCGAGCAGGGCTTCCGAGGTGGCGTAGGAGATGCGGAAGTTGGGGCCGAGGCCGAAGGCGGAGCCGTGGACGACGGCGACGCCTTCGGTCTCGAGCAGTTCGGACACGAAATCCTCATCCGTCTCGATGACCTTGCCCGAGGGTGCGGTCTTGCCGATCAGGCCCTTGCAGGACGGATAGACGTAGAACGCACCTTCCGGCGACGGGCACTCGATGCCCTTGGCCTGGTTGAGCATCGACACGACCAGATCGCGGCGGCCCTCGAAGATCCGCTTGTTTTCCGGAATGAAATCCTGCGTGCCGTTCAGCGCCTCGACGGCCGCCCACTGGGCGATCGAGCAGGCGCCCGAGGTCTGCTGACCCTGGATCATGTCCATCGCCTTGATCAGCGACAGCGGGCCGGCCGCATAGCCGATGCGCCAGCCGGTCATGGCATAGGCCTTGGAGACGCCGTTCATGGTCAGCGTGCGATCGTAAAGCTTCGGCTCGACCTCCACCGGGGTGGCAAACTTGAAGTCGCCATAGGTCAGGTGCTCGTACATGTCGTCGGTCAGGACCCAGACATGCGGATGCTTGAGCAGCACATCGGTGAGCGCCTTGAGTTCGGCATGGCTATAGGCCGCACCCGACGGGTTGGATGGCGAGTTGAAGATGAACCACTTGGTCTTGTCCGTGATCGCCTTGTCGAGATCCTCGGCGGTCAGCTTGAAATTGTTGGCCTGGGTCGCTTCGACAAAGACCGGCGTGCCGCCGCAGATCGACACCATTTCCGGATAGGACACCCAGTAAGGGGCCGGGATAACGACTTCATCGCCCGGATTGATCGTCGCCATGAAGGCGTTGAAAAGAATCTGCTTTCCACCGGTGCCAACGATCGTCTGGGCGGCCGTGTAGTCGAGATTGTTTTCGCGCTTGAACTTCCTGGCGATTGCCTCGCGCAATTCCGGGATGCCCGAAACCGGCGTGTACTTCGTCTCGCCGCGGTTGATCGCGTCGATGGCGGCTTTCTTGATATTGTCCGGCGTATCGAAATCCGGCTCCCCGGCGCCAAGCCCGATGACATCGCGGCCCTTGGCTTTCAGTTCCCGGGCTTTCTGGGAAACGGCGATGGTGGCGGATGGCTTTACACGGGAAAGGGCGTCGGCAAGAAAGGCCATGATATGTTTGTCCTGATCAGGTTGAAACAGCATGCGGCCAATGGAGCGGGCTCTGCCTGGCTCCATAGCGGTTAGGTGTATGTCGAAAGACCGCCCCGGTTTCAAGCGCAAAGAGCCAAGAAACGCGGCAAAATGCGTACCCATGACAATGTTTCATCAGTGACATCACCGGATCGGATGAATCACTTTGTGGGCTTTGCTGCGCAGAGGGCTGAAACGACTCTGCTTTTTCGAACCCGGCTCATGAAAAATGCTTGATCCCGCCAGGCGCCGGAGAACGACGGCCAAGAACGTTTCTCCATGTGGATTTATTCATCAAAAACAAAGGTTTTGGCTGATTTCCGCAACGCCTTGATTTGGTCACAACAAATGCCTTGGCCTGCCGCAATTCTGTCCTTGTGCGGCCGATTTCGGAGCCTTTTCTGGCATCACACGAATCCATGTGCGCCGAGGGGGCCTGCAATGCTTCTGAACACCGAAAACACGGCCAAGCCGGTCAGCCGCATGAGCGGGCGGCAGATCGAATATCTGATCGTCGCCGCACTCATCGCGGTCACGCTTTCCCTCCTGTTCTTCATGGGCTTCTTTTCCCATGCGATGGCGGAGACCAACGGCAGCAAGCCGCAGCGTTTTGCCGGTTACGTCCGCCCCAACGACATGGGCACAGGCGCCCTGCTCTTCCCATCCAAGGAGCCCGGTTCCTTCGTGGAAGCGCCAAGGCTTGCGACCGATGTCGTCATCGACGTCAACGGCCCGATCATCCGCACCCGCGTCACCCAGCGCTTCGAGAACCCGAGCAAGGGCTGGGTCGAGGGCACCTATGTGTTCCCACTGCCGGAAAATTCCGCCGTCGATACGCTGAAGATGCAGATCGGCGACCGTTTCATCGAGGGCGAGATCAAGGCGCGCGAAGAGGCCCGCAAGGTCTATGAGCAGGCGAAAGCCGAAGGCAAGAAGACAGCCCTTCTCGAACAGCAGCGCCCCAACATCTTCACCAACCAGGTCGCCAATATCGGTCCCGGCGAAACCATTGTCGTGCAGATCGAGTATCAGAGCAGCGTGCATCAGTCGGGCGGCGAATTCTCGCTGCGCTTCCCCATGGTAGTGGCGCCGCGCTACAATCCCGATCCGATCGTCCAGACCGTCGATCTCGATCCGAAGTCCGGTTATGCCGTCAACGATCCGGTTCCCGACCGCGACAAGATCACGTCCCCTGTACTGAACCCGGCCGAAAACGCCAAAATCAATCCGGTGACGCTGACGGTCAATCTCAGTGCCGGCTTCCCGCTCGGCACCGTCACCTCCCCGTTTCATCAAATCGACATGCAAACGGTCGATGACACCGCGCGCAAGATTTCGCTGAAGAGCGCCAGCGTGCCGGCGCTCGAGGGCGCCAGCGTGCCGGCTGACAAGGATTTCGAGCTGAGCTGGAACGCTGTTGCCGGCGCGATGCCGAATGCGGGGCTTTTCCGCGAAACCCAGAACGGCAAGACCTATCTGCTCGGCTTCGTCACGCCGCCGGCGCAGGGCGACACAAACGGAACCGCTCAGGACCGTGAGGTCGTCTTCGTCATCGACAATTCCGGCTCGATGGCCGGACCCTCGATCGAGCAGGCGCGCGACAGCCTGGCGCTGGCCATCTCGAAGCTGCGGCCGCAGGACAAGTTCAATGTCGTGCGCTTCGACGACACGATGGAGGTGCATTTCCCGACGCTGGTTCAGGCAACGCCGGACCGGCGCGAGGATGCTATTGCTTTCGTTCGCGGGCTCACCGCCGATGGCGGCACCGAAATGCTGCCGGCGCTGGAAGCGGCTCTGCGCACCCAGGGGCCGGTGGCCTCCGGCGCCCTGCGGCAGGTGGTGTTCCTCACCGACGGCGCGATCGGCAACGAGGCGCAGCTGTTTGAGGAAATCTCCAGCAACCGTGGCGACGCCCGCGTCTTCACCGTCGGCATCGGCTCGGCCCCCAACACCCATTTCATGACCAAGGCCGCCGAAATCGGCCGGGGCACCTTCACGCTGATCGGCTCTGAAGATCAGGTGGCGGTGCGGATGGGCGAATTGTTCGCCAAGCTGGAAAATCCTGTCATGACCGATATCGCCGTCTCATTCGACGGCGCCAATGCGCAGGATATCACGCCAAACCCGATGCCGGACCTTTATCGCGGCGAGCCGGTGGTGCTGACGGCGCAGCTCGAGGGCGCAACGCCGACAGGCAAGCTGCAGATCACCGGCAAGAGCGGCACTCAGCCCTGGCGCATCGAGATGGACGTGGCCAAGGCCTCACAGGGCAAGGGTATCGCCAAGCTCTGGGCCCGCCGCAAGATCGACGACCTGGAAGCCAATGCCTATGCGGTGAACGATGCCGCAGCGCTCGACAAGCAGATCGAGGCGGTGGCGCTCGACAATCACCTCGTCTCCCGCGTCACCAGCCTGGTGGCCGTCGATGTGACGCCGTCGCGCCCGGCGGGTGAACCCGTTGTCAGCACCGATCTGCCGCTCAACTTGCCTGAGGGCTGGGATTTCGAGAAGGTGTTCGGCGAAGAGCCGCAGCCAACGATGCCGCAAGGGGAGCGCAAGGCGCAGCTGCAACAGAGCGAGCAGCAGGCCATGCTGGTCGCCGACCGGATGGCCGCAGCCCCGACGGCGCGTGCTGCCAGCATGATCGCCGACGCCGGCAAGCAGGTCAATCTGCCGCAAACGGCCACGCTCGCCGACCGGCATATTCTGATCGGCCTGATGCTACTTGCCTTTGCCGTGATGGCGGCGACCACATTCAGCCTGTGGCGCTGGCAGCTGCGCGGCCTGGTTTTGGAGGCCCGCAACCGTGTCCGATAAGCCCGGCAATGAAACCAGCCTGGACATTCCAGATCAGGACAAGGAAGGACGCGCCGGATTTCTGGCGCGTCTCAATGCGCTGGAAACGGTGGTTCTGGCCGGAATTCTTCTGGTGGCACTTGCCGGCGTCATGCTGGTCGGCAAAGGCTTTTACATGAAGGCCAAGGCCGAGGTGTCACAGGTGCTGTTGAAGCGCAGCTTTGCAGCGCAGCTGCACGGCGAGACCAATGCCAAACCCTGGCCCTGGGCAGACTTTTCCACCGAAGCCGAAATCACCGCCCTGCGGATCGGCAAAACCGCAGTCGTGCTGTCCGGCGCAAGCGGCGAGGCCCTGGCTTTCGGCCCGGCGCGTCTCGCCAACACGCCGGCACCGGGCGAACCCGGCACGTCCGTCATCGCCGCCCATCGCGATACGCATTTCCGCTGGCTGAAGGACGTCAAACAAGGCGATCTTCTGGTCATCACCCGCAAGGACGGAACGAACCTCACCTTCCGGGCCGGCACCAGCCGCATCGCGCGCTGGGACGAGAGCGGCATCAACGCCGATGCGCCCGGCCGCCATCTGGCGCTCGCCACCTGCTGGCCGTTCGACGCCACCGAGCAAGGCCCGCTGCGCTACATCGTCAATGCCGAACTTGTTGACGATGCAGGCCCATCGACGCTCGCCGCGCAAGATATGTCCGGTAAACTCCCGGTCAAATCCTTTTGATCGCAAAAGCACGTTCTGAGCCTTGATACGCAGCCTTCAACACCCAGCTTCCATGGGTATGCGCTGATCGGCATGCTCTGGGAGAACGCGATGACGACGACATTTTCAAACCTGTTGAAATCCGCCGGACTGCTATCGGCCTTGACTGCCGCCCCTGCCCTTGGGCAGGACGCCAAACAGTTTGCGACCGAGAAAGCTGCCGTACAGGTGGATACGATCGCATCCGGCCTCGACAATCCCTGGTCCGTCGAAGTGCTTCCGGATGGCGCTTACATCGTCACCGAGCTTGGCGGCACGCTGCGCATTATTCGGGACGGCACAGCGTCGGAGCCGATCAGCGGCGTACCGGAGGTGGCGCGCCAGGGCCAGGGCGGCCTGCTCGATGTGGCGCTCGACCCGAAATTTGCTGAAAACCGCACGCTGTTCCTCTCCATGTCCGTGGCGGATGGCAACGGCAACGGAACGGCGATCGTGCGCGCGGCACTCTCGGACGATGGACAGAGTCTGGCGCAGGTTCAGGAAATCTTCCGGATGAACAAGTTTACCGGCAAGGGCCAGCATTTCGGCTCGCGGATCGTGATTGCGCCGGATGGCAACCTGTTCTTCGGCATCGGTGATCGCGGCGAACGCGACCGGGCGCAGGACATGCAGGACCATGCGGGCGCCGTCTTGCGTATTAAGCCGGATGGCAGCATCCCCGCAGACAATCCCTATGCCGACGGCAAGGCCGGGCTTGCCGAGCTCTGGTCGAAAGGTCACCGTAATCCGCAGGGCATTATCATCGATCCCGAGAATGGCCATCTCCTGACCGTCGAACATGGCGCGCGTGGCGGCGACGAGATCAACGCGCCGGAGCCGGGCAAGAACTACGGCTGGCCGGTCATCACCTTCGGCAAGGATTATTCCGGCGCGGCAATCGGCGTCGGACAGAGCGCCGATGGCTACGAGCAACCCCTCCACTATTGGGATCCCTCGATCGCGCCCGGCGCCCTCGACGTCTATCGCGGCGATATGTTTCCGCAATGGAACGGCAGCGTGCTGGTCGCAGCCTTGAAATTCGAGCTTCTGTCACGGCTGGAGCGGGATCAGAGCGGCGCCGTCACCGCCGAGGAGCGGCTGTTTGAAGGCGAGTTCGGACGCATCCGCGATGTGAAGGTTGCCCCTGATGGCGCAATCCTGATGGTCACCGACGGAGACGACGGGGCGCTGTTGCGGGTGTCCGCATCGAACCGGAGCTGACATCGCGTCAAGCGCACGACTGCCGCAGATTGATACAGATGTCCCCCGGTTTTGATGACTATTGGCGCGCTGCTGCAAGTTCCCGGTGCAATATCAGGGGTAATCCTTGGCAACGGAACTTCGCGACCGGCATCCCTGCCCGTTGCATTCTCATTGCGGCCAGCGCCAAGTTTTATCAAACGGTTAATATTTAAAGCACGCAGTGCAACGCGCCGGCGTTGCCTTGGCATTCTCAGGCACTCGCAGCCACAAATGGCTCCAAAATCGGTGCACAGCAGGCGAAATCCAGTATTTTCAATAGCTTACAGTATATCAGCTGAACAACGACATTTTTCGGCAGTTGATTGCTTTTTAAACAAACCAAAACGGCACACTTGTTTCAAAAAACTTTTGCTTGCCAATTTAAAATAAACACAGCAAGCTTACTGTGTTCGGGCAATTTGCGAACACGGGAAGACCTTTATATCAATGCGCGCCGGACACGCAAAATGTTCCGGGCAGTCGGGCAAAGACGGAGTTTTTCGATGACTGGCTGCAATAACAGGACCCTTTCCTCATAGTCGAGAACTGCCTGCCGCACGCTCCATGGAGCAAAATATTGTAATGCTGCCCGCCGCATCCGGGCAGAGGAAAAAGGACCTGACGCATGGCCGAGACTGGCATTGTTAAATTCTTCAACACCGACAAGGGCTTTGGTTTCATCAAGCCGGACAATGGTGGCGCCGACATCTTCGTGCATATTTCCGCAGTCCAGGCCTCGGGCCTGAACGGACTATCCGAAAATCAGAAGGTCAGCTTCGACACCGAACCGGATCGCCGCGGCAAAGGGCCCAAGGCCGTCAACCTGCAGGTTTCCAGCTAAGCCGCCGCAGTTTCTGCAAACCGATTGACGTTGAAGCCCGGCCCCGTTGCCGGGTTTTTCATTCAGCCTGCGTTCAGTTTCGCCATATTAATCTGTCTTCATCATCAAGGACTAAATTGTCCGGCCGAAAACAGGATCGAATCAATGAACAAGGTTATCAAAGCTGCCGTTCTTGCCCTCGCTACCGCAGCGACGGTCATCCCGACAGTCTCGTTCGCCCAGGCTGAAAACTGGGGCCGCCGCGGCTATTATCGCCATGGCGGTCACGACAGGGACTATCGCCGCCACAACAATGGCGACGCCGTCGCGCTTGGCGCGCTGGGTCTTGCCACCGGCGTCATCATCGGCGGCGCAATCGCCAACCAGCCGCGCTATCAGGAACGGGTCTATATTGATCCGGAGCCCGAATATTACGAGCCGCGCCCGGTCTATCGCCGTCCCCGTCCCGTCGTCGTGCAGAATTACGGCGGCCTGGAGCCCTGGACACCCGGCTGGTACCGTTATTGCTCGCAGCGTTACCGCTCGTTCGATGCCCAGTCCGGCACATTCCGTGGCTATGACGGCCGCGACTATTTCTGCCAGGCAGGCTGAGGCGAACAGTCAGACTTCATGGAAAAAGGCACGTGCCCACCGGCACATGCCTTTTTTTAATTACAAGCCGCGCAGGTAAGGGTTCGTGCGGCGCTCCTCGCCGATCTGCCCGCCGGGTCCATGGCCGCAGATGAAGCCGACGGTATCGCCGAGCGGCAGGATCTTGTCGCGGATCGAATCCAAGAGCTGCTGATGGTTGCCGCCGGGCAGATCGGTGCGCCCGATCGAGCCGCGAAACAGCACATCGCCGACATGGGCAAAACTCTGGGCGCGGTTGAAATAGACGACATGGCCGGGTGCGTGGCCGGGGCAATGCAGGACCTCGAACACATGCGCGCCGAAGGATACGGTGTCGCCGTCCTCCAGCCACTGATCCGGCACGACATTGTCGACCTTCATCGCCAGACCAAATTTTTCAGCCTGGGTCTCCAGCTTTTCCAGCAGCGGCAGGTCATCCCTGTGCGGGCCGATAATGTCGAGGTTGAGCGCTTCCTTGAGTTCCTTGGCGCCGCCGGCATGGTCGATATGGCCATGGGTCAGCCAGATCGCCTTCAGCGTGATGCCGTTTTCCTTGATGGTCTGCAGGATCACATCGACATCGCCACCGGGATCGACGATCACGCCTTCCTTGGTGTCGGTATCGAACAAAACCGTGCAATTCTGCTGGAAATGGGTAACCGGGATAATGCCCGCCTGTAACATATGGCCCTGCCTCGCTGTCTCACTCACTGGACAGCATATAGGATGGACGCAGGACAATGAAAACGGCAAAAGGCAATTGAAACAGAAAGCTGCGGCGGGATGCGCGGCTTATCGGATGTCTGCTAGTTCCACGGCTGCCGGTACCGGCACCTGGAAATTGATCGTCGTCATCAGGAGAGCAAAGACCGCAAGCTTGGCGGCGACAACGGTGATGACGACAGGACGCAATTGGCGTGCTGTCGAATAGGAATCCTCGGAAATCGTCGTCTGCATGGTCGTAATCCCTCTCTGTTGGCGTCTAAACACCGGAATTGTCCAAAAGTTCCGGGAAGCGAAACGAATTCAGTATTTTACAATTTCCAGATATTCGCTGTTCCAGCGGGAACAACAGGGCGACCGCCAATCGACTGGATGGAACGTCGATAACGGCCCCTTCTCTCCACTATGCCGCGATACCTAGGCTCTTGATCGTTTCGCAGTTGCGAAATTGACTCATATGAATTTTCGTCTCACCCTGCATAGGCCGCACGAGCGGCGTGCCAGGTGAGTCCGGGGGGCCGGACGCTGATGGCGGACAGGGGAGCAGCGAGCAATGGAAGCATTATTGCCTATCATTACGCAGTTGATTGCCGGCGCGGCGGGTGGAAACGCGGTGGGTGCGGTTCTCAAGCAACAGGCGCTGAGCGTCGTCGCGCGCACGATTGTCGGCGCGATCGGCGGCCTGGGCGGCGGGTTTCTCGTTCAGATGCTGGGCGGCGACGCCGCAGCCGCCGGACTGATCGCACAAGCCATCGGCGGGATTGCCGGCGGTGGCGTGCTGGCCGGCCTTGCCGGCCTCGTCGTGGGCGCACGCAAAGCCTGAAAAACGGAATGCGGCCGGGACCCGGTCGCATGAAGCCAGTGAACCCAACAATAAAAAAGGCGGCTCACCGGCCGCCTTTCTCATATGGGTCTTAGCCGCCGGTTATTCGGCAGCTGCCGCGACCGGATACACTTCCTTCATGTAGTCGTTCATCAGCGTCTCGGAGATCGTCGCCGGCTTGAACGTATAGGGGCCGATCTCGGAGACCGGCGTGACTTCGGCGGCCGACCCCGTGAGGAAGCACTCGGAGAAGTCCGGGAGTTCTTCCGGCATGATGACACGCTCGACCACCTGGTAACCGCGGCGCTTGGCAAGTTCGATCACCGTCTGGCGGGTGATACCGTTGAGGAAGCAGTCCGGTACCGGCGTGTGGATCACGCCGTCCTTGACGAAGAAGATGTTGGCGCCGGTCGCCTCCGCCACCTGGCCGCGATAATCCAGCATCATGGCATCAGCGTAACCCTTGGCTTCCGCAGCATGCTTGGAAATGGTGCAGATCATGTAGAGGCCGGCGGCCTTGGAGGCACATGGGGCGGTCTTCGGATCGGGCCTACGGTATTCGGCGATATCGAGGCGGATGCCCTTCAGCTTTTCGGCCGGATTGAAATAGCTGCCCCATTGCCAGATGGCGATGGCGACATTGATGCGGTTGTTCTGGGCCGAAACGCCCATCATTTCCGAGCCGCGCCAAGCGATCGGCCGGACATAGGCCTCCGAAAAGCCCTGCCGCTTCAAAAGCTCGATCGTCGCGGCATCCAGCTCATCAACGGAATAGGGAATGGTGAAGCCGAGGATTTCGGCCGACTTGTGCAGACGCTGATTGTGTTCGGTCAGCTTGAAAACCCGGCCGCCATAGGCGCGCTCGCCTTCAAAGACGGCGCTGGCATAGTGCAGTCCGTGGGTCAGCACATGGATCTTTGCGTCTTTCCAATCGACAAATTCGCCGTTGAACCAGATCTGACCGTCCAACTGATCAAAAGGAACTGCTGCCATCGTCTCATCCCTTGGCGTCCACGCGCCATTCTTATGTTGATTGTCTCCCCTGCTCCCATTTATCGGCAAACGTGAACGAGGGAAATCCGCTATGGTGATTTTGAATTGGCGATCGGCGCGGCGCGGCCTATCTTCAAGGACAGGACTAGCGTCGGGTGTTCGCCCTTCTGCAGTTAAAGACTTACCAACCGCGAAAAAATATGTCAATATAGCTGACATATTTTTTCGAATGTTTCGTAGAATGCACCGGAATTGAAAGGAAAAGACTGCGTGGCAGGACAGGCGAACCAGAAAGCCGGAAACGACATGGCGTCTGCGACTGCAGACAACACGGACGCGGTTGATTTCGAGATCATCGAGCTGTTCTTCTTTGCCTATCGGGATTTCACCTCCGACCCCGATGTGATTCTCGAAAAGCGCGGTTTCGGGCGTGCGCATCACCGGGTTCTGCATTTTGTCGATCGCGAACCGGGCATGACGGTGGCGGATCTGCTCGAAACGCTGCGCATCACCAAGCAGAGCCTGGCGCGTGTTTTGAAACAGCTCATCGATTCAGGGTATATTCATCAAGTTGCCGGGCCGGAGGATCGCAGGCAGCGCATGCTCTATACAACGAAGGAAGGCAAGACGCTCGCAAGAGCCTTGGCCGAGCCACAATCGCGGCGCATCGCCGAGGCCATGGAAAAAACCGGGCCTGGCGCACGCGAACTGGTCAAACGCTTCCTTTCCGGCATGAAGAATGCCGGCGATAATTGACACCCGGCAGACACGGCCGGCACTGCGAGATGACAGGGCCTACGAATGACGAAGACGATCAGGATCGATGACGATGCCGCCCATCTGCTGGTCGTGGATGACGACCGCCGGATCCGTGATCTTCTCAATCGCTATCTGATGGAAAAGGGATTTCGCGTCACCACGGCTGCCGATGCCGATGAAGCGCGGCGCAAGCTTGAAGGCATCGACTACGATCTTCTGATCGTCGATGTGATGATGCCGGGCGAGACCGGCATTTCGCTGACCCAGAGCCTGCGCAAGATCAAGACCGTGCCGGTGATCATGCTAACCGCACTTGCCGAATCCAATGCCCGTATCGAGGGCCTGGAGGCGGGCGCCGATGATTATCTGCCCAAGCCGTTTGATCCGCGCGAACTGGTGCTGCGCATCAACAACATCCTCAGGCGCAATGCGCCGGCAAAGGCCCCCAAGGTGGAACAGGTCATTTTCGGACCCTTCACATTCTCTGTGGTGCGCAAGGAACTGCGGCGCGGCGCCGACCATATCCGGCTGACGGACCGCGAGCAGGAAATCATGATGCTGTTTTCGCAGCGCGCCGGCGAAACCATTCCGCGCCATGAGCTGGTCAGCGACGAGGCCGAGGTCGGCGAACGGACGATCGACGTGCAGATCAACCGCCTGCGCCGCAAGATCGAGGACGATCCCTCCAATCCCGTCTTCCTGCAGACCGTGCGCGGCATCGGCTACCGGCTGAGCGTGGATTAGTCCCTATGAGCATCCGGCTGGATATCCATGGCAAGCTTTGACATCCTGCGGCGCAGCCGCGCGCCGGCGGCCGATACGGCCTGGAAACGCACGGCCCGCTGGCTGCGGCGGCGCTTGCCGATGGGGCTCTACGCCCGCTCGCTGCTGATTGTCATCATCCCCATGGTGCTCCTGCAGTCGGTCGTCGCCTTCGTCTTCATGGAGCGCCACTGGCAACTGGTGACGCAACGGCTGTCGGCGGCCGTGACCGGCGATATCGCCGCCGTCATCGATCTCATCGATAAAATGCCCGCCAGCGATTATGACGATGTCATCCAGATCGCCCGCGACCGGCTCAACCTGCGCATTTCCATCGAGCCCGACGGCGAGCTGCCGGCGCCGCGCCCGAAACCCTTCTTCGAAATCCTCGACCAGATCCTCAGCGAGGAGATTTCCCAGCAGATCCGCAAGCCGTTCTGGATCGACACCGTCGGCAATTCCGATCTTGTCGAAGTCCGCATCAAGCTCGATGACCAGCGCATCCTGAGGGTCTATGCGCGCCGCAGCCAGGCCTATGCCTCCAATACCCATATCTTCATCGTCTGGATGGTCGGCGCCTCGCTGGTCCTGCTCACCATCGCCATCCTGTTCCTGCGCGGCCAGATCCGGCCGATCCTCGCGCTTGCCAAGGCTGCCGAGAGTTTCGGCAAGGGCCAGAAGATCGATGATTTTTCCCCGCGCGGGGCCGAGGAAGTCCGCCGCGCCGGCCTCGCCTTCATCCAGATGCGCGAGCGCATCGAGCGCCAGATCGAGCAGCGCACGGCGATGCTGACCGGCGTCAGCCACGATCTGCGAACCATCCTCACCCGCTTCAAGCTGCAACTGGCGCTGGCCGGCGACAGCGCCGATCTCGACAGTCTCAACCAGGATGTCGAGGACATGCAGAGCATGCTGGAGGGCTATCTCGCCTTCGCGCGCGGCGAAGCGGAGGAAGATGTCGGGCAGCTGAAGCTCAGCGACCTGATGAACCGGCTGACGCTCGAGGGCGAACTGCACGAAAAGACGGTCACGACATCGGTCGAGGGCAACGACAATATTCGCGTGCGCCCGAATGCCTTTACGAGGCTGATCGCCAATCTCGCCTCCAACGCCTACCGCTATGCCAACACCGTCCATATCGATGCCAGGCACAGCAACAAATGGCTGACGATCACCGTCGATGACGATGGCCCCGGCATTCCCGAACGCTCGCGCGAGGATGTGTTCAAGCCGTTCTTCCGGCTCGACGAGGCCCGCAATCTCGACAGCTCCGGCACCGGCCTCGGCCTCGCCATCGCGCTCGACATCGCCAGAAGCCATGGCGGCAATGTCACATTGTCGGATAGCCCGATGGGCGGCCTGCGGGCGGTGGTCCGGGTTCCCGCTTGATCAGCGAAGTCCACTCCCCCTCCTCCCCGCCCTTGTGGCGGGGATCCAGCCAGCTCAAGTCCTTGAGCTGAAAGAGTCTTTTGACCCGACGGACGTCGGGTCACTGGATCCCCGCCACAAGGGCGAGGATGAGGGAAAGTGGGGTATCGCTCTTTTCTAAAGAAGCCTTTTGCCGTTCGGCACCGGCTTGTCCGTGGCGGCCAGCACGATCGCGCCGGCCTCGTCCTCGAAGCCGAGCGTCAGCACTTCAGAGCGGAACGGACCGATCTGGCGCGGCGGGAAATTGACGACGCCGAGCACCTGACGGCCGACGAGGCTTTCCGGCGTGTAATGGGTGGTGATCTGCGCCGATGACTTCTTGAGGCCGATTTCCGGGCCGAAATCGATGACGATCTTGATTGCCGGCTTACGCGCTTCGGGAAAAGGCGACGCCTCGATGATCGTGCCGGTCCGAATATCGACGCGCTCGAAATCGGCGTAGGTGATAGTCTCGGTCATGGAAAAGGTCCCGAATTATCCGGCCAGTTCTTCCGCCCGCTTGCGGGCTGCGGCAATCGCCTTGTCGAACAGAGGCTGCATGCCATCATCGGCCATGAGAATGTTGAGCGCTGCCGCCGTGGTGCCGCCCGGAGACGTCACGTTCTGGCGAAGCTTCGAAGCGTCATCGGGGGACTGGTGCAGGAGTTCACCAGCCCCCGCGACGGTTTCCCGTGCGAGCCGCATGGCAAGGTCCGCCTGAAGACCGGCCTTGCGGCCAGCTTCTGCCATGCACTCGACGAGATAAAAGACATAGGCCGGGCCGCTGCCCGACACGGCGGTGACGGCATCGATATCGGCTTCGGTTTCCACCCATTCGACCGGGCCGGAAACTTTCAAAAGATTATGGACGAGATCGCGCTGCGCATTCGAGACCGAACCATTGGCAAAGGCGCCGGTCACGCCACGGCCGATCATCGCCGGCGTATTCGGCATCGCCCGCACCATGGCGGCATCGCCCAGATGCGATTGCATGAAGGACAGCGTGGTTCCGGCTGCAACCGACACAACCACCGTTTCGGGGCCGACAAGCCCCTTCAGAGGCGGTAGCACCGTGGCCATCATCTGCGGCTTGACCGCGAGAAACAGAACGCCGGCTTTGAGATCTGCGGGCGCTGATGTTGCGTGGCGCGCGCCGTTATCGGCAATCAGCTTGGCCATAACAGGTGGCGGACCGGGATCGATCACCAGCAGATCGGCACCGGAAATGCCGCTCTTCAGCCAGCCGGCAAGCATGGCGCCGCCCATATTGCCTGCACCGATCAGAACGATCGGACCCGATGCCTGCACAGCCATCGTCACGCCTCTCCGACGGTTTCAAACATCACGGCTTCGACCGCGCTCTGCGCGTCGACACCGGACCAGACAACGAACTGGAAAGCCTGGAAATAGGATTCGCATGCTTCAAGCGCGCTGGACAGAAGCACTTCGACCTGCTGGTTGGTCGGCTCGGCGCCACCGGCCAAGAGCAGCGACTGGCGGAAGATCACAACGTCTTCCTGGCGCCAGAGATCGAAATGGCCCATCAGCACCTGGCCGTTGATATGCGAGAGCAGCCGGATCACTTCGTTGACGCGGCTTTCGGGAACCTTGATGTCGAAGGCGCAGGCCAGATGCAGCGCTTCGAACTCCTCCATCCAGGAGAAGGAGACGTGGTAATCGGTCCACTTCCCTTCCACCGTCATGGCGATTTCATCCTCGCCAGAGCGCTCGAAGGACCAATCATTGTTGGCAGCGACGAACTCGATCATATCGACCGGGTTCGATTGGCGCTCAAGTTCCAGTTCCATCAGGCTCATGCATCACCCCAAAAGTCCTGGCGCAGACATGCGACATCGTGTTCACACACAAGGCTGCAAACTCAAACACCAGAAACAAACACTTATGATTACCGGAAACACGACCATCCTGGCTGACATACCCTGCCTGGAGCTTGCGTGATCCGTTTCGAATCATCATTTAAAATCAGTGTATAATGCCCGAGTCCGCATGAAAGCCCCCTGCGTGAAAAATAGCGCCGGTGGTTGTGGATAGGCTCTCTCAAATTGATTCAGCACCCGTTCTTAAACGACTCTGCCATAAGCGTTTTTCGCCAGTGTCCACAGGGTGAAAGATTTATGAAAACTGCCGTCCTTGAGCGCCTGAAATTCAGCGCTCCTGTACCGTCCCGGGACACCTGCCCCAAAACCCGGTCAAACACGGCGGCGCGGCATGCGCCACCGCGTTGATTCTCTTTACTTGCCGGTTTCGGCGAGCCGCGCCTCAAGCGCTGCAATCCGGGCCAGAAGCGCGTCGTTTTCGTCGCGCGCCTTCAGCGCCATTTCACGCACGGCTTCGAATTCCTCGCGCTTGACGATGTCCATGGAATTCAACAGGCGTTCGCCCTGGGCGCGAAATACCGTTTCCATTTCCTTGCGCACGCCCTGGGCTGCACCCGCCGCGTCCGTCATCAACTTGGCAAAATCATCCAGAATGCGGTTTGCACCTGTGCTCATCGTTTCGGTCTCCGGTCTCAAGCGTCCAATGCCCGTCATCACGGGCTTGACAGAGGAGGTAGGAGCACAGGCGGGCCGATGCAAGGAAAAATACCGGTGATGTCAGCCTTTCGTGACCGCCGCTTGCCTTGACCCTGCCTTGCCGCAGCGTCATGTTCCGGCAAACAACCGGCGGAAATGAAGCAAGACCTTGGAAACAATAGCGACCCTCTTTTCGATCATGCCTTTTCCGGAAATCGATCCGGTGCTCCTTTCCATTGGACCCCTGCAGATCCATTGGTATGGCCTGGCCTATGTGGCGGGCATCCTGATCGGCTGGCAATATGCCCGCAGGATTGCGCGCAACACGGCGCTGTGGCGCAACGGATCGCCTGCCGTCACAGAAGCGCAGCTCGATGACTTCCTGCTCTGGGTGGCAGCCGGCATCGTCGGCGGCGGACGCATCGGCTATATCCTGTTCTACGACCTGCAAAGCGTGATCGCCAACCCGCTGCGCGCGCTGGAAATCTGGAACGGCGGCATGTCCTTCCATGGCGGCCTGATCGGCACGATGATCGCCATGCTGATCTTTGCGAAGCGCAACCGGATCGCAATCTGGAGCCTGTTCGACATCGTCGCCGCCGTCGTGCCCATCGGCCTGTTCTTCGGCCGTGTCGCCAATTTCATCAATGCCGAACTCTGGGGCCGCCTGTCGTCCATGCCCTGGGCGGTGATCTTTCCGACCGGCGGCCCTTTTGCCCGCCACCCGAGCCAACTGTATGAGGCAGCGCTCGAAGGTCTCGTGCTGCTGACGGTGCTGGCCGTTCTGATCTATTACCGCCATGCGCTGAAAACCCCGGGCCTGGTCTGCGGCGTCTTCGTCACCGGCTACGGCCTGGCGCGCATTTTCGTAGAATTCTTCCGCGAACCGGATGCGCAGCTCGGCTACTTGCTCGGCGGCTGGCTGACCATGGGCATGCTCCTGTCGGTGCCCATGGTGCTGATCGGCCTCTGGGCTATCCAGCGCGCCCGCCGCGCAGCGCCTGCAGCCGCGTGATGAGGCTCTAAGATGAGCACCCCGCTTGCCGACAAGATCAAGGCCATCATTCTCGCCAACGGCCCGATCAGCGTGACCGACTATTTTTCCCTGTGCCTGGCCGATCCGGAACATGGATATTACAAGACCCGCGAGCCCTTCGGCCAATCCGGCGACTTCATCACCGCACCGGAGATCAGCCAGCTGTTCGGCGAGATGCTCGGCATCTTCCTCGTCCAGGCCTGGCAGCGGCATGGCGAGCCAAGCCCGGTCCATATCGCCGAAATCGGCCCCGGCCGTGGCACGATGATGGCCGATATCCTGCGCGTCATCGCCAAGCTGTCACCGGCCCTCTATGAAGCCGCAAGCGTGCATCTGGTCGAGACCAGCGAGCGTCTGCAGAAAGTGCAGCAGCAAACGCTGATTGCCCACAAGTTCAAGATCACCTGGCACGACAGCTTCGAAAGCCTGCCGGACGGCTTTCTGCTGCTGGCAGCCAACGAACTGTTCGACGCCATCCCCATCCGCCAGTTCGTCAAGACGGCGCAGGGCTTCAGAGAGCGGCTGGTCGGGCTCGATGCGGCCGGAGCGCTCTCCTTCGCAGCCGGTGTCGCGGGCATCGATCCGGACCTGCTTCCGGCATCCGCCCCGGCGGCACCGCTGGGAACGGTGTTCGAACTTGCCCCCGCCCGCGATGCGGTGATGGCCGCACTCAGCGAACGGATCCGCACCCATGGCGGAACCGCCGTCATCATCGACTACGGCCATATGGCAACGGGTCTTGGCGACACGCTGCAGGCGGTGCGCGATCACCAGTTCGATCCGCCGCTGGCCCATCCCGGCTTTGCCGATATCACCAGCCATGTGGATTTCGAGCAGCTGGCCCGGCGTGCGGTGGCGGAACGGCTGCAGATCAACGGGCTGACCTATCAGGGCGATTTTCTGATCGCGCTTGGCCTTGCCGAACGCGCCGCAGCCCTTGGCCGCGACAAGAGCCGCGAAACGCAAGAAAACATCCGTGCGGACGCCGAACGGCTGGCCGGTGCGGGCGAGGGAAAAATGGGCGAACTGTTCAAGGTTCTGGTTGTCAGCAGCCCGAATGTGGCGCTGGTGCCGTTCCAGAAATAGCGTCTCCCGAGAGACAGCGGCGACGCCACCTGTCGTTTCGGTGGATTGACACGGACCCGCCCTTAAGGCCAACATCCGGCCAAATCACTCATAAGCTGCCACTGGGCTGCCACAGCCGCCCGCCCGGAAAACCCTCGCATTGCAGCATATCGAAAAGGCAAAACAACCGATGAAGGATGATGCCTTGCTCTCCCCTGTGCAAAGCCCTCTTCTCAACGCTCGCGCGGGAAACGCCGTCCAACACGGTTATTTCACCCGTGAAGGCGGCGTCTCGGACGGCATCTATCGCGGCCTCAATGTCGGGCTCGGATCACGCGATGACCGTGCCCGCGTCGAGGAGAACCGTGCCCGCGTCAGCGCCTGGTTCGGTGCCGCGCCGCAAAAACTGGCGACCGTCAACCAGGTCCATTCGCCCGACGCCATCATCGTCGATGCCGGCTATGACGGCACGCGCGCTGAGGCCGACGCGCTGGTGACGGCCACGCCCGGCCTCGTCATCGGCGTGCTGTCGGCCGATTGCGGCCCCGTCCTGTTTGCCGATGCGCAAGCGGGCGTGATCGGCGCGGCACATGCCGGCTGGAAAGGCGCGCTGACCGGCGTGCTGGAAAGCACGATTGACGCGATGATCTCGCTTGGCGCGCGGCGCGACCATATCACGGCCAGTCTCGGCCCCTCGATCAGCCGCCGCAACTACGAGGTCGGCACCGAATTCGTCGAGCGGTTTATCGAGAAAGACGCACGCTACGCGGCCTTCTTCACGCCGTCTGCACGCGCGGGTCACGCCATGTTCGACCTGCCGGGACTGACGACCAGGCGGCTGACGGAGGCGGGCGTGACGGCGGAAAATCTCGACCTTTGCACCTATGCGGACGAGGAGCGCTTTTTCTCCTACCGCCGGACAACCCATCGCAGCGAGCCGGATTATGGCCGGCAGATTTCTGCAATATCCTTACGGGAGGCATGACATGGCACTGCATTTTACGCAGGACGAATTTTCGGCGCGGCTGGAACGGCTGACGGCCAAGATGAAGGAAGAGAAGCTTGCGGCCATGCTGCTGTTTGCGCAGGAAAGCATGTACTGGCTGACGGGCTACGACACGTTCGGCTACTGCTTCTTCCAGACGCTGGTGGTCAAGGCCGACGGCTCGATGGTCCTGCTTACCCGTTCGGCCGATCTGCGCCAGGCCAAGCATACATCC
This sequence comes from Pararhizobium qamdonense, assembly GCF_029277445.1. Lineage (NCBI taxonomy): Bacteria > Pseudomonadati > Pseudomonadota > Alphaproteobacteria > Hyphomicrobiales > Rhizobiaceae > Pararhizobium > Pararhizobium qamdonense. Next base: position 1,866,618 of record NZ_CP119566.1, on the reverse strand, counting down.
AATATCGAGCGCGTCGAGGTCTGGGTCGACCGGGTCAATGCCGATCCGACGATGGACCTGAAGAACCTGCTCAGCGATCTCGACCTGCTGGGTGCGCGCATCGGCATCGAATATGACACCCATGGCATGACCGGCCGCATTGCCCGGTTGCTGGACCAGCAGCTGACGAGCTTCGGCGAACTGGTCGACGCCTCGCTGCTCGTCAGCCGCCTGCGCCTGGTCAAGAGCGCCGCCGAGATCGTCTATGTCGAACAGGCCGCAAGCCTAGCCGACGACGCGCTGGATGCGGCTATTCCGCTGATCCATGCCGGCGGCAGCGAAGCCGCCATTCTGGCCGCAATGCAAGGGGCGGTTTTTGCCGGCGGCGGCGATTATCCGGCCAATGAATTCATCATCGGCTCCGGCGCCGACGCGCTGCTCTGCCGCTACAAGGCGGGCCGCCGTACTTTGGACCCGCAGGACCAGCTGACGCTGGAATGGGCGGGTGTCAGCGCACACTATCATGCCGCGATGATGCGCACGGTCGTGATCGGCGAGCCGACCAACCGCCACCGCGAACTCTACAGCGCCTGCCGCGACACCATCCAGGCCATCGAAATGGTCCTTCGCCCCGGCAATACGTTCGGTACCGTGTTCGACGTGCATTCCAAGATCATGGACGAGCGCGGCCTGACCCGGCACCGGCTGAACGCCTGCGGCTATTCGCTCGGCGCCCGCTTCTCGCCGTCCTGGATGGAGCACCAGATGTTCCACATGGGCAATCCCCAGGAGATCGCGCCTGACATGTCGCTGTTCGTCCACATGATCATCATGGATTCTGACAGCGGCACGGCGATGACGCTCGGCCAGACCTACCTGACGACGGACGGCGCGCCAAAGGCGTTGTCGCGCTATGGGCTGGACTTCATCTCTGCTTAGGAAAATTGATCTATCGTCCTTGTGAACGGCGGAAAGGAGGTGGGGGCCTTCAGGCATTCCGTCATCGAAGAACCGGACGGTAGGACGATGCACAAGCTGATCATGCTTTTTGCGAGCCTTGGAATGATTGCAGCCCTGACGGGCTGCAACAGCATGGATGACCTGACCCCGCAGGTCGATGTCGGCGCCGGCACGTTCACATCGCCGCCGGTCAACCAGGCCGATCTCGATTCCATGCAGACGGTCGATGTCGCGCCGCAGGCCTCGACACCCGTCCAGAGCACGCAGCTCGCAGCCCCAGAACGCGGTGCACCTGAACAGGAAAGCTTTTCGGAAGGCCCGAGCGGCACGGTGATGGCGCAGGGCGATACCGATTATACCGACCCGGCGGGTTCGCTGGAGGCGCAGGCCAACCGCCTGCAGCAAGGCCAGATCCCGGTCCAGGAACGGCAGGTCTCGCGCCGCCAGGCCATTGAGCCCGCAGACACCGATGACCAGGATACCGCCGTCCGCGAACAGCCAAGCGAACAGCAGGCGACGGAGCAGGAACCGCAGGAACAGCCGCCGCAGAAGTCTGCGGCCATCGCCCCTGCGGCAACCGCCGGCACCATCCGCTTCCTGCCGATCATCGGCGCTCCGGTCGAGGTCGTGACCCCGCTCTCCAAACAGCTGGGCGCCGAGGCGCGCTCGCACGGCCTGACGATCAAGGCCGCATCCGACACCAGCAGCCAGCATATCCTGAAAGGTTACTTCTCTGCGCTGAACGATGGCGGCAAGACAACAGTCGTCTATGTCTGGGATGTGCTCGACGGCTCCGGCAACCGGCTGCACCGTATCCAGGGCCAGGACACGGTGAACGCGACCGCCCCCAATCTCTGGTCGGTCGTGCCAGCGCAGACGATGCAGTCGATCGCCACAAAGACTATCAACGAATATATGAGCTGGCGCGACGCCAACGCCGGGTAGGCGCGCTGGCGACGCCGGAACGGCGCGCTGGCGACGCCGGAACGGCGCGCTGGCGACGCCGGAACGGCGCGCTGGCGACGCCGGTTGGGCTTGCAGCCTGTGGGAGAATCCGCGCTTCGAGGCGAAATGTTCCCAGTTCGACACGTTTGGGCAAATCTTTTTAGGATAAACTACGCTGCAACGCGGCAATGCTCTTGCATTCAAAGTCAAGGACGTTATGAAGCGCGCATAAGCTTGGGACGATCGAGACCCCGGCTGGCTTACGGAATTGCGCGGACGAAAAACCCGCGCCAGCACAGGCGGACCATCGATGAAGGTTTTCGCAGGCAACTCGAACCGGCTCCTGGCCGAAGCGATCTGCAATTATCTCAACCTGCCCCTGGGCAAAGCAACCGTCAGACGGTTTGCCGACCAGGAAATTTTCGTGGAAATACAGGAAAACGTGCGCGGCGAGGATGTCTTCCTCGTCCAGTCGACCTCGTTTCCGACCAATGACCACCTGATGGAACTGCTGATCATGATCGACGCCATGCGCCGGTCCTCAGCCCGCCGCATCACGGCCGTCATTCCCTATTTCGGCTATGCCCGCCAGGACCGCAAACCCGGTCCGCGCACGCCGATCTCGGCCAAGCTGGTGGCCAACCTGATCACCGAGGCCGGTGCCGACCGCGTCCTGACGCTCGACCTGCATGCCGGTCAGATCCAGGGCTTCTTCGATATCCCGACCGACAACCTCTACGCCGTGCCGATCCTGTCGCGCGACGTCAAGGAAAACTACAATCTTGAAAACGTCATGGTCGTTTCGCCCGACGTCGGCGGCGTGGTCCGCGCAAGGGCGCTGGCCAAGCGTCTCGACTGCCAGCTCGCCATCGTTGACAAGCGCCGCGAGCGCGCCGGTGAATCCGAAGTCATGAACGTGATTGGTGATGTCACCGGCAAGGACTGTCTGCTGATCGACGATATCGTCGATTCCGGCGGAACGCTCTGCAATGCCGCCGAGGCCCTGTTGAAGAACGGCGCGACCAGCGTCACGGCCTATATCACCCACGGCGTCCTGTCCGGCGGTGCCGTGGCCCGCGTGACCTCGTCGAAGCTGAAGGAACTGGTGATCACCGACTCGATCCAGCCGACCACGGCGGTTCAGTCGGCCCACAATATCCGCGTCATCTCGACCGCCAGCCTGATCGGCGAAGCGATCAACCGCACCAGCCAAGAAGAATCGGTTTCCAGCCTGTTCGATTGATCCGCTGATCAACTTGATGGGCGGCCAGACCAGACGCTTGGACCGCCCTATGCCCGTTTGACGATCGGAATGGCGCAGGCCTCACCGCCGGCAAACAGCTTTGAGCGGGTGAGAAACCGCCGTTCGCGGCCATTATCGAGCGAGAACATCCCGCCCCTTCCCGGCACGACGTCGATGATCAGCTGGGTATGTTTCCAGACCTCGAACTGGCTGGCGCTGATATAGACGGGCACGCCGCCAATCTCCCCCAGCTTGATGTCGTTATCGCCGACGATGTAATCATCGGCCGGATAACACATCGGCGACGACCCGTCGCAACAGCCACCGGACTGATGAAACAGCACGTCGGGATGATCCTGCTGGATTTCCTTGATGAAGGCGAGCGCTGCATCGGTGGCCAGCACCCGCGGTTCGCCGTTGATCGTGTCGGTCATGCGCTTACCCTCCCCTTGAGGGGGAGGGTCGGCGCGAAGCGGCGGGGTGGGGTGACCCGGCCGCGCATACGGTCATCCAGAGCGGCGCTTTCATCGGCAGCCATCTCCTTTCCTTGGAGAAATAATGCGTGGGGGCAATGTTCGGCGCGAGCCGATTGATCACCCCCACCCGCAGCTTCGCTGCGACCTCCCCCCTCAAGGGGGAGGTCAAGCGGCATCAAAAGAAGCCCAGCGCTTTCGGGCTGTAGCTCACCAGCATGTTCTTGGTCTGCTGGTAGTGGTCGAGCATCATCTTGTGGGTTTCGCGGCCGATGCCGGATTGCTTGTAGCCGCCGAAGGCAGCGCCGGCCGGATAGGCGTGGTAGCAATTGGTCCAGACGCGGCCGGCCTGGATGTTGCGGCCGAAATTGTAGCAGCGGTTGGCATCGCGGCTCCACACGCCGGACCCCAGGCCATAGAGCGTGTCGTTGGCGATTTCCAAAGCTTCCTCGTCGGTCTTGAAGGTCGTCACCGACACGACCGGCCCGAAGATTTCTTCCTGGAACACCCGCATCTTGTTATGGCCCTTGAACACCGTCGGCTTGACATAGAAGCCGCCGGAAAGCTCGCCGTCCAGCGTGTTGCGCTCGCCGCCGATCAGAACTTCGGCACCTTCCTGACGGCCGATATCCATATAGGACATGATCTTTTCCAGCTGTTCGCTGGAGGCCTGGGCGCCGATCATCGTCGACATATCCAGCGGATTGCCCTGCTTGATGGCGGCGACGCGCTTGATCGCCTTTTCCATGAAGCGGTCGTAGATCTTCTCATGGACCAGCGCGCGGCTGGGGCATGTGCAGACTTCGCCCTGGTTCAGCGCGAACATCGCAAAGCCTTCAAGCGCTTTGTCGAGATAATCGTCATCCTCGCGCATGACGTCTTCAAAGAAGATGTTCGGCGACTTGCCGCCGAGTTCCAGCGTGACCGGGATGAGGTTCTGGCTGGCATATTGCATGATCAGCCGGCCGGTGGAGGTTTCACCGGTGAAGGCCACCTTGTTGATGCGCGGGTTGGTGGCAAGCGGTTTGCCGGCTTCGAGACCAAACCCGTTGACGATGTTGAGCACGCCAGGCGGCAACAGGTCGCCCACCAGTTCGATCCACACGAGGATCGATGCCGGCGTCTGTTCCGCGGGCTTCAGGATGACGCAATTGCCAGCCGCCAGTGCCGGAGCCAGCTTCCATGCGGCCATCAGGATCGGGAAATTCCAGGGAATGATCTGGCCGACGACGCCGAGCGGCTCATGGAAATGATAGGCGACCGTGTCGTGGTCGATCTCGCCGATCGTGCCTTCCTGGGCGCGGACACAGGAGGCGAAATAGCGGAAATGGTCGATGGCGAGCGGCATGTCGGCGGCCATGGTTTCGCGCAGCGGCTTGCCGTTGTCCCAGGTCTCGGCCTTGGCCAGAAGCTCGATATTGTCTTCCATCCGCTGGGCGATCTTCATCAGGATATTGGCGCGCTCTGTCGAGGACGTGCGGCCCCATTTTTCCTTGGCGGCATGGGCGGCATCCAGCGCCAGCTCGATATCGGCAGCCTCAGATCGGGCGATCTGGCACAACACGCCGCCGGTGACCGGGGTGGTGTTGTCGAAATAGCGGCCGCTGACGGGTTCGCGCCAATCACCACCGATATAGTTGCCATATTTCTGCTTGAACGGGTTCTCGACAATCTTTTGATGCAACATGTGATTTCTCCTCCTGAACAGACTCCAACATCTGCTGGCAAGGAAGGTGCGCCAGAATGCCTGGAACGCGTAGAGCCACCCTGCCCGCGCAGGCTGCCAAGTGTTTCAGATGTGCGACAGGTGAATGGCAGCAAACATGCTGCAGCGCGGCAAACAGCGCCACGCCGCACACATCCTCGTCAATTGACGGAGAGCTTCTTCATTTTCCGGTATAGCGTCGCCCGGCTGATCCCCAGCGTATCGGCAGCCAGAGACACATTTCCCTGCGCCCGCGACAGAACGCGGCGAAGGGCGGCGCGTTCGGCGTCGAGAAGGTCCTCGCCCTGCCCCACCGCCGTCTCGTTGAGGAGATCGGCGGCCGGGACGCCGTTGGCAATGCGCCGGTCGTCGAGGTTGAGCTTCAACCGGGCTGCGCGGGTCGCACCCAGCACAAGATCGTCGCGGTCGACAGCGATCATCGCCGGCGTGCTTTTGCCGTCGGCCGGTACCAGAAGGATGCGTGCGCCGTTGAAGGCGCGGTGGAACAGGTTGGCCTCGATGCGGGCTGCGGCATCGCGCACGGCCTGCGACAACAGCAGCATCGCCATTTCCCCGGCATCGTCGCGGCAGGTGGAAATATCGATGGCGGCGGCGACGCGTCCGAGATGATCGCGGATCGGCGCGGTCACACAGGAAAGCCCGGTATTGCAGCTGAGAAAATGCTGGTCGCGCTGGATCACGACGGCGCGCTCGTCGGCGATCGCCGTGCCGATGCCGTTGGTGCCGACGCTGGCCTCGCTCCACACGGTGCCCGACCAGAGGCCAAGCCCGCGAAAATCGTGGTCGTCTCCCGGTGCGCCGCGGCGCTCCAGTGCAATGCCGTTTTCGTCGGTCAGGAGCAGGCAGCATCCAGCCTTGCCCACAGTCGAAAACAGCCGGTCCAGCTCGCCCTGCGCTTCCTCGATCAGATGCCCTGATTTTTCGCGCGCAGCCCGGAACTCCTGTTCCGATAGTCTGAGCGGCGAGCGGGCATCCTCGGGCGAAAGCCCGTGCACGGTCAGGCAACGGCGCCAGGACGCGGCAACCGGCGAACTGGCGGCTGCCGATACGTGATGCGCAACGGCTTGAACATGGTCTGAATGTTTCATCGGCTCTCCTCCCTGAGGGCAGACGCAAACCTCATCATAGATGCAAAGGCAGCAATATCAAGGTTCGATGACAGGCGTCCAGTTGAACAAAGGTCAAAGACGCGTCAGGACCCGATGACCGGCGGTGCAAGGTCCATGCTATTGCACGAATATGACGATATGATAGGCAAATCGTCTGATCGAAATTCCCGCATCCAGCATGGTCCCCGCGCAATGTTACGTGACTTCTCCCTTCAGAGCCTGTTCATGGGCCTGCTTACCGCGTTTGTCGGCTTTGCCAGTTCCTTTGCCGTCGTGCTGCACGGACTGACCGGCGTTGGCGCAAGCGAGGCGCAGGCGGCATCTGGCCTGATGGCGCTGTCGGTGGCGATGGGCGTGTGCGCGATCGTGCTCAGCCTTGCCACGCGCATGCCGGTCTCCATTGCCTGGTCGACGCCGGGCGGTGCATTGCTCGCAAGTTCCGGCACTGTTGCCGGCGGCTTCAACACGGCAGTCGGCGGCTTCCTGATCTGCGGCGCACTGATCGTCGTTGCCGGCCTGTGGAAACCGCTGGGCCGGGCCGTTGCCGCAATCCCCGCGGCTCTCGCCAATGCGATGCTGGCGGGGGTGCTGATCGGGCTGTGCTTTGCGCCGGTCAAGGCCATCGCGTTCAATCCGCTGTTCGGCCTGCCGATCGTGCTCGCCTGGGCCGTCGTCGGCAGCATCAACCGGCTCTTTGCCGTGCCCGCCGCCCTTCTCGCTTTCATTCTGGTTCTGGCCTTCGGGGTCGAGATGCCGGCCGATGCGATGACGCGGCTTTCGGCAACGCTCGTGCCGCATATCGAATGGGTCACGCCGGCGTTTACGGTCGCGGGCCTCGTCAGCATCGGCCTGCCGCTGTTCATCGTCACCATGGCCTCCCAGAATATTCCGGGCATTGCCGTGTTGAAGGTCAACGGCTACGAGCCGCAGCCGGGGCCGCTCTTTGCCGCGACCGGCCTCTTTTCGGTTCTGAGCGCGCCGTTCGGCGGCCATGCCGTCAATCTGGCAGCAATCACCGCTGCCATGTGCGCGGGCGAAGACGCACATCGCGATCCGGCCCGGCGTTACTGGTCGGCAATCGTTGCCGGTGCCGGTTATATCGTCTTCGGACTTCTGGCGGCGACGGTGACGGCCTTTGTCAGCCTTGCGCCGCCGGTCCTGATCCAGGCCGTCGCAGGCCTTGCCCTGATCAGCGCCTTTGCCGGATCGGCCATGGCCGCCTTCAAGGAGGCAGACGGCCGCGAGGCCGCCGCCGTGACATTTCTGGTCACCGCATCCGGGGTCAGTTTCGCAGGCGTCTCCGGCGCATTCTGGGGTTTGCTGGCGGGGGGACTGATGCTGGCTCTCGCCCGCTTCACCAAATCACGCAGACGCTGACAGGCCTCAGGCCGCTTCGGACTGCCCGCCGCGCACTGCGTCATCATCCGCTGCCACCGGGGCTGCAAGCACCGGCGGCGTATTGTTGACGACATGATCGATGGCGCTCAGCGGCATCGGCTTTCCAAACAGATATCCCTGCACCTGCAGGCAGCCTTCGCTGCGCAGGAAATCCATATGTTCCTCGTTCTCCACCCCTTCCGCCAGCACCGGGATGTCCAGGCTCTGAGCGAGAATGATGGTCGAGCGGACGATCGCAGCCGATTGCCGGTTGCTGGTGACGCCATCGATGAAGGCGCGGTCGATCTTGATCTTGTCGAACGGGAAGTTCTGCAGGGTCGAGAGCGACGAATAGCCGGTTCCATAGTCGTCCATGGCGATCTTGACGCCGAGCAGCTTCAGCTGACGGATGATGTGAAGCGCATGCTGCTGGTCGGCGATGATGCCGGATTCGGTGATTTCCAGTTCGAGACGGCCAGCATCGAGCCCGGTTTCCTTCAGGATTTCGCTGACACGGGTGGGGAAATTCGTATCGGCCAGCTGCGCGGGTGCGACATTAACGGCGATCTTGATCGGATTATCCCAGGACGCCGCCTGACGGCAGGCATTCAAAATCACCCAGTCACCGAGTTCGTGGATGAAGCCGTTCTTCTCGGCGATTGGGATGAACTCCATCGGCGGCACCATGCCGCGCACCGGATGTTTCCAGCGCAACAGCACTTCGAACCCGATGACGTCGCGCGTCAGCGAGTTATTCTGATATTGATAATAGAGTTCGAATTCGTTGCGTTCGATCCCCTGGCGCATATCCATGGCCAGCACGCTGCGGCTGCGGGCCGCATCGTCCATCGAAGGCTCGTAGAACCGGATCGAGTTCGAGCCGGCCGCCTTGGCGCGGTACATGGCAAGATCCGCCTGCGCCAAAAGCTCTTCCGGCGTGCGGGCATTGACGGGAAACAGCGAGATGCCGACGCTGGTCCCGACCAGAAGCGTCGTGCCTTGCCATTCGACGGGCTTGCCGATCTCGGCAACCAACCGCGCGGCAAATGCCTTGGCATCGCTTTTCATGAAGAAATTGGACGTCAGCGCCACGAACTCGTCGCCGCCGATGCGGGCGACATATTCGCCGTCCCCCAGAACCTTGGCCATCCGTCCGGAAATCGTCCGCAAAACCGCATCGCCGGCCGCATGCCCGTGGACGTCGTTGACATCCTTGAACCGGTCCAGATCGAAGGACAGCACCGCAACGCGGGCCGTATCGTCCTTCTGCCGCCGGATGATGTCGTCCAGATGTTCGCCGAAGGCAACCCGGTTCGGCAGGGCCGTCAGCGGATCGTGCAGCGACAGGTGGCGGAAACGTTCGGCAGCCAGATGGCTGGAATGCAGGTCGATAATATAGGTCGAGGCGCCAAGGCCAAGCATCAGGCACATCATCGCCATGACCATGATGATCAGCAGATTGTCGGGGATGAGAGCCGCCGAGGGCTGGATCATCGGATCGGGAATGATGGTGATGGCCGCCATGCCGGTGAAATGCATGCTGACGATCGCAAGAATAAGCGCAATGGCGCCGCCATATTTGCAAAACCGCGTGACCGGGCGCGCAACCCGGCTGGTGGCCAGGGCACCGAAACCGACGCCCAGCAGAATGGACGCGGCATAATAGGTGAAATCCCATTCCACCCGCCCGCCGATCTGATAGGCCATCATGCCCATGTAATGCATGATGGCGATGCCGGCACCGACGATTGCGCCGCCCAGCTCGATGGCCGGACCCGTCTTGCGCATGGCCGTGACCGAAAAGCCCAATGTCGTGATGACGATCGCAGCACCCAGCGATACCAGGGTCAAGATCGGCTCGTAAGCATGCGGCAGCGAGGGCCTGAAGCTCAGCATGGCGATGAAATGTGTCGTCCAGATCGTCGAGCCGCCAATGGTTCCGCCCAGAAACAGCCAGTTCAGCTTCTGCACGCCGACCGTGCGCCGGACACGGGCAAACAGCCGCATGGTCAAGACAGAGCCGAGAATGCAGACGAGAGTTGCAAGCGCCAGCAGACCGTAATGATGGTCAATGGCGATGCAGGAGAGGACCTTGATCATGGAACACCTGATTTAAACGTGGGCGCAATCTGCCATGCAAGAATAAAAAGAGATTAACATCGCGTGTTTTCATTGATTCGACGGTTATCAAGTTCTGTAGGGTATCACGCTCCGCGTGCAGGTCGAGTTGCAATGCTACCTTTGGGCGGGTTTTCAAACGAATTCTCCGTTTGTGCCGCAAAACCCGGCTTTACTTGCAATTGCGGGCGTTCTCGGTTATGGACGCGCGTCCGCGCAGACACCCTTGGAGGCAAACGCGGATGAGACGGTCAAACGTCTCGGTTCATCCTGTCTTTGTAAATTGCCGGATGAGCTCTCCAAAAACACCAGAAAGGTTAAGACCATGAGCCACGCATCCTATGAGCTCAAGGCCGAAACGCGCGAACGGGTTGGTAAGGGGTCCTCCCGTGAACTTCGCCGCAACGGTCTTATTCCTGCAGTCATCTATGGTGACAAGCAGGCTCCGATTTCCATCGCCCTCTCCACGAAGGAAGTCACCAAGAAGATTCACGCCGGTGGTTTCATGACCACCATCGCCACGATCGACGTTGGCGGCGAGAAGATCCGCGTCCTGCCGAAGGACTACCAGCTGGATCCGGTCCGTGACTTCACCATGCATGTCGACTTCCTTCGCGTTTCGAAGGGCAGCGTCGTTACCGTTGAAGTTCCGGTTCACTTCGTCAACGAAGAAAAGTCCCCGGGCATCAAGATCGGCGGCGTTCTGAACATCGTTCGTCACGAAGTCGAACTGGTTGTTCCGGCCGACGACATTCCGGAGTTCCTGACGGCAGACCTGTCGGGCCTGAAGATCGGCGACGGCATCCACATCTCGAACATCACGCTGCCTGAAAACGCGACACCGGTTATCGCCGACCGCGACTTCACGATTGCGACGATCGCGCAGCCGGCTGGCGGGACGTCGGAAGAAGAAGAAGAAGCACCCGCTTCCGAATAAGGATTCCGGCCTGACGGCCTGGATTTCAAGCCCGCTTCACCCGGTGAAGCGGGCTTTTTGCTGCCAAAGGCACTAGCGGCCGCCCAAGGGCGTCCTTCCGCTCGCTTATTTTCGTCTCAAGGTTTCAACAACATTTAAGATTTTCGTGATGTGTTGTCCGCTGGGGGATTGCCCGGCTTCAGTGTACGAGAATCCTAATGAGACTTGAAAGTGGTGACACAACCGGGGGCATCGCGTGATGCACTCTGTTGAAAATCGTTTTATTGCGATCGTCTGCGGTGCGATGCTTGTCTTCATCGCGCCCTTGATCGTGCTGTTTTTGACCCTGTCGTCGGAACGTGTGGCGCGTGAAAGCCTGCAGAACACGCAGGTTCTCATGGAGGCCGGTGCGCAGGCGCTTGCCAAGCCGCTGTGGGATTTCGATACGGATGGTGTCGAGCAGATTGTAAAATCGCTGATCGGCGATGCCGCCATCATGTCCGTCAAGGTCAAAGACAGTTCCCACTCGATTTCCGTCACGCTGCCGAAAGGTCCCGTGGATGCCAGCCTGCCGCACACGGTTCTGACCAGGGACATTCTCTATAATTCGCAGGACGGCCAAAAATCCGTCGGCACTCTGGAACTCTGGGTCGCCACGCCGGGCCTTTTGTCGCGTTTCAGCAAGGATGAGCTGAGCATCTTCTTCATACTGATCGTCGCCGTCGCCATCGTCTTTGCGGCGGCCATCCTCGGCAACCGGCTGACCGTCATCCGGCCGCTGATGCGGCTGACGGCAGCCATCGAGGCCACGCGCCGGCTCGGCTCGCGCCATCATGTCGATTGGACCTCGGACGACGAGATGGGCACGCTCGCCCATAATTTCAACGAGATGCAGAGCAAGCTCGAGCGCGAGGAAACCGAGCTGAAGCTTGCCCATAGCCGCGCCACCGACATCTACAATCTCACCCCTTCCATGCTGTTTTCGCTGGATCCGGCCAATTGCCTGACTGCCGTCAGCGACTACTGGCTGACCGCCACCGGCTATGCCCGCGCCGACGTCATCGGCCGCGTCTTTACCGATTTTGTCGACGAGCATTGGCACGAAACCTACCGGGCACGCCGCCGCAACGGCAACACCCACCATGCCAATATCTGCGAAGTCACCGTTCCGTTCATCAGGGCGGACGGCGAAACCATGACCGTTCTTATCCTTGAGATGAAAAGTGCGGCGAGCGGCGAGCGCGGCGGCCTGTCCCTCTCCGTCATGACCGACGTGACCGAACTGAAGCAGGCCGAAAGCCGCAACCACGCGCAGGCGATCACCGATCACCTGACCGGCCTTCTCAACCGCCAGGGTTTTGAAGCCGCCCTCGACGAGGGCATCCATCAGGCCGACGAGACCATGGTGCAGCTCGCCTGCCTGTTCATCGATCTCGACCGTTTCAAATGGATCAACGACAATTTCGGCCATGCTGCCGGCGATGAAGTGCTGCGCCAGGTGGTTGCCCGTATCCGCACCACGCTGCGCCCCGGCGATACGATGTCGAGGCTCGGCGGCGACGAATTTGCCATCCTGGTCAGCGCCGAGGATGTCGGGGCGCTGGCAAGCGAAATCGGCGACCGCATCTGCGCCAGCCTGCGCCAGCCGATCCTGGTCGAGGGTGCCGAGCTTTCGGTCAGCGCCAGCGTCGGCATCGCGCTCTATCCGGATCACGCCGCAAACGCGGCGGAACTGCTGTTGAAATCCGACATGGCCATGTATGCGCGCAAGCGCGACGGCAAGAACGGCATGCTGCTCTTTGATACCAGCATGCTCGACACCGCCCGCGAACGTCATGAAATGGAACAGAATATCGAGGCCGGCCTCAAGGAAGACTGGTTCGAAGCCTATCTGCAGCCGATCGTCAGCCTCAGCGATGGCCGCATTGCAGGCTTTGAGGCGCTGATGCGCTTGAACCACCCGGAAAAGGGCATATTGCCGCCTGCCAAGATTATCGGCATTGCCGAGGAAACCGGTTCGATCGCCCGCATCGGCGAGCGCGTGCTGGAAAAGGCGATCAGCCACCTCGCCCGCCTGACGAAGCTGGAGGGAACGGAGACAACCTATCTCGCCGTCAACTTCTCGCCGCTGCAGTTCGAAGAGACCTTGCCGCACAAGCTGGCGGCGCTGCTGCTCAAGCATCATATCTCGCCCGCCCGCATCGTCATCGAAATCACCGAAGCAGTCTTGATGCTCGACAATCCCGATGTGCATGCCGTGCTGAAGCAGCTCAGCGAATTCGGCTGCCGTATCGCGCTCGACGATTTCGGCACCGGCTATTCGTCGCTGAGCTATCTCAACCGGTTCCCGGTCGATATCGTCAAGGTCGATCAGTCCTTCACCCGCTCCCTGACGACCGGGACGGCCGATGTGCGCCGCAAGAGCCGCATGCTGATCAAGGGCATCCGGACGATTTCCCACCAGATGGGCTGCACCGTGGTGGCCGAAGGCATCGAGACCAAGGAGCAGTGGGAACTGCTGCGCAAGCTCGGCCTCGACTATGGCCAAGGCTATCTCTTCAGCCGGCCGATGCCGATCGAGAACATGCTGCTGATGCTGGAAATGGAATCGGAAGCAAAGGCCACCAGCCTCGCATGACGATCATGACGGGAGAACGGACATGAAACACATCGCGTTCGCACTCGCTCTCCTTCTATCGGGCACGGCTCTGTCTTGCACAGCCGGCGCGGCGAATGCACAAGTGCTGACCTTGCTGACCGAGGAATACCCGCCCTATAATTTCACCAGGGACGGCGTGATCACCGGCGCCGCCGTCGAGCAGGCCGAACTGATCATGAAGGCGCTCGGCACGCCCTACGCGCTGGACATCCTCCCCTGGGCGCGGGCGCTGTCACTGGCTGAAAGCCAGCCCTGGACCTGCGTCTTCACGACGGGGCATGACGAGGAGCGGCACAAGCGCTTCAAATGGGTGGAGCCGCTGCTGGTCGATCGCATGGTCATGCTGCGCAAGATCGGCTCGGGCATCAATCCCGCCGGTATCGAAGAGGCCAAGCGCTTCACCATCGGAACGCAGCGCGGCGATTTCTCCAGCACTTTTCTCGAGAACCATGCCTTTCCGAAGATCGACCTGGCGACCGATATCGAAACGACGCTCAGGAAGCTGCTCGCAGACCGTATCGATCTGATGGTGACCTCCGAAAAGACCTTCGAGGCGATGCGCGACGAGGGCAAGGCGGTCGAACCCGCCCTCCTGCTTGAGGGCAAGCTCTACGGCTTTGCCTGCAACCTTGCCCTGCCGGATACCGTGGTAAACGGCATGCAGACGCAGCTGGAAAAGCTCATTGCCGACGGCACCCAGGACCGGATCTTCGCCAAATACGGAATTCGCTCGCACCGCTGATATCAGAAGGCGACGGGCGAAACCCGCCCATAAAACAGCGCATGCCTCAGCCAGACGGTTGACATCCGCGTGACAACGCGGTGCAAGACGGGTCTGTCCGACTGTAGAGATATGTCCATGCTGATTTTCGCAGGTCTTGGTAATCCCGGCGCCGACTATGCCGGCAACCGCCACAATATCGGCTTCATGGCCGTCGATGCGATCCAGCGGCGCCACAATTTCTCGCCCTGGTCGAAGAAATTCAAGGCACTGATCTCGGAGGGCGAGATCGGCGGTGAACGCGTGCTGCTGATGAAGCCGCAGACCTTCATGAACCTGTCGGGCGAGGCCGTCGGCGAAGCCATGCGCTTTTTCAAGCTGGAGCCGAAGCATGTTCTGGCGATCTACGACGAACTCGATCTGATCGAGGGCAAGGCGCGGATCAAGACCGGCGGCGGCCATGGCGGCCATAACGGCATCAAGTCGCTGGATGCCCATTGCGGCCGCGAATACCGCCGCCTGCGCCTCGGCATCGGCCATCCGGGATCCAAGGAAAGGGTTCACAATCATGTGCTCGGCGACTTTTCCAAGGCCGACAGGGTTTGGCTGGAGCCGCTGCTGGAGGCGCTTGCCGACAATGCGGAGATGCTGGTGAAAGCGGAGGATTCGCAGTTTTTGAACAAGCTGACGCTTGCCACCGGCGGCAAGCCGGACCCTGAACCGGCAGCAGCGAAACCGGCCTCCACCAAACCAGCGGGAAACTCCCATATCCGCCAGGCCCGCAACAACGCCCAGCCGAAAATCCTGCCGGCGACCGGCCCGATGGCCGACATGCTGAAGAAGCTGTTCGGCAACAAGGACGAGTAGACAGATGCAAGCAGGCGCCCTCGACATCCGCCCGGCAGCACCGGCCGATCTGCAGGCATTGCTGGCGCTCTACCGCCATCTCAATGCGGATGACCCGGAGATTGCGCCCGATATCGCCATCGAGCGTTTTGCCGCAATCACAGCCCAGCCCGGCATGACCATGCTGATCGGCCTCCTGGACGGCGTCCTGACCTCATCCGTGACGCTGGTGGTGATCCCGAACCTGACGCGTGGCGGCGCGCCCTATGCGCTGATCGAAAATGTCGTCACCCACGCGGATTACCGCAAGCGCGGCCATGCGGGGGCGCTCATCCGTCACGCGTGCGCATCGGCCTGGCAACAGGGCTGTTACAAGGTCATGCTGCTGTCCGGCTCGAAGGACGCAGCGACGCTGGCATTCTACAGGGGATGCGGGTTCTTGCAGGACAAGACCGGCTTTCAGATCAGACGGCCAGCCGGTCTTTAGAGCCTCGTACGATAAATGAGGCTCTAAGGCCGCCCCCCTATTCTTCAGGCTCCGTGGTGAACATCAGCGGAAAGCCCGCCTCCTTGCCGAGATCGGTGGCTTCCTTGGCCTTGCTCTCGGCAATATCCCGGGCACAAACGACGATGACGCAGACGCCCATCTTGTGGGCCGTCAACATCATCCGGTAGCCGGTCTCCTCGCTCATATGGAACACCGCCTTCAAAACCATGATGACGAATTCGCGCGGCGTATAGTCGTCGTTGATCAGAATGACCTTGTAGAGCTTCGGCCTTTCGAGCTTCGGCTTGGTCACGGTTTTGGGTTTGAGACTGGTATCGTTGTCCGCCATCGGAAATCCGCCCGTTCGATCACAGGAGTGGAGGAAAGACCCATTGTGCATCGCAAGCCGCCCTCAAACAAGATGCGCTGCGCCGCGATCTCCCCTATAAAGCCTGCAAAACCGGACTGAGGCTTGACCTTGGCCGAAGTTTCCGCAAAAGGCACTGCAACAGAATTCGATCGGACAGGTTTCAAGACCATGGGTTTCAAATGCGGTATCGTCGGACTGCCGAATGTCGGCAAGTCCACTCTCTTCAACGCGCTGACCAAGACGGCGCAGGCGCAGGCCGCGAACTATCCGTTCTGCACCATCGAGCCGAACACGGGCGAAGTCGCCGTACCCGATCCGCGCATGCGCAAGCTGGCCGATATCGCCAAGTCCAAGGAACTGATCCCGACCCGCATCTCCTTCGTCGATATTGCCGGCCTCGTGCGTGGCGCATCGAAGGGTGAAGGCCTCGGCAACAAGTTCCTGGCCAATATCCGCGAAGTCGATGCGACCGTGCATGTGCTGCGCTGCTTCGAAGACGACGACATCACCCATGTCGAAGGCCGCATCAACCCGGTCGGCGATGCCGAAACGATCGAGACCGAGCTGATGCTCGCCGACCTTGAAAGCCTGGAGCGCCGCACCGAACAGACGCGCAAGCGCGCAGCCTCGAAGGACAAGGAATCCGTCGCCCTGCTGCCGGTGATGGACGCGGCCCTGAAGCTGCTCCAGGATGGCAAGCCGGTGCGCACTCTGCTGCCGACGCTGGATGCGGAGGAAAAGCTGGTGCTGCAGGGCCTCAATCTGCTCACCGCTCATCCGGTTCTCTATGTCTGCAACGTCGCCGAAGCCGATGCCGTGTCCGGCAATGCCCATACCAAGGCCGTTGAAGACATGGCCAAGGCGCAAGGCGCCGAAACCGTCGTGATCTCGGCGGCGATCGAATCCGAAGTCGCCCAGCTGCCGGAAGAGGAAGCCAAGGAATTCCTGGAGGCGCTCGGCCTGCACGAAGCCGGCCTCGACCAGCTGATCCGCGCCGGCTACAAGCTGCTCGATCTCATCACCTATTTCACCGTGGGCCCCAAGGAAACACGCGCCTGGACCATTCCGCGCGGCACCAAGGCACCGGCCGCCGCCGGCGTCATCCATACGGATTTCGAACGCGGCTTCATCCGCGCCTTCACCATCGCCTATGAGGATTACATCGCCTTCAACGGCGAAACCGGCGCCAAGGAAGCCGGCAAGGCGCGCGACGAAGGCAAGGAATATGTCGTCCAGGACGGCGACGTCATCCATTTCCGCTTCAACACCTAAGGACGTCGCTGGGCTGTCTGAAAGATTTGACAGAGCACACCGAATAAAAGACCGGGCAACGCCGTTCGTTCACTGTGACGGGCGGCGTTTGCGTTTGTGGCGATTTGCGGCCGCCACGGTGCTTGCCCTTCGGCCGATCGGCTATATGTTTGCCTCGCAATCACTTGAGGAGTCTTCGATGCGCCTGATCCCTGCCCTTCTGCTTTCGACCGCCCTCGTCACCCAATCGGCGCAGGCTGCGGATATCAGCCATCAGGGCGCGCAGGAACTCGAGCAGAAATTCACCTCCTACCTGCCGGAAAACCTGGCAAAGTCCGGCCTGATCAAGGTCCGCCCTGGCACCGCCGACTATGAGGTGACGTTCGACCCGACAGTTCTTCTCAAGGATGTCGATCCAAAAAACTTCAGCATTTCAGGCCTTAAACCCTTCCTGTCGCTGATCCGGCCGATGGAAGACGGTCTCTGGCACTTTTCCCAGTCCGCCGATCTCGATGTGAAGGGGCAGTTCACCGCAGGAGCCGAAAAGGCCGATTTCACCTACAAGATCGATGCGATGCGTGCCGAAGGCATTGTCGATCCCGATCTGCTCTATTTCAAATCCGCAGACATGTCGGCAAACGGCCTGTTCATGACGTCGAAGACACCGCAGCAATCGGTCGAAGCGCGGTTCGGGTCGATGACATCGACGATGAATGCGACGCGGGCAACGCCTGACACGATCGACATCCGCTCCAACATGGCGATGAACGGCTTTACCGAAACGATCATCGATCCCGCCAAGATGAAGGTCGATATAACCGCCGACACCGTGACGGCGGATGTCGCGTTCAACGGTCTTAGCTATCGCCCGGTGCAGGATCTCGTCTTCTTCATCCTCGACAATGTGAAGAAGGACAAGCTGCTGCCGACCGAGCAGGTGCGTCTCAAGTCTCTGGTCCGCGCCAATCTGCCGATGTTCGAGAACCTTTTGGAATCGATCGAGGTCGCCAACCTGAAGGTTGCCACTCCGACCGGCACCTATGGCGCCGAAGCCCTGCGCTACACGATCGACACCAACGGCCTCAAGGACGACGCGAAGGTCGGCTTCGGCGTCACCATCGACAAGCCGTCGCTGCCGCCGGGCCTGGTTCCGCTGGCCTTCAGCTCGGCGCTGCCGGACACCGTGACCACCCGCATCTCGCTGGAAAAGCTCAACCTGGCAAGCGGCATCACTTATCTGATCGACCGTGCCAATTTCGACGCCGAAAAGCCGCTGACCGACGAACAGTCGGCAGAAGCCGGCCGCATCTTCCTGCCCGGCGGCGCAATGACGATCAAATATGACGAGGTCTCGGCCCGCTCCGCCGTCTACGACTTCAGCCTGTCGGGCACCACCACCGTCTATCCCGACCAGCAGGGCCGCCAGACCACCGACCTGACGCTCTATGCCAAAGATTTCGGCAAGACGATTTCATATTTGCAGGACAATGCCGCCACCGTGCCGGAATTCGGCCAGGCCGCATTCATGCTGCTGATGGTCAAGGGCTTTGCCAAACAGGCACAGGATGGCCGCGACATGTGGAATATCGTCGTCGACGAAAACAAGAAAGTGAAGATCAACGGCCAGGACCTGCCCTTCCAGCCGTGATCTGATCGCACGTCAAAACATCGACGTTTCCATTTCCCAGAACAGGCCCGGATGCTAGAAAGGGCCTGTTGGAGGGCATTATACCATGCTTCATTTCGAGGATTTTCCAGCCGGCAAACGGTTCGACTTCAAACCGGTCGAGGTCAAGGCCGATGACGTCATCGCCTTTGCGTCCGAATTCGATCCGCAGCCGATGCACCTGTCGCAGGAGGGCGGCAAGGAGAGCATTCTCGGCGGGCTGGCGGCGTCCGGCTGGCACACCAGCGCGCTGATGATGCGCGCACTCTGCGACAGCTACATCCACGAAACGGCATCGGAAGGTTCTCCCGGTGTCGACAGCATGGAATGGAAGAAGGCGGTGCTTGCCGGCGATACGCTGTCTGGCAGCTGCACGGTCATCGAGGCGCGGGTTTCCCGCTCGCGACCGGAAATCGGCATCGTCAAGTTTAGAGCCGTCGTCACCAACCAGCGCGGCGAGACCGTGGCGATCTGCGATTATGCCAACATGATCCGCTGCCAAAAGGCGGGAGAGACGGCATGAAACTGTCGGAACTCCATCCTGAAGGAACACGGGAAACCATCGGCACGGTGACCTTCACCGCCGAAGACATCATCCGTTTCGCTGGAAAATTCGATCCGCAGCCGTTTCATCTCGATGCGGAGCTTGCGAAGCAATCGCTGTTCGGCGGGCTTTGCGCTTCGGGCTGGCATACCTGCGCCGGCTGGATGAAATGTTTTGTGCCCTACTGGCTGGGGGAAGCCAAGCGGCTTGCCGCCGAAGGCATCACCGCACCAAAACTCGGACCCTCGCCCGGCTTTCGCGACATGCGCTGGCTGCGCCCGGTTTTTGCCGGCGACACGATCACCTATTTCGTCACCTTCGTTGCGGCAAAGGATCTGGAATCGCGGCCGGGATGGCGGATCAACACCATCCTGTGCGAGGGCGAAAACCAGGACGGCCAGCCGGTGATCCGGTTCGAAAGCAAGGTCATCGAGTTTCCCTAATCTGTCCTGATCAGGGCTTGAGGCGGTAGACCGGATGCAGGCGGGAGGTGATGGCTTCGGGCAGGACCGAAGCCATTGCGAGCAGCACCTGCCAGGAGCACTTATCCCGCGCTATCAGTGGCCGTCGAATTCGATCAGCGTCAGCACCTTGACGCCCAGCGCCTCGATCTTCTTTCGGCCGCCCAGTTCCGGCAGGTCGATGATGAAGCAGGCGGCGACGATATCGGCACCCATCTGCTGCAAAAGTTTGGTCGCGCCTTCGGCTGTGCCACCGGTGGCGATGAGGTCATCGACCAGAATGACCTTTTCACCGGGCTTGATGGCATCGCGATGCATTTCCATCTCATCGACGCCGTATTCCAGGCTGTAGGCGATGCGCACCGTATCGTGCGGCAGCTTGCCCTTCTTGCGGATCGGCACGAAACCGGCCGACATCTGGTGCGCCATGGCGCCACCGATGATGAAGCCGCGTGCCTCGACGCCCGCGACCTTGTCGATCTTGGTTCCGGCAAAGGGATGCACGAGCTCGTCGATGGCCCGGCGAAAGGCGCGCGGATTGCCCAGCAGCGTGGTGATATCGCGGAACATGATGCCGGGTTTCGGATAATCCGCGATGTTGCGGATCGAATCGATCAGTTCCTGCTGAAGAGAAGAGCTCATGATGGAAGGCATGCCTTTGCGGACGTCTCAGGGAGACGAAGGCATAGCATTAAAGCCGGGATTTTCTATAGGGCTTTCTGATGGAAATCCGCTGGAAGCAGGACCCGACCTGCCCTGCCCCAAACCCCGGCCTCTTGACGCCGCTACTGGGCGGTATCGCTGGTCTTGAGCTTATCCTGCACCTTCTTGGCCACATCCGGATTGGTCTGTGCGGCGGTGATGATGGTCTTGTATTCGTCAAGCGACATGTCCGGCGACTTCTCGACCGCATTGATCATCTGCTTGTTGGCTTCGTTCTGAAGCTTCTGCTTGTTGACGGCATCCTTTTCGGCGCCGATCTTGGCGGCATAGTCCTGGCGCACCTTGTCCACCTGCAGATAGGCGACGGCGAAGGCTTCGATCTTCTGGTCGCTGATGGCAGCCGGTGCCGTGCCCTGCATCGGCTGGGTGCCCTGGGGTTCGGCAGCGCTTTGTGCAAAAGCGGGCGAGCTGATGACGATCAGGCTGAGAGCGGCAGCGGTCAGCGCTGCAACGGGCATGTGGCGAATGGTCATATGCGTGTCCTTCCTTAAGTCAGTCTCAAGACGATTTGCACCGTCCTTTCCGAAAGGGGCGAACCCCGGCCTTAAGGGTTGCGGACGGATCGGGCGACAATGTGACCCTGAAAAGGAAGCTTCGTGGCCATGTCGCGTTCAGAACACGGGTATCGCGTCGCCATCTCCACCCTTATTGTGAACGCGATCCGGCTATCGGCGGAACCATCGAGTGCAATTTTCGGTTATAGTCGCAGCGTCCCGCTGGGCAATTCAGGCCAAGGGGAACGTGCAAACGCAAGGAGGAGCATCATGCGATTGTTTGAATGCGGGACCCTCGTGCCCGGCTGCGAATGGCACACCCACGCCGACAGCGACGCCGAAGTCGTTCGCCGCGCCGTGGAGCATATGCGCTCGACGCATGGAGAAACGCTGATTCGCGAAAATATGGTCGATAATATCAAGGCGCGCATCGTCGATGAGGCGAAGGTCGCCTAAATCAGATCATCGATTGAAGCCGGGCAACCAGCGTTGCCCGGTCGGCGTTGAAATTCCCATCCACCCATTTGTCTTCCAGCTGCGCCAAAATCTCGCCCACACGCGGTCCGGCCGCAACGCCGGTTGCCAGTACATCCGCGCCCGTCAGCGGAAAGCTCGGCTTTTGCCATTTTTCCGCCCGTGTCAGCAGGCGTTGCAGCCTTGCCGTCTCCGGTAGCAGCGACGGATCGCTTTCGGATTTCTGCCGCGACGAGGCCAGCGCCAGCCGCAGCGCGGTCGCCAATCCCTTTTCGCCATTGCGGTAAAGCAGCCTGTCAAATGCCGTATCGGCAATCTCGGCCGGCAGGCGCGGCGCCTTGGTCCAGGCGGAATAATAAGCGGCTTCGGCCTTCGACAGCCGCAGCCGCTTGGCCATGGTCTCCAGCCGTTCGGTATCCGGCGGAACGATCGATGCCAGCCTCAGCAGCGGATCGGGCTGCCAGCCGAAAGCCTGCTCGGCCGCAATCAGGCCGGGGATCGCATCGATGCCCCATTTTTCGCTTTCCGGCAGAATCTCCGTCAGCACGCCGGAGGTGCGCATCCACAGCAGGGCCCGGCCAGGATTTTCAGCCGATAGCAGCTTTTTCAATTCCGACCAGACGCGCTCGGCGGACAAGGTCGACAGCTTCGAGCGGGCCTGCGCGCAGGCGCGAAGACCATCGGCATCCGGGCGGCCCGAGCCGTAAAAGGCAAAGAACCGGAAGAACCGCAGCACCCGCAGATAGTCTTCCGCCACCCGCTCGCTGGCATTGCCGATGAAGCGGATATTGCGTTTTTCGATATCGGCGAGACCGCCGACGAGATCGATCACCTCGCCCCTGGCATCGGCATAGAGCGCATTGACCGTCAGGTCGCGCCGCTCGGCATCCACCGTCCAGTCGGTGCCAAATGCAACCTCGGCATGGCGGCCATCCGTTTCCACGTCCCGGCGCAGCGTCGTCACTTCGTAAGGCTTGCCGTCAATGACCAGCGTCACCGTTCCGTGTTCGATGCCGGTCGGCACCGCCTTGATGCCAGCGGCTTTTGCACGTGCCACCACCACATCCGGCAAAAGCGTGGTCGCCATGTCGATATCGGCGACGGCAAGCCCCATCAGGCTGTTGCGCACGGCGCCCCCCACGACGCGGACCTCGCCGCCATCGGCATTGAGGAGTTCAAAGACGCGTGTCAGCGCCGGCGCCGAAAACCAGGCCTCGGTGGCAACGGAGGTCATGCGTAAAGCCTTTCATACAACATGCGGACGATGCCCGCAGTAATGCCCCAGATATGCTGCTCGCCATAGGGCATGCTGTAAAAATACCGCTCGGCACCCTTCCAGGTCGCCTGGCCAAGGCCGTGATTGTCGGGGTTCATCAGGAAGGAGAGCGGCACATCGAAGACCGCAGCGACCTCCGCAGGATTGGGAATGAGATCGTAACCGGGCTGGACCACGGCCAGAATGGGGGTGATGCGAAAGCCCGACATCGCCATATAATAGGGCAGCCTGCCAACGGTCTCGACAAAGCGGCGGTCCAGGCCGATTTCCTCTTCCGTTTCGCGCAGCGCCGCGCGCTCGGGTGTGTCATCCTCCGGATCGATCGCGCCGCCGGGAAACGACACCTGGCCGGAATGCTTGCGCAGCGTTGCCGTGCGCCGGGTAAAAATCACCCGCGCCTCGTCGCCATCGTCGATGACAGGCACGAGAACGGCGGCATCCCTCAGCTTCAAAGTTTCCAGATAGGGAACCGTATCCGGATTGAGCAGGAAGTCGCCGTGATCGCGCCACGCCTCCTCATCCGGACTGCCCGATTGCTGCAGCGCGCGGCGGCGAAAGTCATCGGCTGAAAACAGTGGCCCGGTCATTCAGACAAAGCTTCAAGTTCTTGCGCCGGCATGATGGCAAAGGTCACACCGCCGGAGCGCACGGCAAACATCGCGGTGCCATCGATCTCGACCGTCTCGCCGAGCGCCACCAGATCATACATCACCGCGCGCGACACCAGCGCCTCCAGCCTGCCCCGCACGTGCAGATAGGGCTTCAACTCACGGTTTTCGCCATGCACGACGAACCGCAAGGCATGGTCCGGCCCCGCCTCGACGACATCGCCGACATTGGTGCGAAAGGTCAGGACGGGTGCGCCATCATGGTCCGTCACATTCATTTCGACGGCGATAAAAGGAGCATCGGCGATGCGAATGCCTAGTTTTTCCACAGGAGTTACGAGATAGGTCTTGCCGTCCTCATCCTTGCGCAGGACCGTGGAAAACAGCCTCACTAAAGGCTGCCGGCCGATCGGCGTTCCCATGTAGAACCAGGTACCGTCAGCCCGGATTTCCATGTCGATATCGCCGCAAAAGGGCGGATTCCACCGCTCAACCGGGGGTAATCCCTTTGTTTGGCCGTTGGTCTGGCCGGCCGCGCGCGCAATCAGCGCCGCAAGTCCCGCCGCGTCACCCGCCTGATCTATTTCCGCATCCGCCATCGTTCCGTCCCGTTTGGCCCTATTCTTGCTTTTTATCGAGCACTTGCTCACGAGATAGTGCGTTGCCCCCGTCTTGTCAGCCACCGCGCAGTGCATAGATTGAAAAACTGAGACGAAAAGCGCGTTTTTCGCGAATCGGCACCGTTGCCGGCCACTGGAGACAGACAATGGGTGTGATGAAAACGACAGACGGCGCGACCGACGACAAGGCGATCATTGCTGCCGCTGAAAAGGCGCTGAACGAGATCGCTTTGATCCGCAAGGAAGTCGGCAAGGTGATCTTCGGCCAGGAAAGCGTCGTCGAGCAGACGCTGCTGGCGGTGCTGTCGGGCGGCCACGCGCTGCTGGTCGGCGTTCCCGGCCTTGCCAAGACCAAGCTCGTCTCGACGCTCGGCACAGTTCTCGGCCTCAATTCCAGCCGCATCCAGTTCACGCCCGACCTGATGCCCTCGGATATTCTCGGATCCGAAGTCATGGACCAGGATGAAAACGGCCGCCGGTCCTTCCGCTTCGTGCCCGGCCCGATCTTCACGCAGCTTTTGATGGCCGACGAAATCAACCGCGCCAGCCCGCGCACCCAGTCGGCTTTGCTGCAGGCCATGCAGGAATATCACGTCACCGTGGCCGGCCAGCGCAACGACCTGCCGCAGCCCTTCCATGTGCTGGCGACGCAGAACCCGCTGGAGCAGGAGGGCACCTATCCGCTGCCCGAGGCCCAGCTCGACCGCTTTTTGATGCAGGTCGATGTCGGCTATCCCGAGCTTGCGGCCGAACGGCAGATCCTGCTTGAAACCACCGGCACGCATGAATCCGAGGCGCAGGGCGTCATCGATGCCGCCAAGCTGCGCGAAATCCAGCAGCTCATCCGGCAGATGCCGGTCAGCGAAAAGGTGGTCGATGCCATTCTGGCGCTGGTGCGCTCGGCCCGCCCCGGCAACGGCAATGCCGGCACCGACAAGAACGTCGCCTGGGGCCCCGGCCCGCGCGCCGGCCAGTCGCTGATGCTGTGCGCGCGTGCCCGTGCGCTCTATGACGGCAGACTGGCACCCTCCATCGATGATATCATGGCGCTGGCCGAACCGGTGCTGCAGCACCGCATGGCGCTGACATTTGCCGCCCGCGCCGAAGGCATGTCGGTCCGCGACGTGATCACCGGCCTGGTCAAGCAAGCCAAGGGATAATGAATGGCTGCCATAGGCCAAATCGTTGAGCCAACGCCATCCGGAGAAGTCCTGTCCCGTGCGCAGAGCCGTGCCCGGCTAATCCCGGACTGCATGGTCGAGGCAAAGCGCATCGCCAACACGGTGATTTCCGGCTGGCACGGCCGCCGCAAGCGCGGCATCGGCGAGAATTTCTGGCAGTTCCGGCCCTACAGCGATGGCGAAAGCCTGTCGCGCATCGACTGGCGCCGGTCCGCCCGCGACGATCATACCTATGTGCGCGACCGCGAATGGGAGGCGGCCCACACGATCTGGCTCTGGGCCGATCTCTCGCCGTCGATGATGTACAAGTCGAAATTCGGCTCGGTCTCCAAGGAAAGCCGGGCGCTGGTGCTGATGCTCGCCCTGGCCGAGATTCTCGCCCGCTCCGGCGAGCGGATCGGCTGCCCCGGTGTGATGGAGCCGGTTTCGGCCAGAAACGCGGCCGAACGGCTGGCGACGGCCCTGATGCATACGCCGCTTTCGGGCGGCCTGCCGCAGACGCAGATGATCCGCGGCGCAAGCGACCTGGTACTGATCGGCGATTTTCTGGATCCCGCCGATACGATCATGGCGCAGCTCGGCCCGCTCGCACGGCGCGGATTGCGCGGCCATGTCATCGAGATTGCCGATCCTGCGGAGGAAAGCTTTCCCTATGCGGGCCGCACCGAATTCACTGATCCGGAAACCGGCGAGAAACTGACGGCCGGGCGCGCCGAGATTATCCGCGACGACTATCGCCGCGCCTATATCGCACGGCGTGACAGCCTGGGCGAAAACCTGCGCCATCTCGGCTGGACGTTTACGCCGCACCGCACCGACCATCTCGCCTCCGAAGCGCTGGTGGCCGTGCATATGTATCTGTCCGGCATGCCCGGACGCGCCACCCATGGAGGCCAGCTGTGAGCTTCCTGCCGTTCATCTTCGCCAACCCGCTGATGCTGGCCGCGCTTGTTGCGCTTCCGGCCATCTGGTGGCTGTTGCGCATGACGCCGCCAAAGCCGGTCACGGAAGTTTTTCCGCCGCTGCGCATTCTGGCCAGCGTGCTGAAACGCGAGGAAACGCCCTCGAAAAGCCCGTGGTGGCTGACGCTTTTGCGCATGCTGATGGCCGCCGCCATCATTCTCGCCATCGCCGACCCCGTATTCAATCCACGCTCCAACACGCTCGCCGGCAACGGCCCGCTGGCTTTGGTGATCGACAACAGCTGGGCCACATCGACCGATTGGCAACGCCGAGTCGAGACCGCCGATGCGCTGATCAGCGATGCGGAGGAACGCGACCTGCCGGTCTCCGTCGTCTTCACGGCCGATCAGGACCACAACGCCGTGCCCGGATCGGCCGTCAGCGCCCGCAATCGCCTGGCCGCTGCAGCACCGCAGCCGCTGCGCCCCGACCGCGCCGCAGCCGTCAACGCGCTGAGGACTGCGCTGGATGGAACAGCACCTGGAACGCTGGCTTTCCTGTCCGATGGCATCGAGGCGGCGGGCGATAAGGTCATGACCGAGCTTGCAGCGCTGTCGCCGCAAAATTTCAGGCTGATCGAAGGCGGCAAGGATCAGGCCGTGGCCATCAGCAATTCCGCCAATGACGCCGAATCGATGGTGGTGAGCGCCACCCGTCTCGATACGGCCGCGGCCCGCACAGTGCCGGTCACCGCCTATGACACGCGCGGGCGTGCGATCGCCAACGGCTCCGTAGCCTTTGCCGCCGGCGAAGGCGTGGCCCGGGGCACGCTCGCCGCCCCGTTCGAACTGCGCAACGATTTTGCCCGCATCGCCATCGACGGCCAGGCCACGGCCGGCGCCACCTTCCTGCTGGACGACGGCTTTCGCCGCCGCCGCGTCGCGCTTTTGAGCGGCGAGGCCCGCGACCAGTCGCAGCCGCTTTTGTCACCGCTCTACTATATCAACCGGGCGCTTGCCCCCTATGCGGATCTGATCCAGCCGAACGAAGCCGATATGGCGGTCTCGATCCCCGAGCTTCTGGCGCAAAAGCCGTCCATGCTGATCATGGCCGATATCGGCCGCCTGCCGGAAGAAACCTATGCGCCGATCACCAAATGGATCGAAAACGGCGGCACGTTGGTGCGGTTTGCCGGTCCGCGTCTGGCTGCCGCTCCCGCCGACGATCCGCTGGTTCCGGTGACGCTGCGCCAGGGCGAGCGCGCGCTGGGCGGCGCCCTCTCCTGGTCCGAGCCGCAGCCACTTGCCGATTATCCGGCGCTCAGCCCATTTGCCGGCATGCCGCGCCCGGAGGGCATCCTCGTCAAGCGGCAGGTGCTGGCCGAGCCGACCGCCGACCTGTCGTCGCGCACTTGGGCAAGCCTTGCCGATGGTACGCCGCTGGTGACTACGCGAACGCAAGGCTCAGGCCGCATCATCCTGTTTCATGTCAGCGCCGAAGCAACCTGGTCGAACCTGCCGATCTCCGGCGATTTCGTCGAGATGCTGCGCCGGAGCGTGCAACTGTCACGCAGCGGCGGCGTGGCCAGCGAAGGCGCGGCAACCGGCCAGACGCTGGCGCCCTACCGCCTGCTCAATGCCGATGGCGTGCTGATCAGCGAGACCGGCAAGGCGCGGCCTCTGGATATTGCCGCTGGAATCACCCCTATCTCCAGCACCGAGCACCCGCCCGGTCTCTATGGTTCGGAAGAAGGATTTACCGCGCTGAACCTTTTGCCCCGCGACACCACGCTGACGCCGATCGATGCCAGCGGCCTGTCCATTCCCTACACATCCGAGCCGCTGATCGGCGCCGAGGCCTGGTCGCTGAAACCGTCGCTGTTTGCCGCAGCCCTCATTCTGCTGCTGATCGATTCCGCCATCGTCCTGTTCATGGGCGGCGCCTTTGCCCGCTGGAAAATGCCGGCCGCTGCCGCCGTCGTCCTGGCCATCGCCGCAGCCGCGCTGATGGTAATGCCCGGCCAGTCGCTGGCCGATGACAGCAAGCCCGGCGACGACCTTATCATGCGGCAGCTGGACAAGACCCATCTTGCCTATGTCATCACCGGCGAGGCCGAGGTCGATCGTCTTTCCGAACGCGGGCTGGCGGGCCTGACCGACTTCCTCACCTATCGCACGACACTGGAACCCGGCCCGCCGATCGGTCTCGACATTGCCGCCGACGAATTGTCGTTCTACTCGCTGATCTACTGGCCGATTTCAGCCAATGCGCCGATGCCGAGCCAGGCGGCGATCAGCCGGGTTGATGCCTATATGCGCTCGGGCGGCACCGTGCTGTTCGACACACGCGACCAGTTCTCCTCGCTCTCGTCGGCCTCCGGCAGCAGCCCCAACTCCGAGCGGCTGCAGGCGATCCTGGCCGATCTCGACATCCCGCCGCTGGAGCCCGTGCCGACCGACAACGTGCTGACCAAGTCTTTCTATCTTTTGTCGAATTTTCCCGGCCGCTACAATGGCAGTCCATTGTGGATCGAGGCTCAGCCCGACAATGGCGCGCAACCGACCGGCAGGCCGGCGCGGTCCGGCGATGGCGTTTCGCCGATCATGATCACCGGCAACGACTTTGCCGGCGCCTGGGCGATCGACGCCAATGGCATGCCGCTTCTGCCGACTGTGCCGCCGGACGAGCAGCAGCGCGAACTTGCCTTCCGCTCCGGCGTCAACATCATGATGTATATGCTGACCGGCAACTACAAGGCCGACCAGGTGCACATTCCTGCTCTGCTCGAACGGCTTGGCCAGTGAGGGTGCGCAAATGACACTCGATTTCCAGCCCCTACTCCCCTGGCCCTTCATTGCCGGACTGGCGCTTGCCGCCGTGCTTCTGTCAGCGCTCGGCTTCTGGCGCGGCGTGCGGGGCGCCACTTTGCGCACCGCAGCGCTTGCCGCGCTCTGCCTTGCCATAGCCAATCCGGTGTTCTTCCAGGAGGAGCGCGAACCGCTCTCCACCATCGTCGGTGTCGTCGTCGATCGCAGCCAGAGCCAGGACAATGCCGGCCGCCGCGCCATGACCGACCAGGCGCTGGCGACGCTGAAAGAGCGGCTGGCCAAATTCCCGCAGATCGAGGCGCGCATCGTCGAAGCCGCCGATGACGAAAATACCGAAACGCCATCGACCAAGCTGTTCACGGCCCTGCAGACGGCATTGGCAGACGTGCCGCCTGCCCGCGTCGGCGGCGCGATCTTCATCACCGACGGCCAGATCCATGACGTTCCCGATATCAACCAGCCGCTCGGCTTCGATGCGCCGATCCATGGCCTGATCACCGGCAGGCCCGACGAATTCGACCGGCGCGTCGAGATCGTCAGCGGGCCGCGCTTCGGCATTGTCGGCGAGGAACAGAAGGTGACGTTCCGCATCGCCGATGACGGCCAGGCGCCCGGCGGCACGGCGGAAGTGACCGTCAGCCTCAACGGCAACCAGATCGCCACCGAAATGGCTGAGCCCGGCACCGATGTGCCCTTCGCGTTCACGGTGCCGCGCGGTGGCAACAATATCCTCGAATTTGCCGTGGCGCCGGTGGATGGTGAAGTAACCCAGGCCAATAACCGCGCCGTGCACGTCATCGACGGCATCCGGGAAAACCTGCGCGTGCTGCTTGTTTCGGGCGAGCCGCATTCCGGCGAACGCGCCTGGCGCAACCTGTTGAAATCCGACGCCGCCGTCGATCTCGTGCATTTCACCATTCTGCGGCCGCCGGAAAAGCAGGACGGTACGCCGATCAACGAATTGTCGCTGATCGCGTTTCCAACCCGCGAACTGTTCGTCGACAAGATCCAGGAATTCGACCTGATCATCTTCGACCGCTACCAGCATCGCGGCGTGCTGCCGATCCTCTACTATGACAATATCGCCCAATATGTCGAAAACGGCGGCGCGCTCTTGATTGCCGCTGGACCTGAACATGCCGGCGATGACTCCATCGCGACGACGCCTCTGTCGGCCGTTCTCCCCGCAAGCCCGACCGGCTTTATGAACGAAAAGGCCTTCTATCCGCGCCTGTCGGACGAAGGCAAGAAACACCCGGTCACTCGTGGGCTCGAAGGTGCGGATAGCGAACCGCCGCATTGGGGCCGCTGGTTCCGTACGGTGGATGTCGCACCGCCGCTCGGCCAAACGGTGATGCAGGCGGCCGACGGCAAGCCTTTGCTCGTCTTGAACCGCGTCGGAAAGGGCCGCGTCGCCATGCTGCTTTCCGATCAGGGCTGGCTCTGGGCACGCGGCTTTGAGGGCGGCGGCCCGAGCGTTTCGCTCTATCGCCGCACCGCCCACTGGCTGATGCAGGAACCGGCGCTGGAGGAAGAGGCCCTGACGGCGCATGCGCGCGGCCGCACGCTCGAAATCGCCCGGCAGACGATTGCCGGCGATCCGGGCCTGGCAACGCTCACCTATCCGTCCGGCAAGACCGAGGAGATCACGCTGGCGGAGGGCGAACCGGGTCTCTACAAGGCCAGCGTGCGCACCACCGAGACCGGGCTTTTCGATATCACCAATGGCGAACTGAACACGCTGGTTCATGTCGGCAGCGTCGATGCGCCCGAATTCAAGGCGACGATCTCGACCACGCAGACGCTTGCCCCTTGGGCGGAAAAGACCAAGGGCTTGGTCCAGCGCCTCGCCAGCGCGGATGGCCCGGTCGATGTGCCGCAGATCCTGCCGGTACGCGGCACCGTCCGCGTCGCTGATGATCAGCGCATGTCGCTGCGCATGACCGACGAAACGGTGCTGAAAGGCATCAATTCGCTGTCGCTGTTCGCCGGCTTCCTCGGCCTGGCCGCCCTGCTGTTCGTGCTCTCGGCCACGTGGCACCGTGAGGGGCGGTAGGAAATTGGGGCTGAGGTTCGCCTCGGCTTGCCGCATCGAGAGCCTCAACGCCTCCGTCATTCCTGTGCTTGTCGCAGCAATCCAGTGCGCCGCGTCCGTGGCGCGCAAGACCCTTCCGGAAAGCGGAGTAACTATCCCCTCACGGCGCAGACGCGCCGTGGCTGGATTCCTGTGACAGACACAGGAATGACGGAGAGTTTTCACAGGCCGTCATTCACACTGATTTTAAGCGAAGAGCGGCACCCCTTACAACCTCTTCCGGATCGGCTCGAATTCCGGTCCAGCCTTGCGCTTGACCGGATCTGGCTTGCCCTCGTCGATCGCCTCCCAGTACTTCCAGTTGACCTTCTGCGAGCCCAGCTCGTAGTCCATGCCGTCCCAGCTGTCCTCCCGAAAGCTGTAGAAGGCCCAGTGCAGTTTGCTGTTATCGAGCGACGTCAGCACATCTTCGAGATAGGTCTTGCAGCCGTCCCAGCGGCGCATGCAGCCGAATTCTCCGGCGACCATGCGGTTGCGCGGGATGCCATGGCTGTCGGCCCAATCGACCGGCTGTTGAAGATAGGCGGCGACGCGGTCCCGGTTCCAGGTTTCCTCCGTCTCTGCGAACGGGACCTTGCCGGGATAGGCATAGGGCTTGTCGCGCTTCATGTTCGGCGCGCTGGTGGCGGCATAGGGCTCATACATATGGAAGCTGTAGAGCACCTTGCCGTCGGCAAGCGCTCCCGGCCAATAGCTGAAAGCGTCGGCTGCGGCATACCAGCCGGCATCCGCCATGACGGGCGTTACCGGATCGGCTTCGCGGATAGCCTTGATGACGGTGTCGTAGAAGGCCGGCAGGTCGCGTGCGGTACCGGCCTGTTTGCCGTACCAGGCCTTCATAGCTTCACGGCTGCCGTGCTCGGCAACGCCATTGTTCTTTTCCGGAGCCGGTTCGTTGATGATGTTGTAGGCCGCGACAGCCGGGTGATCCTTCAGGGCTGCGGCCAGATCCGTCCAGAAGGCGGCAGATTGCGCCCAGAACGCCTTGTCCTGCCAGAGGCGGCCGTCGAATCGATCGCCGTTATTCTGTGCCCAGCGCATGCCCGGCAGCGACAGCGGCGTAATCACCACCTTCAGCCCCGCCTTGTCAGCCCGGTCGAGCGCCGCCTTCAGCACGGCGAGATCGCCCGCCGGAATGCCCTCATATTTGTCGGCATCGCCGATCAGGAAATCGCGTTTTTCCGGTTTCCACTTGTCGTAGGACAACCGCACCCAGCTGGCGCCATAGCCTTTCAGAGCTTCGAAATAGGCCTCGTCCGGTGGCAGCCGGTTGAAGCTGTTGCCGCCATGCTGCGGCTCGTCCCAGAAATGCATCAGATCGGCCGCAGAGGCGGACGTGGCAAGGAGAAGCGAGGCGAGGACGGAGGGCAGCAGGCGCATTCAAAATATCCCGGTTGTGATGACCGGGATATTCGCAGGCACTGTGGCGGAATTGGGAAACAGGCGGCGTTATCCGCCGGAAACACCCGCCGGGCACATCATGCCCGCCAGTGGATATCACCCTTCAGGCCGGCATGGACGTCCTCAGCCATCGGCACGACCAGGACCCGGTTGGGATCGACCGGCCCCGGAAATGTCAGCGCGCCATAGGCGACCTTTTCGAAACCAAGCGGCTGGTAATAGGGCGGATCGCCGACGAGGATGACGCAGTGCGAGCCCTTGCGCCGGGCCGCCTCGACCGCAATGCGCACCAGCTCGCGGCCGATGCCGCGGTTCTTGTGCGACGGACGAACGGCGAGCGGTCCGAGCAGATGCCCCTTGACCGATCCCGCCATGACCGGCGTCATCCGCACGGAGGCGATCGTTTCGCCATCGTCGGCGCAGACGAAGGATAGCGCCAGATCGTGCGGCCCCTGCTCGCGGATGCGGGCGGCTGCACGCGCAAACCGGCCGGGGCCGAAAGCTTCTTCATTGATGATTTCGATGGCTGCGTCGTGGGAAGCGTCTTCGGTGAGATAGACGAGATCGTGCTTTTTCATGAACATCGGAAAACCGGGCCTACGAGACAAAAATATGATGGCGTCGCCCTCAAGGGCGTTTGCAGCATCAGCGTCGTCGTGGGCTTCCCGGGAAAAACATCAGCTTTGATCCGTGTTCAGAAAAATTCTGCTTGGCCGGATAGCAGAAAAATGCGCCGCGTCAAAGCCTAAAACGCACTGTTCAGCTTTTGCGGACTATATGCGCCGGCCGGTTGTACTATCTATGGATCATGAATTCACGAAAAGGCGGCGCTCTGGCCGCAGGAGATCGATAATGGGCATGCTGGTTGACGGCGTCTGGCAGGACGTCTGGTACGACACGAAGGAAACCAAGGGACATTTCAAGCGGGCGGCCTCGCAGTTCCGCAACTGGATTACCGCCGACGGCGCGGCCGGTCCGACCGGCGAAGCCGGCTTCAAGGCGGAGGCCGGGCGCTACCATCTCTACGTCTCGCTCGCCTGTCCCTGGGCGCACCGCACGCTGATTTTCCGCAAGTTGAAGAAGCTGGAAGACCTGATCACCGTCTCCATCGTCGATCCGCTGATGCTGTCAAAGGGCTGGGAATTCAAGAATGAGATCGGCGGCACCGTCGATCATCTGTTTGGCGCGCAAGCGCTCTGGCAGGTCTATGTGAAGGCCGATCCGCATTATTCCGGCCGTGTCACCGTGCCCGTTCTCTGGGACAAAAAAGAAAACAGGATGGTGTCCAACGAATCCTCGGAAATCATCCGCATGTTCAATTCGGCCTTCGACGGATTGACGGGATCGAACGACGATTTCTATCCGCAGGACCTGCGCGCCGATATCGACGGGTTGAACGAGCGCATCTACGATGCGGTCAACAACGGTGTCTACAAGGCAGGTTTTGCCACCACGCAGGATGCCTATGCGGATAATGTCACGACGCTGTTCGAGGTTCTGGACGAACTGGAAGAGCGCCTGTCCACCCGCCGTTACCTGACCGGCGACCGGATCACCGAGGCCGACTGGCGGCTGTTTACAACACTGGTGCGCTTCGATCCGGTCTATGTCGGCCACTTTAAGTGCAACATCCGCCGCATTGCCGATTATCCCAGCCTGCAGGCCTATCTGCAGGATCTCTACCAGGTGCCGGGCGTCGCAGAGACGGTCGATATGCGCCATATCAAGGAGCATTATTACCGCAGCCACACGATGATCAATCCGACCGGGGTCGTGCCGTTAGGGCCGGTGCTCGATCTTGATGCGCCGCATGGCCGGGAAAAACTGGCCGCCTGATTACCAGAAGTCGGCTGGCGGCGTGCTCCCTGAAAGCTCCGCCAGCCGCCTGCGTGTCGCAGGGGTTGTTGCCTCGGGCAGGTCATCCAGCGCAAAGAAGCCGCTCTCGACGATTTCCATGTCCGGTTTCTTCGGCGAAACCTGGCGCACATTGCGGCAGCGATAGAACACCACATGGTCGCGATTGCTGGTCTGCCGGTTGAAATAGACATGGAAAAGTTCTGGCGGGCCGCTCATTTCAAGATTGCCCTCCTCGCGCAATTCCTTGACGAGTGCCTGCAGGGCCGTCTCGCGCCGCTCCAGCCCGCCGCCCGGCATATGCCAGCCCGGCACATAGGAATGCCGCACCAGAAACACCCGGCCTTCGGCATCGAAACAGGCAGCGCGAACCCCCATGGTCATGCCCCGCGCGAACGCGAAATAGCTGTGCACCACGCGGGTGATCAGCCTGGATTTCCAGCTGCGCATTTCCGGCGGCGCTTCGCTCATGCGGGTCCTGTCCCTTTCGTGATCGGCCAATCTGGATAAAACACCCGGAATGATTCCCTTTTTCAAGAATATGCTCTAGGTACCAGGGATGTTCAAACTCGCCCATATTTCCGATATCCATCTCGGCCCCCTGCCCGACCTTTCTTTCCGCGAACTTGCATCCAAACGCATTACCGGCTTCGTCAACTGGCACCGCAACCGCCGCAATCACTTGGTCGGCAATACGCTGAACCTGCTGATGGACGAAATCGAGCGGATCGATCCGGATCATCTGGCGATCACCGGCGATCTGGTCAACCTTGCCTCCTCGCGCGAGATAGAGGTGGTGACGGAATGGCTGCACGAGGCGGGCAAGCCGGAAAACATCTCGATCGTGCCCGGCAATCACGACGCCTATGTGCCGGGTGCCTACGAGAAAACGACGCGCGCCTGGTACCCCTATATGCGCGGCGAGCGCGGACCGGTGGAATGGAACGAGGATTTTCACTGCTTTCCCTATCTGAGGGTGCGCGGCCCCGTGGCGCTGATCGGCTGTTCGACAGCCGTCGCCACGCCGCCTTTTGCAGCCAGCGGCTATTTCGGCAGCCGCCAGGCGCGCGAGACGGTCAATCTCCTGCGTGCGGCAGGTGAAGCGGGTCTGTTCCGCGTCGTGATGATCCATCATCCGCCGATCCACGGCGCTACATCCATGCACAAGCGCATGCTCGGCATTCGCCGCTTCGCCGCAACGATCACAGCGGGTGGCGCCGAGCTCGTACTGCACGGGCATACCCATCTTAACACGGTCTATTCGCTCAAAGGCCAGGTCAAACCCGTGCCGGTCGTCGGCATCGCATCGGCCTCGCAGGGGCGCGGCGGCAAGAAACCGCCGGCGGGGTTCAACCTGTTTTCGGTCTCCGGCAGTCCGGGACAATGGAACGTCATCCGCGAACGCTTCGAACTGACGATGGACAGCCGCTCGGTGACGTTGGCAGAGACCACCCGGCTCTGATCGCGCACGCGTTACTCGCCACGCACCGAAAAAAGCCTATGCTTGCGAAATAATTGGTGCCGGTCATCCGTCCCATAGGGCTGACCGTAAGAAGGACGGTGCTGACATCGCAGATGTCATGCGCAATCCGGCTTGCCGGTATCAGTTTCAGCCAGGGAGATGACCATGATCCATAGCAAGACCGCCATGATTGCCTTGTTCTCAGCCGCCTCGTTCTTTGCGGTGAGTGAGACGGCCTTTGCCGCCGGCGAGGATACGACCGCGCCGCCGGAAAAGACCAAGACCACCACCGAATGCAAGGACGGCAAGGTCTGGGACAAGACTAGGAAGGAATGCGTCGATGCCAAGAAGAGCGGGCTTGACGACGACATCCTCTTCAAGGCCGCCCGCGAACTGGCTTATGACGGCCAGTACGAAAACTCCTTGACGGTCCTCGACGCCGTGAAAGACCAGAACAGCGCCCGCATTCTCAACTATCGCGGCTATTCCAACCGCAAGGCCGGACGTATGGAACTGGGCATGAGCTTTTACAAGCGTGCGCTGCAGGCGGATGAAAACTATATCCTGGCGCGCTCCTACATGGGCCAGGCGCTGCTCGAACAGGGCAAGGTCGAGGAAGCCAAGGCGCAGCTGATCGAAATTCGCGACCGCGGCGGCGAAAACAACTGGGCTTACCAGGCCCTGCTGCAATCGCTCGGCGGCGTACGCCAATATTGATCATACTAAGATCGGGCCGGGCTAACATATTGCCCGGCCTGACATTTGACGTTGAGAAACGTCGCCCGAGTGGCAAAATCTGCCCTTCCATTCCGCTCCCGGCTTGCAGACCAAGGGTCAAATGTTTCATATCAACCGGCGTGTATTTTGACCCGGACGAATAAAGTCTCGATCCGGAACGTTTTCTTTGGAAGAGCAATGCGTCCAGCGGCAGACTCGAACGAATTCAGACGGGACTTGGTCGGTGTGCTGCCCAAGTTGCGCCGTTTCGCGATGACACTGACGCGCAATGCAGCTGATGCCGATGACCTGGTTCAAGAGGTTTGCGAGCGTGCGATCACCCGCAATCATCTCTGGAACGGCGAAGGGCGGCTGGAAAGCTGGATATACGCAATGACACGCAATCTATGGATCGACGAGATCAGAAAGCGCCGGGTGCGCACCGGCGGCGGTACCGTCGATGCCGCAGAGCAGGACGAGCTTTCGATCGAGGCATCCGGCGAAAAGGCTGTTTACGCCAACCAGCTGCAAAAAATGATCCTCTCCATGCCGGAAGGCCTGGCGAGCGTTTTCCTTCTGGTCAACATCGAAGGCCACAGCTACCGGGAAGCTGCTGATATCCTCAAAATACCGATCGGAACGGTGATGAGCAGGCTGTCGACCGCGCGCCTGCGTCTTGCCGCGATGATTTCAGAGACGACGGAAAGGAGGGCCTGAACGTTGCAGAACACGAAAGGGCTCCCGCTCGATATTCGCCTGTCGGCCTATCTTGACGGCGAAGTCAGCGATGCGGAACGCAAGGAACTGGAACAGCTGATCGCGCGCGATGACGAGGCACGCCGGCTGTTGGAAATGCTGCAGGCCGGAAATGCTTTCGGCAACAAGGCGTTCGAGGAATTTCTTCACGATCCGGTACCGCTGTCGCTGGTGCGCCGGATCAAGCAGGGACCGGGCGTCAACCCAAAGACCGAACGCGTCGTGACCGCCACGCCGCGCCAGGCAAAACAGCGCCTGTGGCCGCGTGCCCTCGCCGCCTCCCTGGTTCTGCTTCTGGTCGGCGGCTCCACCGGTTTCATCATCGGCAAGACCAGCCAGGACAATGTCCCGCAGTTGGAAGTGGCGGCTGCCCGCACCTGGCTCGACGATATCGCCGATTATCACCGCGTCTATGCCCGGCAGACGGCGGAACATCTGGTCGAAGTTCCAGCATCCGCCGGAAACCGGATCGAAGGCTGGCTGGCGTCGAATGTCGGCGTGAGTTTTGCGCTGCCGGACCTGAGCAGCAAGGGCCTGACATTCCAGGGCGCCCGCCTGCTTGTCGCGGCCGGAAAGCCCGTGGCACAGCTGATGTACAAGGATCAGGACGGCGACGTGTTTGCGATCTGTTTCCTGAAAAGCACGCCGGGTACCACCGACGGCAAGCTGACCGAAAGCATGCGCGACGATATCGCGATGATTTCCTGGCAGAAGCGCGCCGCATCCTATGTCGTGGTCGGCCCATCGTCCGACCCATCGCTCCAGCAGCTTGCCGAGGCGATCTCAACCGAAATCTGAGGTCCTGGCTGACTTATTAAAAAGGGCCGCATCCTTCGAGGACGCGGCCCTTTTTGTTTGAATCAGTTCCTTTAAAGAATCTCGTAAGCGATTCTATTACCGGCCCTTTTGCTCCAGAACCCGGTTGGCGGCGGATACGATGGCTTCGAGGGAGGCTGCGACGATATTGGTGTTGATCCCGACGCCGAACAGCTTTCCGCCCGGATATTCCACCTCGACATAGGCGATAGCAGCCGCATTCGAGCCATGCTGCAGCGAATGTTCCGAATAGTCGGCAACCGACATATCGATGCCGAGATAGATCGACAGGGCATTGATGAAGCCGTCGATCGGGCCTGTCCCCTTGCCTTCGATCCGTTTGGTTTCGCCATTGTCGGTAATCTCGGCCGCAACGACGCGCACGCCCTTGTGCTCGCCCACCGGATAGGTGTGATGATCGACGAAGCGGATGCGCGCATCCGGCTGATCGACATAACGCTCGATGAAGCGGCCGTGGATAGCCTTTGAGGGCAGTTCCTTGCCGAACTCGTCGGTGATCCTCTGGATATCCTCGCGGAACTCCACCTGCAGGTTGCGCGGCAGGTTGATGCCGTAATCCTGCTGCAGGATATAGGCGATGCCGCCCTTGCCTGACTGCGAGTTGATGCGGATGATCGCCTCGTAGGAGCGGCCGACATCCTGCGGATCGATCGGCAGATAGGGCACTTCCCATTGCGGCTTGTTGGCAACCTTGATCGCCTTCATGCCCTTGTTGATGGCGTCCTGATGCGATCCGGAAAACGCCGTATAGACCAGTTCGCCGACATAAGGATGGCGCTCGGGAATGACCATCTGGTTGGAATATTCGTAGACGTCCTTGATCCGCTCGATATCGGAGCAATCCAGCTCCGGATCGATCCCTTGCGTGAACATGTTGAGCGCCAACGTCACCACATCGACATTGCCGGTCCGCTCGCCATTGCCAAACAGCGTGCCCTCGACACGGTCGGCGCCGGCCATCAGCGCCAACTCGGTCGCGGCGATGCCCGTGCCGCGGTCATTGTGCGGATGCAGCGAGATGATCAGGTTTTCGCGATTGTCGAGATTGCGGCACATCCACTCGATCTGGTCGGCATAGACATTCGGCGTCGCCATCTCGACCGTGGAAGGCAGGTTCAGGATCAGCTTGTTGTCGGCGGTCGGCTGGATGATCTCGGAGACTGCGTTGCAGATTTCCAGGGCCACGTCCAGCTCCGTGCCGGTGAAGCTCTCGGGCGAATATTCGAACCGGAAACCGCCACCGGCCTTGGCCGCCATGTCGGCAATCATCTTTGCAGCGTCGGTTGCGATCTGCTTGATGCCCTTGACGTCCTTGGCAAACACCACGCGGCGCTGCAATTCGCTGGTCGAATTGTAGAAATGCACGATCGGCTTGGTGGCGCCCTGCAGCGATTCAAACGTGCGGGTGATCAGCTCGGGACGGCACTGGACCAGGACCTGCAAGGAGACGTCGGCGGGAACATTGCCCTCTTCCACGCACCAGCGGGCAAAGTCGAAGTCCGTCTGCGATGCCGACGGAAAACCGATCTCGATTTCCTTAAAACCCATGTCGAGCAGCAGCTGGAACATCCGGGCCTTGCGGTCGTGGCCCATCGGATCGACCAGCGACTGGTTGCCGTCGCGCAAATCCACCGAGCACCAGATCGGCGCCTTGGTGATGGTTTTGCCCGGCCAGGTGCGGTCGGGAATATTGATCTGCGGATAGGGCTGATATTTGACCGCCGCTTCAGGCATGCCTTGCTTGACGGTGTGGGACTTCATGATCATTGCGGCTTCTCTTCATCTGTGAGGCGCATGGCCCGCATGCAATAACCGATCGACGGTCGCATTGCGACGGCAAAATGCTGGCTCTCGGGTTCTTTTCGTATCTGGAATTCAGGAAAGGCAAGGAGCTGGGGCCGGTGGGCTTTCGGCCACCGGGCGCTCCTTCAAAGAACCCGGCAACCGCGTGTAAGGCCGAGAAGAAGAAGCGAGGTCAAGGCGCGCGAACGCTCCGCAAAGGCGATCTGCCCGCGGGTTGCCTGTTCGACGATGATGGCGCCTGTCTTCAACATGAGGTTTGTATAGCTGCGCGTTGACGGGAGGGCAAGTGCGGGAAAGCTCAAATCCCTTCACATTGAAAAAGTAGCCACATGCAGCTACATTATCATCATGACCCAGATCCCGATCCGCGACGCCAAGAACAAGCTGACCGAACTCGCCCGCCGTGTCGAAGCAGGCGAAACCATCACCGTGACCCGCAACGGCAAGGCGGTGATGGACCTCGTGCCCTCAACGAAGAAGGGCGGGATCGATTGGGAAGCGGGCAAAGCCTATAAAAAGAAACTCGGCATAGACAGTTTCTTTGGCGAAATCCCGGCAGATTTCGATGACCCGTTGCCCGAAGACATTCTGATCACGCCTCTACCGCCTGTTCGCGGAGAATAAGCGTGGCTAGACTGCTGGACACGCACATCTTTCTGGCAATTATTGAAGACCGTGTCGCCGTACTTCCCGTGGCAATCCGCAGGATCCTTACCGATCCTGAGGAGCAATACTATCTCAGCGTTGCAAGCCTCTGGGAAATTGCCATCAAGAATCGTTTGGGCAAACTTCCGCTGCAAAATCGATTGGAAGAGTTGCCTGATATAGCGAGGCATTACAGCCTCACGCTCATTTCGATCCATGAGGATCATGTTCTGCCGAGCGTCAAGCCCGAGCCACCGACACGCGATCCGTTCGACAGGCTTCTGCTCGCCCAATGCCTGGTCGAAAACATGAAGCTCATCACCATCGACACGGCACTCATCGATCATCCCCTCTCCGCCACGGCGAGCCGGCCATAAAAAACCCCGCTGGCGGACCAGCGGGGTCGGGATGTGCCGGGGATTTGCAAATCCTCAGATATCGGCAGCCGATGTGACGATGCGCGATACGAGGCCGTACGCCTTGGCATCCTCGGCCGACAGCCAATAGTCACGGTCCGTGTCCTTGGCGATCTTTTCGACCGGCTGGCCGGTGGCTTCTGCGAAGATCCGGTTCAGGCGCTCGTTCATCTTGATGATTTCACGGGCCTGGATCTCGATGTCGGACGCCATGCCGCGCGTACCGCCGGAGGGTTGATGAAGCAGGAAGCGGGTGTTCGGCAGGCAAATGCGCCGTTCCTTGGGAGCTGACACATAGATCAGCGCGCCGGCGGAAGCGACCCAGCCGGTTCCGATCATCCAGACCTTCGGCTTGATGAACTTGATCATGTCATGGATCGAATCACCGGATTCGACATGTCCGCCAGGCGAGCTGACGAAGATGCGGATATCCTCATCACTGGCAGCGGAAAGCGCCACGAGCTGCGAGCAGACCTTCTGCGCCAATTCCTGATTGATCGGGCCGTAGATGAAAATCGAGCGCGACTTGAAAAGGTTCGCCTCGGTCTCCTTGCCCAAAGGCAATTCCTTTGCCTTGTCGTCGTCTTCTTCGTTCATCATGCGAACTCTCCCGCGAAATAAAATCAAATGTCCTGCCGCTGTCAGATAAGGCGACTCGACTGCGAAAACAATGCAACAAAAGCGGTTGCCGTTGAAAGCGCAATCGGCACCTGCCTGCAGCTATGGTAAAGATGAAGCGCTCTAAGGCAATTGCCGTATGGACAGCGCGCCATCCCCACATAAAATGCAGATGTCATGAATTCGCATCCGGCGGGTCTGCCTCCCACAGATCCCGCCCTCCAATGGGGACACCAATGAAAACACGCCTTCTTCTGACGGCCGCAAGCCTTGCCGCCTCGACCATGCCCGCCTTTGCCCATCTCGATCCCGCCGAACATGGATCGTTGCTGGCGGGCTTTACCCATCCGCTTTCGGGTCTCGACCATATTCTGGTCATGATCGCCGTTGGCCTTTGGGCAGCGCAGATCGGCGGACGCGCGCTGTGGGTCGTCCCCACAGCCTTTGTCGGCACGATGGCGTTTGGTTTTGCGCTGGCAATAGCCGGTGTGCACCTGCCCTTCGTCGAGCCCGCCATTCTCGCCTCCGTCGTCGCCCTTGGCCTGCTGGTCGCCATGGCCGTTCGCATGGAAACCGGAGCTTGCGCCGCCGTCGTCGGCATCTTCGCCCTGTTCCATGGCTACGCCCATGGCGGTGAACTGGGGGCCGCCGGCGCCCTGCCCTTCAGCGCCGGTTTCGTGGTTGCGACCGCGCTCCTGCATATCGCGGGCATCGGCCTTGGGCTCGGCATCGGCCGCCTGTCATCGGGCCGGATCATCTCGCGTATGATCGGCGGCCTCACCGCCTTTGCCGGACTGGCGCTGATCTTTGCTTGATCAATAAAAAACGGCGGATCAAAAATCCGCCGTTTGTCTTGTATCAGCCGCGTCCGCGATAGGGCTGCACGCCCTGATCCGGCAGCCACAGCCCCGCAGGCGGTGCGCCGGTCTGCCAGAAGACGTCGATCGGGATGCCGCCGCGCGGATACCAATAGGCGCCGATCCGCAGCCATTTCGGAGAAAGCAGATCGACCAGCCGCTTGGCGATATCGAGCGTGCAATCCTCGTGGAACGCACCGTGATTGCGGAACGAGTGCAGGTAGAGTTTCAGCGATTTCGATTCGACCAGCCAGCCATCCGGCACATAGTCGATGACGATATGGGCGAAATCCGGTTGGCCCGTCATCGGGCAGAGCGAGGTGAATTCCGGCGCCGTGAAGCGGACGACGAAATCAGTCCCGGCATGACTGGTCGGCACGCGCTCCAGCACGGCCTCTTCAGGGTTCTGCGGCGCGGTCACATTTTGCCCGAGCTGCGACAGACCCGAAACGTCTGTTATGGTCATGATCTCAATCCTTCGATGACTTTGACGCGAATGCCGTGGGCCTTTTCGCCCTCCGGCTCGACATGAATGGCAATCTTGGCGCCTGCGTGAACCTCGCGGATGGCATCTTCAAGACGGTCGCAGATATCATGCGCATCGCCAACCGGCATATCGGCGGGCACGACCATATGGAAATCGACAAAGATCGCCGCCCCCGCCTCGCGGGTCTTCAAGTCATGCACGCCGAGCGACCCCATCGCGTTGGCGGCAATCGCCTTCTTGATCGCCTCTTCCTCTTCGGCTGGAACCGCCCGGTCCATCAGCCCATCAACGGAGCGGGCAATCACCTTCCAGCCCTGATAGAGAATGTTGCAGGCAACAATGACGGCAAGCAGCGGGTCGAGCACGGCGTAGCCGGTAAGAATAGCGAGCACCAGACCGATGAGCACGCCGATGGAGGTGACGACATCCGACAGGATGTGATGTCCATCGGCCGTCAATGCGGGCGAGCGCAGGGACGCGCCGGCGCGGATCAGCGTATAGGCCCAGATCGCGTTGATGACCCCGGCCACAAGGTTGATCGCCAGGCCAAGCGCCGGTGTTTCCGGCAGGCGTGGCGCGAAAATGGCAGGCACGGCTTCGGCAACGATCAGGAGAGCCGCAACCACGATCAGGACGCCTTCAATGACCGCAGAGAAATATTCGGCCTTGTAATGGCCGAACGGATGATCGGCATCGGCAGGCTTGGCGGCATAGCCGATAACGGCGAATGCGACGATGGCGGCGACCACGTTGACGATCGATTCCAGACCGTCGGACAGCAACGCCACCGAGCCGGTCACCCACCAGGCGAGCATTTTCAGCCCCAGCACCAGAATGGCGAGCGGAATGCCCCAGAATGCCAGGCGCTGCGCCTTGTTTCCCTGAATTTCAGTGGCCATTGCCGATTCCGTTTCCCAATAAAAAGAACCGCCGCGCCTTGTCGGGCGCGGCGGTTGTCAACCCTGCGTCCATGCGCGGTCAGGCGGCC
The DNA here is from genome assembly GCF_029277445.1 of Pararhizobium qamdonense. Taxonomy (NCBI): domain Bacteria; kingdom Pseudomonadati; phylum Pseudomonadota; class Alphaproteobacteria; order Hyphomicrobiales; family Rhizobiaceae; genus Pararhizobium; species Pararhizobium qamdonense. The sequence continues at coordinate 1,822,724 of NZ_CP119566.1, read as the reverse complement.
TTGATCTTTGCCCGCTTGGCCAGATGCGCCACCACGTTTTCGATCATCCGCATGCCGGCATCGCCGCCCAGCGTCATGATCGATTCCGGGTGGAACTGCACCGCTGCGATCGGTTCCTTTGTATGCTCGATGCCCATGATCGTGCCGTCGTCGCTCTCGGCCGTGATCATGAAATCGCGCGGCAAGGTCGAAGGATCGGCAAAGATCGAGTGGTAGCGGCCGACCGTCACTTCCTTGCCGAGACCGGAAAACACGATGCCGGGCTCAAGCACGCGGATGCGCGAGGGCTTGCCATGCATCGGCACTGCCAGCTGGCGCAGATCGCCGCCATAGGCTTCGGCCAGGGCCTGCAGCCCCAGGCACACGCCGAAGATCGGCAGATCATGGGCGCGCGCTTTCTTGATCGTCGCCTTGCAATCGAAATCCTTTGGTCTGCCCGGACCGGGCGAAAGGACGACGAGATCGGGCTTCACCCGGTCGAACACCTCGTCGGAAACCGGCGAACGCACCGTCGTCACCGTTGCGCCCGTCTGGCGGAAATAGTTGGCCAGCGTATGGACGAAACTGTCTTCGTGATCGACGAGCAGGATCTTGACGCCGGTGCCGACCGGCGCGACATCGCGGCCGGTACCACGGCTGTTGGCGGACTTTGCGTCGCGGATCGCTGCGATCATGGCGGAGGCCTTCAGTTCGGTTTCGGCTTCTTCTTCTTCCGGATTGCTGTCGTTGAGCAATGTGGCACCGGCGCGCACCTCGGCAATGCCGTCCTTGATGCGGATGGTGCGCAACGTCAAGCCGGTGTTCATGTCGCCATTGAAGCCGACCATGCCGATCGCGCCACCATACCAGAGCCGGGCGCTTTTTTCATGGCTTTCGATGAAGCGCATGGCCCATAGTTTCGGCGCACCGGTCACGGTGACGGCCCAGGCATGCGACAGGAAGCCGTCAAAGGCATCCATGTCGTCGCGCAGGCGTCCCTCAATGTGATCGACCGTGTGGATCAGCCGCGAATACATCTCGATCTGCCGCCGGCCGATGACCTTGACGGAACCGGGCACGCAGACGCGGCTCTTGTCGTTGCGGTCCACGTCCGAGCACATGGTCAGCTCGGATTCGTCCTTCTTGGAATTCAGGAGCTTCAGGATCTGTTCGCTATCGGCGATCGGATCGTCGCCGCGTTTGATCGTGCCGGAAATCGGGCAGGTCTCGATGCGGCGGCCGGAGACGCGCACGAACATTTCGGGCGACGCACCGACCAGATATTCCTGGTTGCCGAGATTGATGAAGAAGGAATAGGGCGATGGGTTGATCGCCTTCAGCCGGTTGGAAATCTCCGACGGCTTACTTTCGCAGCGCTCGTAAAATTTCTGGCCCGGAACCACCTCGAACAGATCGCCGCGGCGGAAGCTTTCCTTGGCCTTGGTGACCAATTCGGCATATTCGCCGGGACGGTGGTCGCCATGCGGCGGAATGCTGTCGACGGTCTGGAAGGGCTCGGGCGCGATATCGCCAGCCTTGCCGTCCGTCGTCTTTCCGTCCTTTTCAAAGTCATAGCGGTCGATCCAGGCCTTGGCGGCATAGTGATCGACGACCAGAATTTCATCCGGCAGGAACAGCACCATGTCGCGCTGGTCGTCTGGACGCTTCAGCTTCAGCTCGATCGCATCGAACTGGAAGGCGAGGTCGTAGCCGAAGGCACCGTAAAGGCCGAGATTGGCATCTTCCTGCGAGAAGAACAGGTTGGTAACGGCGCGAAGGACAGTGAACACCGTCGGCATCTTCGAGCGTTCTTCTTCGGTGAACACCCGGTCCGGCATGTTGATGGTCAGATCGAGACGCCGCGCCGTCGCCGTGCCAAGCGTGATATCGGCAACACCGGCCAGATGCGCTGCGACCATCTCCAGCAGCGCTTCGCCGCGCTCGTTATAGGCCTCGATCCACAGTGAGCGGCCGAAGGAGGAAATCGCAAGCGGCGGATCGATGATGGCCGTATCCCAGCGCGTGTAGCGGCCCGGATATTCATAGTTCGAGGAAAACACCGCACCCCGGCGCTCGTCGAGCCTGTCGACATAGCTGGAGATCGCTTCACCATAAGGGGCCTCGCGCCGCCGGCGGGTGACGGAAATGCCGCCCTTGGTGGTATAGGCTTCCGCACCGTCTGCAAGAATTGTCGTCGCCATCTGTCGCTCCGTTCAGGCCCGTCATTCCTGCGGCCCGAATACAAAAAAGCCGCCTCGAAACTTCCGGGCGGCTTATCGTCTCAATCACGCATGACTGGTCAAGGCCGCTTTAGCGAGCCCACCACCAGATTGCAATGTTGCGTGACTGTGTCATGGCGGAATTGTTAGCGTGAGAGAGAGAATTGTGCAAGCGGGCGCCGGCGGAAAAATGGAGATGCAATTTCCGCCGTACCCTTCGGGCGATGTCAGGCCGGCAGCCGGGTGGACATGTGTGCCTGTACGCCCTTCGGGTCGGCGGCGAAGGCGGCTGCGACAGTGCGGGTCAGTTCGCCGGGGAAAACCTCCTCGACACCGGCCTCGACGGCATCGAGCGTTTCGCTGACGACATCCAGCGGCTGCAGGCGCGGCTCCGGCAGGCTGCGGCCCATGTCGGTCTCGACCTGCACCGGCATGGTGACGACGACCTGCGTGCCCTGCGCAAGCAGTTCCGCCCGGATGGAACGGCTGGCAGCAAGACCCGCCGCCTTCGAGGCCGAATAGGTTCCGGCCGACGGCAGCGTCACCAGCGACAGGAAAGACAGGACATTGACGATGCTGCTTTCAGAAACCTTGGCAAGAACAGGCGCGAACGCCTTCGACAGTGACAGCACGCCGAAATAGTTGACGTCCATTTCCTGGCGGGCGATCGACAGATCCGGCGCGGAAATGACCCCCTGCCCGCCGGCAAAACCGGCATTGTTGATCAGCAGCGTCACATCATTCGCCACCGTGGCCGCCTCCGCGACATCGGCCGCGTCGGTCACATCCAGCTTCAGGGGCACGAGGCGCGTGGGATCGAGCGCGACAAGACCGGCCAGCGACGCGGGATCGCGGGCGCCGAGATAGATTTTACGGGCGCCGCGGCGCAACAGCTCGGCCACGAATTCCCGGCCAATCCCGCGATTGGCGCCGGTGACGAGAGCAACGGCATTTTCGATTGTCTGCGACATGATGATTTCCTGGTTGAAGTGCATATGCACTATTTTGAGTGTTGAAAAAGCTGGGGAATGATCCGGCTCAGACTGCGGACAAACCCTACGATAATCGCGAGAGCGACACCTCATCCTCCCTCATCCCCGCCCCTGTGGCGGGGATCCAGTGACCCGACGTCCGTCGGGTCAAAAGATTCTCTTAACTCAATGACTTGATCTGACTGGATCCCCACCACAAGGGCGGGGATGAGGGGAGTTTGGCAACCGGTTCAGTTCCCCAGCGACCTGCAGGATTGTTAGAAAATACTTTTATCAGCAGGTAAGGCGGTCGAGCTCGACTTTGGTCGATCATATCAGGCCGCCTTGCCGGTTGGGATGGCAAGAAGCATGTCGCGAAGGGTGTCGGCACGCTCGGCGCCGACAAGCTCCACATATTCGGCCTGCGCCGCTTTCCAGCATTCGACGCCTTCCGACAGTTTATGCTGGCCACTGGCCGACAGCGTCAAAAGCAGCTTGCGCGATCCCTTGCCTTCCGGCTCGCTCACTACGTAACCGTCGCGCTCCAGCGGCTTCAGCGCCCGCACCAATGTCGTGCGGTCCATGACCATCGCCTCGGCAATTTCAGCCATCCCGGCCTTTCCCGCTTCGGCGATAGCGACCAGCAATGAAAACTGCGCCGCCGTGATCCCTGCCCGCGCATAATGCCGCTCGTAAAGCTGCGACACGAAGCGGGCAGCCTGGCGGATGGCAAAGCAGTTGCAGGTGGTGATGGACGATTGCGTTGTCATAGGTTGGATATAAATGTGCATATGCACTTTGTCAACTGGGATTTGGCACGAAAAAGGGAGCGGCCTTGATTGGCCGCTCCCGGAACACACGCTTTGATGAGCACCTAAAGGTTAGAAGCGCTGCGTCAGCGACACCTTGAAGGTCCGGCCCGGCTCGGAATAATAAGCCTTACCCGGCGATGACGCTGTAAACGTAACGTCACGCACGCTGATCGCGTCGTAATATTCCTTGTCGAAGAGATTGTAGACACCGGCGCGCACCGTCAGGCCTTCAGTCACTTCCGGCTTCCACCAGCCGGTGAGATCAACCAGACCATAACCGGGCACGTTGCCGAAGGTCGAATCCGACTTGCTGGAACTTCCTTTGGCTGCGATGAAAGCAACATCTGCTCCCCATGTTTCGGCAGCATAGCCAGCCCCCAAGACACCCTTCAGCGGTGCGACGGACGCGAGCCGATTGTTTTCGATCGACGGATCCAAGTTTTTGCCATTGGCGTAGGTCAGCGAGCCATTGACATGAAAGCCGCTGTCGAATTGCTTGTGAGCCGAAAGCTCGATGCCGTAGATGCGCACGCGATCAAGATTGACAGCCTGCGTCACGCCGAAGGGATAGGTGGGATCGAAACCGGCAGTGGCAGTATCGATGAAGTTGCGATAGCGATTGTGGAACGCGGTGATGCGGCCACCGAAATCCTCGTCGCCCAGATTAGCACCGACTTCAAAACCATTGCTGGTTTCCGGCTTCAGGTCAGGATTGCCAAGCCGCAGATAGGTGCCGGGTGCGCCATAGTCGAGATAAAGTTCGTTGGCTGTCGGCGAGCGGAAGGCCATTGCCCATTGGGCAAACAGCTCGACATTCGGCGCTGCCTGATATTTTGCCAGCAACTTCGGCGAAAAAGCGTCGTTGCTCTGGCCGGGCGGCATGCCGTTGAAGTTGGGATTGGCTGTATAGGCAGCCGTTTCCTGCGGCGACTGATCGTACCAGTCATAGCGCAGACCAGGCGTCAGCGAGAAACCGCTATCCCCAAAACCGAGTTCATCTTCCACATAGATGCCGAATTTCTTGGTATCGACATCAGGCATATCCGCCTGGTTGGTGTGCAGAAAATTGCAGGGGTCAAAGGGAGAGTATGGCCCACCCGAGCAACTGTCGTCACCGGAGGAATATTGCGATGTCTTGCCGATGGCAAAATCGCCGCCGAGACGGACCGTGTGGGACAGCCGTCCGGTGTCAAATTTCTTTTCCAGATACCCAGCACCGCCAACGGAGCGATTTTCGACTTCGCTGTTGCGCCAGTAGTCACCGATTACCGATGTGTAACGATATCCCGACTTGCCGCTTTCGCGTGTCAAATCCTGCCAGTAGATGACCGCATTGGCAGCATCAAACCAGGCGTTGTCGTCGACGGCTTCGAATTCATAGTTCAATGAAATACGATCACGTTTGACCGCCTCATCGCCATCCCAATTACCAGGACGGAAGTTGCCAAGTGGCGTCTGCTCCAAGCGCAGGTCGATATCCTTGTCACGGTCGAAACGCTCGCCGGTGAAAGTGAAGGTATGGCCGGTATCAGTATATTGCTTGAGCTTCACCAATACGTTGTTCTGGTCGAAATCAGCCGGATTGGGTTCCGTACGGCCTGGACCGTAGATGCCTGATTTACCGGAATTGTCCTGCTCGTGGCCGCGCTTATAGCCCCCCTGAAACAGAACCGCCGTATTGTTGTAACGTGCAGCGGCAGCCGCAGACGTTCCCCAGCTCTCGTCCTCGCTGTCATAGGTGAACTTGAAGATACCGCCCCAGGTCTTGCCCTCGCCGATCAGGTCCTCCGGCTGCAACGTGCGAAGAACAACGGCGCCTCCCAGAGCACCATCGCCGGCGCGGCTCGAATCCGCACCTCGAACGACATCGGCGGCCGAAAGGGCATCGAAATCGAAACTGTCGATGCCACCATCGGCATCGCGGGCCCCGTCGTCGAGATACGGGATCACAATACCGTCGATCGTTGTCTGCACCCGAGCTCCGTCGAGACCGCGAATGTTGACGCTGCCATTGGAACGATTGAAGCCGACACCCGGCTGTAAGGTGCGGCCAAGATCGTTGAACGAGGAGACCTGCTCGTCCTGAATTTCCTCAGCCGTCGTCTCCGTTGCAAGGGGTGTATCCGCCACACCCTTGACCGCGTCTCCCTTCACCGTCAGCTTTTTCAGCTTTGTACCAGCCTCCTCCGCATCCGCTGCCGTCGTCGTAGCGGCGGCGTCCTGCGCAAACGAAACATGGGGAAGAAGGGTGACGGAAGAAAACGCCGCGCATGCCAAAAGCGCCGCGCAGTGATGCCGGGTAATCATGGATCAATCCTTTGATGATTTTACCGGGCTGGCTGCTGAGGCGATCTGCTCAAGGGGCTGGCTGGGCAACGAAGCATTCTGGGAGCAGCCGCAAAGAACTGCCTGTCAGCATCGGTTAGAAAACATGACACTCATTGTCAACAAATAATTGTCTCAGTTTTGTCAGATTTCCCCTCTCTGCGCAGGATGTGTTTCGATTTGGCAACGATCCGGCATCCTGCAGCAAGGATGCAACCCTTTCCTGCCCGAATGCGTTGTGAATTCGAACCCCTGCCGCCCCCGGCAGAACCGGAGACTGTTTCATGACTCTTCGATTGCTTGCCCCCTTGCTTTCCCTCCTCCTCCTGGCGGGTGCCGGCCTTCCTGAAAACGGACCCCTACCGGAAAAAAAGCCCGCCGCAGTTGAACCGGACCAGGGAACGACGGTCGCAACGCCCCAGGAAAAGCCAGACGTCAAACCGGAGGACGCAAAGCCTGAGGTCAAACCGGAGGCGGTCAAGCCAGAGGTCAAGCCAGAAGAAGGAAAGCCAGAAGAAGGAAAGCCAGAAGGCGTAACGCCCGACATCAAACCAGACGAAAAGCCGCAGACGAAGGAAGACGGAAAGGCGCCAGCAAGCGAGGCAAAGCCTGAAAACCCGGTGGACGCAAAGCCTGCGGCTGATCAGAAGCCGCCGGAACCGGTGCTGACGATCAAGCCCGAGGACGGGAAGGACTATGCCGCTTGTCTGGTAGACCTGAAGGCGATCGGCGCTGTGTTCAAGGAAGTGCCGCGGATCGATGACGGCAGAGGGTGCGGCATCGACAAGCCATTGACGTTATCGACCGTCCTGCCCGGCATCACGCTGAAGCCAGAAGGCACAATGCGATGCGAGACGGCGCTGGAACTGGCACGCTGGACCAAGGATGCGGTTCTGCCGGCAGCCAAGGTTGCGCTTGAAAGCGAGGGGGAACTCACCACGATCAACCAGGCATCGAGCTATATCTGCCGCCTGCGCAACAACGCCAAGACCGGCAAAATTTCCGAGCATGCGCGCGGCAACGCCATCGACATCGCCTCCTTCACCTTCAAGAACGGCAAGTCGATCGAAATCCAGCCGCGCGACGAGGATTCGACTTTGGCCGGAGCCTTTCAGCGCGCGGTGACGGCAACGGGCTGCCTCTATTTCGAAACCGTGCTCGATCCCGGCAGCGATGAGGCCCATGAAAACCATCTGCATTTCGACGTGATCGAGCGCAAGGGCGGGTACAGGTATTGCCGCTAGCGGCTTAGACTAGCCGTGGCCGCAGAAAACGAGTGATGCATCTTGCCCAAGGCCTGGCGACGTCCCACTTGCTGAGGACATCCGGGCCACCCACGGCCTCCGTTCAAAGGATTTTCAATGTCCGTCTCCATGTTCAAACTCTCGGTCCCCGTCTTCATCCGCGGCCTCAACATCCTCGCCGGCCTGCTCGACAAGGCCGAATCGCACGCGGCCAAGCAGAAAATTCCGCTGGACGACCTGTTCAACGCGCGGCTTGCGCCGGATATGCTGCCATTGTCAGCCCAGATCCAGCGCGTCAGCGACACGTCGAAAAACACCATCGGCCGCCTCACCGGCGTCGCAGCACCCGGCTTTCCGGATGACGAGAAGAATTTTTCCGAACTGCGCGAACGCATCGCCAAGACGATCGCCTATCTGGAGACTGTCAAACCGTCCGATCTGGAGGGTAGCGACACCAGGGATGTTGCGGTCACCTTCGGCAAGCTCAGCTTCACCTTTGCCGGCGATGACTACGTCTTGAAATTCGCCCTGCCTAACTTCTTCTTCCATGTCACAACGGCGCACGACATCCTGCGCAACCAGGGCGTCGCCGTTGGCAAGATCGATTATCTCGGCCCCTATGGCTGAGCGCCGCGTTACACCCGGAGGAACCGGCATTCGCCGGCCCTCCGGGTGTCTCGCTAGTGCTAAAAGAGCCCCTCGATAAACCCATCCGCGTTGAGGAAGATTTTCTCCGACGACGGCACCCGTGGCAGGCCCGGCATGGTCATGATCTCGCCGGTGATGACAACGATGAAGCCAGCCCCGGCCGATAGCCGCACCTCGCGGATCGGAACGGTGTGGCCAGTCGGCGCGCCGCGCAGGTTCGGGTCGGTCGAGAACGAATACTGGGTCTTGGCCATGCAGACCGGCAGATGGCCGTAACCCTGCTCCTCCCAGGTCCGCAATTGATCGCGCACCGACTTGTCAGCGATGACGGCGTCGGCGTGATAGATATCCTTGGCGATCGTCTCGATCTTCTTGAACAGCGGCATCTCGTCGGGATAAAGCGGCGAGAACTGCGAGCGGCCGCTTTCAGCCAGTGCCACCACCTTGCGGGCCAGTTCCTCGATCCCGGCCGACCCCTCCGCCCAATGCCGGCATAAGATCGCTTCCGCGCCAAGCGTGGCGACATAGTCCTTGATTGCCTTGATCTCGGCTTCCGTATCCAGCGTGAAATGGTTGATCGCCACAACGACGGGCACGCCGAACTTCTTGACGTTTTGAATATGGCGGCCGAGATTGGAGCAGCCCTTGCGGACGGCATCGACATTCTCCTGGGCAAGATCCTCCTTCTTGACGCCGCCATTCATCTTCATCGCCCTGGCGGTGGCGACGATCACAGCCGCATCCGGCTTCAGCCCTGCCTTGCGGCACTTGATGTCGAAGAATTTTTCCGCGCCGAGATCGGCCCCGAAACCGGCTTCGGTCACGACATAATCGGCCAGCTTCAGCGCCGTCGTCGTCGCCACCACCGAATTGCAGCCATGGGCAATATTGGCAAACGGGCCGCCATGCACGAAGGCAGGGTTGTTTTCCAGCGTCTGGACGATATTCGGCTGCATCGCATCCTTGAGCAAAACGGTCATCGCCCCATCCGCCTTGATGTCGCGGGCAAAGACCGGCGTCTTGTCGCGGCGGTAGGCGATGATGATATCGCCGAGGCGCTTTTCAAGATCCTTGAGATCGGTGGCCAGACACAGGATCGCCATCACTTCGGATGCAACGGTGATATCGAACCCGGTTTCGCGCGGAAAACCATTGGCCACACCGCCGAGCGAGCCGACAATATGGCGAAGGCCGCGGTCGTTCATGTCCATCACCCGGCGCCAGGCGACACGGCGGATGTCGATATTCTGCTCGTTGCCCCAGTAGATATGATTGTCGATCAGCGCCGACAACAGATTGTGCGCGGACGTGATCGCATGAAAATCGCCGGTGAAATGCAGGTTGATGTCCTCCATCGGCACCACCTGCGCATAACCGCCGCCGGCTGCCCCGCCCTTGACGCCGAAACAGGGGCCAAGCGACGCCTCACGGATGCAGACGACCGCCTTCTTGCCGATGCGGTTGAGGCCATCACCAAGGCCGACCGTGGTGGTCGTCTTGCCTTCACCGGCCGGCGTCGGATTGATCGCAGTCACCAGGATCAGCCGCCCGTCAGGCCGGCCCTTCTGCTGCGCGATGAAGTCGGCGCTGATCTTGGCCTTGTCATGGCCGTAGGGAAGCAGATGTTCGGGTGGAATTCCAAGCTTGGCACCGACCTCCAGGATCGGCTTTTTCGTCGCTGCGCGGGCAATTTCGATATCGGATTTCACGTCGGCCATATGGTGTCTCTCCCGTTCCACCTTTTTCTTGGTCTGAGAGCATATGAGCGCGAAGCGGCGGCGCTTTCCATCATTTTGTTCAGAAGTGAAGCGGGAAAACGCAGAAAATCGGTGATTTTCTCGAAAAATCAGACAAAAAGACGGAGGAACGTGGTCCCTCCGTCTCCAAGATGCTGTCTGGACTTAGCGGGCGAGGATGTCGCGCATTTCGACAAGGTTCGAGCGCACCCTGAGAACGTAAAAGCCGAGCGTTGCCAGATGCGTCGGCATGATCCAGCCGTCTTCCTGGCCATTGGAAATGATAAGCGGCTGAATGCGCAGGGCAGCGCGCATCTGCTTGATGCTCTCGTTCCAGATCGGCGCCAGACCGCGCTGGTTGATGACGCCGTCAAAATCGGCACCGGTGGCCGTCAGGATGCCGTAATAGCCGTAGAGCTGGCCATAGGCGAACCAGAAGCGGTCATCCGCACGCGTATCGAACCAGCCGCCATTATAATTCTCGGAACGCTCGCGCAACATGGCAGACGTGCTGCCGATCGAGCTCGACACGCGGTCCATGAATTCCAGGAAATTGTCGGCGCGGGCGTCGAAGGTGGCAGCACAGGTGGCCAGCTGGTCGTTGAAGCTGCGAAGATCTGCCAATGCGGCACGATATTGCGTCGGCGTCGGCGTCAGGAAGCCGAAGGGCGACAGGCCGAAATACCAGTTGGTTTCCTCATACTGCATCTTGCTGCGCACGCTCTGCAGCTGCGGATTGATGCCGGAGGTTCCGCGCATGCGCACCAGCGAATCGACGAGTTCGACCGTCGTGCGGCGCACTGCCTCGTTGACGCCCCGCTGGAACGACGCCTTGTTGTCGAGCCATGGCGTGCGATCCCAGTCCATCCCGAAAAGCCCGGCCTTAAACAGCACCATCGATGAGACCCAGGCGTTCTGATTGACATTGTAATCGATCAGATCGGCGGTGACATCGACGATCGCCGAACGCTCGCAGGCATTGGCCGGCGCCGTCTGGCCGGCCGCCACCTTGACAGGAAGACCCGCATCATTCTTGCGCTCGGCAAGATTATAGCGGTTCGGGTAATCCGGATCGAAATTGGTCCAGACCTGCGTCTGCCAGATGAAATAGCCGTAGAGGGCGATCAACAGAAGCAGGCCAAGGCCGATCGGCCCCTTGATGATCCAGGCCCGCCCGCCATACCAGTTAGCCAGCGTGACGAAGGGAAACAGTATCCAGGACACCACCAGGCCAATGCCCCGGCCGATCGCTGCAAACAGACGCTGAAAAAACGCGACGATCGGATCAAGCATTCGTATTATCCTCCTTGAGGCCATAAAGGCGTTTGCGGAACGCCAGCTTGTCCCTGAGATATGTGCTGGTCAGCGTTGCCACAACATATTCCCTGAACTTTTCGCTGTATTGTTCATAGGCTGCATAAAACCCCTGCTTGTCAAAGACGAAGCGGGAGACGAAATCGCTGGGGCAAAGCTGCGCGATCAGCCGGTTTGTCAGCCACTGATCGGGATGATCGGGGGCGGCGCGCACCAGGAGAAAGCGGTTTTCCGGCCCAACGTCCTGCATCTTGATGCTGCCCGATGCCGCAATCGTGCGGATCATCGTCTGCAGGAACGGATAGACGCCATCCGCAGAGACCAGCGCGGAATTGCGGTGTATCCAGGTCTGCAGCCAGATCGCATCGATCGCGTTGAGATCCGTCGTCGGGTCCGCCTGATTGACCAGGGCTCGCAACGCCATGTCGGCACGGTGCTGATAAAGGCCCGAATCCTGCACCCAGGACGCCTGCGGCAATTGCAACCGGTTGGTCGAGGCCAGGAACTCGTAGATGCGCTGATGGTCGGACAGGCTGATATAACCGACCTGCCACGGTCTAGAGCGCCGGAAACCCGGCACCGAGGGATCGCAGATTACCGTCGTGGTCTTTTCGTCCAGAAACACATAGACGCCACCGAAATGATTGGCCCAGAAGGCATCGTGGCGAAAGACCAGCTTGTCCGGCACCAGCGCATTTTCGCGGATATCGCCGGTGACCTTTGCCAGATCGACCATCCGGTTCAACAGTGCATCATCAGCCCAGGCCGCCGGCACCGTCTTCAACCGGTCGACAAGCGAGCGCAGTTCGGCAGCCTTGCCAAGCATGTCCTCGGCCGACAAAACACGAAACCGCACCTCGTTGATCGAGAGCAGATCATCGATATCGTTGACGACAGAGACGGAATCCTCGATCTCGCCGTAAAGCGCATCCTTGATCGTCACCGCATTGATTGCCCGCCTGTTGGCACCGAAGAATTCGTGCATCAGGGCGGCGGTGTTGGAAAAGCTGGTATGAACAACCGGCAGCTCTTCCTGATCCGGCGTCATGATGATGAAGCGGCGGTTGACACGGTTGGGATCGAGATAATCGCGATCGCCCAGTTCATCTGCGATTTCAGGCGAAAACCCCGTCATGTCGATCTGAAAGGACGCAAGCGCCGTCGGGCGCAGGCCGAACCCCTGCAGCGCCTTGTTGTAGCGCGCAATCAGATGCGGCTCGGAAATATCGAGCAGGCGGCCATAGATCAGTTCGGCTTCGAGGAGGCGTTTCATGCGGTTTGGCTGGGCCTTAGAGGAGTTTCGTTATCTGTAGATATCGCGGCGATGCCCGATTTCGATAACCAGAACAACCAGACGGCTGTCCTGGATTTTGCAAAGAACTCGAAAATCTCCAACTCTATAGCGCCACAGATCGCCCAGTTTCGAACCTTGCAAAGCCTGGCCAAGTTGCCGGGGATTGTCGAGTGCCGTCACCCGCTGGTAGAGAAAGCCCGCAATCCGTTTTGCGTCGGATTTGCTGATTTTCCGCAATGTTTTATCGGCAGCGTCGGAAAGATCAATCGTCCAGGCCAAGTTCTTCCATCGCCTCTTTGAGCGGCCGCGTGCCCATTTCGCCTCTCTGGATTTTCTCCAAGACACTCTCGGCAAGATAGATGTCTTCAAGATCTTCCAGATGCTCTTCGATCGCCTGGCGAATATAGAATGTCGCCGTCCGTCCGGTGCGCGCGGCGAGAGCCTGCAATCTTTCATAGGTCTCGTCGGAAAGACGGATTGCTGTTTGCTTGGCCATGACAATTTTCCATCTGGGATACGTGTGTACCCTATAACACGGCTTCAGCGTCATTTCCATAACAGCTAGGGAATGGCAGCATTCGCCCTAACCCTGCCACCGCCCGTCCGCCTTCATCGCCTCGATCTCTCGCACCGCCTTCTCGCGCTGGCGTTCGCGGCGGATGATCTCGGTGACGGCTGCATCGTCGGATTTGTCGGTGTAGCGGAACTCGCTGTCGGCGTAGCGGTTGATTTCCTGCAGGACCATCTCCAGCGTGATCGGGCCGCGCAGGGTCTCGATCATGGCTTTCTTCTCGTCATAGGTCTTGTGCATGAAGGCTTGCGGCGTCGCAAACCAGTCATCCGGCAGATCGACGTCCATGGCCCGCATCTTGACCGCGTCGGTGATATTCTTGATCGCCCGGCCGGTAAAGCGCGGCTCGGCCTCCTTGATCCGATGCAGGTAGGCGCCGACATCGGCCAGCGTCCCGATCTTTCCC